>CAKZLD010000001.1 GCA_937125135.1 uncultured Ignavibacterium sp.
GGCATTTCGTAAATGCTGATAGTGTGATTTGGTGGATTGAGTTATCTGGTTTATCACCGGCAGTTGAGTATGCATTTCAATATCTTGTTGATGGAAAAATAAGAACAGGAGATCCTTATTCAGAAAAAATTCTTGATCCGTGGAATGATCAATATATTCCGCCCCAGATTTATCCAAACTTAAAAGCATATCCAACTGGAAAAACAGGTAGCGTTGTTAGTGTGCTGCAAACTGCTCAATCACAATATCAGTGGCAAGTTCCAAATTTTCAGAAGCCACCGAAAGAGAATTTAATAATTTATGAATTACTAGTAAGAGATTTTTCAACTCAGAAATCATTTCAGTTTTTGATTGATACTCTGTCATATCTTAAAAATCTTGGCGTCAATGCAATCGAACTGATGCCAATTATGGAATTTTCCGGAAATTTAAGTTGGGGATACAATCCGATTTATCACACTGCAGTTGATAAATTTTACGGTCCTGCAAATAAATTAAAACAGTTTATAGATATTTGTCATCAAAATGGAATAGCTGTTATTTTGGATATGGTTTTGAATCACGCTGATAATTTATCGCCGTTGGCAATGTTATGGTGGGATGAACAAAACAACAGACCAGCTGCTAATAATCCGTATCTTAATCCAACTGCTCGTCATCCTTATAATGTCTTTAACGATTTTAATCACGAAAGCAATGCAACAAAATACTTCGTGGACAGAGTAAACGAATACTGGTTGAAAGAATTCAAGTTCGATGGATTCAGATTTGATTTGTCTAAAGGATTTACACAAAACTTTTCTAACGATGTAAATCAATGGAATCAATATGATCAATCAAGAATTAATATTTTAACGAGAATGGCAAATAAGATTTGGCAAGTGGATCCGACTGCGTATGTTATCCTTGAACATTTTGCTGTTAATAGTGAAGAAATAGTTCTTGCAAATGCCGGAATGCTATTGTGGGGAAATCTAAATTATCAGTATAATGAAGCAACGATGGGTTATGCATCTGACCTCAGTTGGGGTTCCTATAAAGCGCGAGGCTGGCAGTATCCGCATTTAGTAACTTATATGGAAAGTCACGATGAAGAGCGTTTGATGTATAAAAATCTTCAGTTTGGAAATTCATTGGGTTCATACAATATAAGAAATCTTAGAACAGCTCTGCATCGTGTTCAACTTGCATCAGCTTTTTTCTTTACTATCCCCGGACCAAAACTTCTCTGGCAGTTTGGTGAACTTGGCTATGATGTAAGTATAGAATTTAATGGAAGAACAGGCGAAAAACCAGTTAGATGGAATTACTACAACGAACAGAATAGAAGAAACTTATATAAAGTTTTCAGAGAATTGATAAATCTTAAAAAGAATTATCCTGCATTTTCAACAACAAATTATACAATTGATGTCGGTGGATTTATAAAGAAAATAAATCTCTTCCACACTTCAATGGATGTTGCAATCATAGGAAATTTTTATGTTGGTCAGCTTTCGCCAAATGCTAATTTTAGTAGAACAGGTTGGTGGTATAATTACTTTAGAGGAGATAGTATCTTTGTTACCAATACTGGTATGCAGATGACGTTAGAGCCGGGAGAATTTCACATTTACACAACAGTTAAACTGCCAACGCCTGAACCGAACATTATTTTGAATTTAGAGGAAGATTTATCTGCAATTCCTGAAGAGTATATTTTAGAGCAGAATTATCCTAATCCATTTGGCAAAGTCACACATTCGGATAAAGCATCAACTGTAATAAGTTGGCAATCTCCGGTTGATAGTTGGCAGACTTTAAAAGTTTATGATTTGCTTGGGAGAGAAATTGTAACTCTTGTGAATGAATATAAACCGGCAGGGAATTATCAAGTTGAATTTAATGCAACAAATCTTCCAAGTGGAACATATTTTTATAAACTTCAGGCTGGGGATTATACTCAGGTAAGGAAGATGGTGTTGGTTAGATAGATAATTTGAATAGCACGTAGATGACGCAGATTTATTGGATTTAAAGGATCAGTGAAAATCTGCCAAATCAGAGTCATCAGTGTGCTATTTTGAAGCTGATGAGTAAAAAACAAAATTTTTCTACTGGAGATTGCAGATAACTAACGAAAGACTATAGACTCATAATCATTATATTTACCACAGTAATTAAATAGAAAGTTTCAAAATTGATTTTTGATCTGGTTAGAAAAATTGGAGATAAAACACTGTCATTTCTTCAGGAGTTTGGTCAAGTATCAGTACTACTGGGAAATATTATAAAATTCTTCCCACAAATTCCAAGAAGTAAAAAGTTAATTCTTTACCAGATGGAACATATTGGAGTAAATTCACTCCCTCTGGTTTTGATAATAGCTGTATTTACAGGTGCAGTTGCTGCGTGGCAGGCAGCTTACCAACTAAAAGGAATTGCACCCCTTTCTTTTTTAGGTGGTGCAACCAGCCGGGCAATAATAACTGAATTAGGTCCAGTTTTAACGGGCATTGTTATAGCCGGAAGAGTAGGTGCTTCCATAGCTGCAGAGTTAGGAACAATGAAAGTTACAGAGCAAATTGATGCTTTGGAAACAATGGGAATTAGTCCAATTAGATTTTTAGCAATGCCAAGATTTTTGGCAGCGATTTTAATGTTACCAATATTAGTAATATTTGCTAATGTTATCGCTGTTCTTGGGGCATACATTGTTTCGAATTATTTTCTTGGAGTTTCTTTCGCAGTGTTTTTTAATTCCGTTAGAAGATTTTTTGAAATGTGGGATTTGGTTGCTGGACTGATTAAAACTGTTTTTTTTGGAGCGGTAACATCTTTATTAGGTTGTCATATCGGTTTTAGAACAGAAGGTGGTGCCGAAGGAGTTGGCTTAGCTACAATTCGATCTTTCGTAATCTCATCTGCTTTGATTCTTATTTTAGATTACCTGCTTTGGATGTTAATCTTTTAATCTAAATTCTTTGAGTGATTATCTGTATTTTTGAACAGTAAAAAATTACTGTTACTAAGAAAAAATTTTATTCTAATTCATTAACTGGAAGGCACTCATATGAAAAACATCTCTTATCAAATCAAGCAAAGAAATGAAAAAATTACCCTTCCCGAAAAATTAGGTTTTGGAGTTTACTTTACAGATCATATGTTCGAAATGGATTACTCTCCTGAGAAAGGTTGGTATAATGCTTCTATTCATCCTATTAACAATTTCTGTTTACATCCTGCAACTTCTTTTATCCATTATGGTCAATCTATTTTTGAAGGATTAAAAGCTTTCAAAACCGTTGATAATCAAATCCAGATTTTCAGACCTGATGTACATATCGAAAGAATGAATAACTCTGCAAGAAGACTTTGTATGCCAGAGCTTGACAGTGAGTTTGTTTTAGAAGCTATGAAAGAACTAATTGCAATAGACAGTGACTGGATTCCAACCAAAAGAGGCGAAGCATTATATATAAGACCATTTATGTTTGGTAAAGAACCTGTCCTTGGCGTAAGACCTTCAAGAGATTATAAGTTTATAATTATTCTCTCTCCTGTTGGTGCTTATTATCCCGAAGGGTTTGAGCCAGTAAGAATTCTTGCTCAGGATAAGTACGTAAGAACTTTCAGAAAAGGAATGGGAGAATGCAAAACTTCTGCTAATTACGCTGCAAGTTTATTAGCTGCTGAAGAAGCAAAAGAACTGGGCTTTACTCAGGTTTTATGGCTTGATGGAGTTGAACAAAAATATATTGAAGAAGTTGGTACAATGAATATTTTCATCCACTTCAAAGATGAAATAGTTACTCCCAAACTCACTGGTTCGATTTTACCAGGAGTAACAAGAAGATCGGTCATTCAAATTCTTAGCGAATGGGGCTTTAAAGTAAATGAAAGACTTGTTTCAATTCAGGAAGTGATGGATGCTTATGACAATGGAACTTTAGTAGGCGTTTTCGGAACAGGCACCGCTGCGATAATCTCTTCGATTGGATTATTAAGTTATAAAGATAAAAATATGGTGATTAACAATGGTGAAGCCGGCGAATTAGACTTAAAACTTTTCAATGAATTAACCTCGATCCATATCGGAGAAAAAGAAGACACTCATAACTGGATATTTAAAGTAGAAAAGAAAGAAATATTAGTCTGATAAAAGTTTAACTGCTTTTAAGTTAACACAAAAAATAACTTTATCAATTAAAGTCACACAGAGTTTATCGAAGTGTGACTTTTTTATTTTTAATTAACTCAAAAACATTTAACAAGAAATGAATTTTTCAAATAAGTGAAAGTGACTTCAGTATCATTATTCCAAACGAAAATGTAAAAACAGAACCTATCGTTGAAATTAAAATAATATTCCCAGCAAGTTTACCATTTGCACCCATTGCCTCAGCCATTATGAAACTCACAATAGCTGTTGGTGATGCAAAAAGAATAAATAATATTACTAAGTCATCACTTCGGAAACTTAATAAATAAGCCAAAGGAGTGAAAAGAGCAGGAATTAAAACGATTTTAATTACTGAAGAACTTATTGCTAAAGTTGGTGCTCTCTTAATCTGTTCCAAATTTAAAGACCCGCCTATACCAATTAGCGCAAGTGGTAGTGCCAAATCAGCGAGCAATTTACCAGAGTCGTAAATAGGCTTTGGTAGTTTAATACTTCCAATAGCAAAAACTAAACCAATTACCACAGCAATTATCAATGGATTAAATAAAATTTCATAAATAATTTCTTTTGCTTTAAAGTCAACTTCATCTCTTCTTGGTAAAGTTAGAACTATTACGGCGAGTATATTGTACAACGGTAAAATGAATGCAAGAATTATTGATGCTTTTCCTAAAATTTCTTTTCCAAAAAGATTTGAGATGATAGCAAAGCCAATTATTGCGAAATTACTTCTAAATGCTCCTTGAATAAAAGAACTTCTATCTCTCGAATCTTTAATAAATGGTATTGAGAAAATCCAAATCAATGCGAAGGAACCAATTGTAGAAATGTAAATGAAACTAATTAAATTTAAGTTAATAGCCTGATTAAGATTCAGGGCAGATACCTGCATA
>CAKZLD010000002.1 GCA_937125135.1 uncultured Ignavibacterium sp.
GGATTATTCAGCGGAGTTTATATATACAGACTCGAATCTAATGGAATGACTTTAACTAAAAAAATGACTTATTTGAAGTAATTTAGTTCTTCAGTAATTTTTTTGAACCCCTGACGATTTTCAGGGGTTTTTTATTTATAACAATCATTTTAGGAATATGAAAAAAGTTATTTTAACAGGAGCAACCGGTTTGATAGGAAGAAATCTTATCAAATATCTTCTGCAGTCAAATTATAAAGTGGTTGCTTTGGTAAGAAACATTATTAAAGCGAAAAAAATAATTCCAGCAGAAGTTGATTTAATTCAGTGGGAGTTTAAATCAGCAAATATTAATTCAGAAGCTTTAGAAAACACTTTTTCTGTCATTCATTTGGCAGGAGCAGGTGTATTTTCAAAACGTTGGAATGAATCTTTCAAAAGAGAAATATATTCCTCAAGAGTTGATTCAACCAGATTATTAGTTGAAATAATTTCGGGACTAAAAAGTAAACCTGAAAGTTTTATTGTTGCTTCTGGTGTCGGTTACTATGGAAACAGAGGTCGGGAAATATTAACTGAGAATTCCTCGTCGGGAAATGATTTTTTAGCAAAAGTCTGTGTTGATTGGGAGAAGGAAGCCTCTGAAGTTCAGAAATTTGGCGTCAGATGGGTTAGTGTCAGAACCGGAATTGTTCTTTCAATAGAAGATGGTGCTTTAAAAAAAATGCTGCCTCCATTCAAACTTTTTATCGGAGGTCCGTTGGGTTCAGGAAATCAGTTCTTTCCCTGGATTCACATTAAAGATTTAACGGGTATTTATCAGTTCATAATTGAAAACCCGAACTGTATTGGAGCTATAAATGCAGCTGCGCCTGAACCTGTAACTATGAGAGAGTTTTCAAAACAACTTGGTAGAACCTTACGAAGACCAAGTTTTTTTTCAGTTCCTGAGTTTATACTTAAATTTGTTTTGGGAGAAGCAGCTTCGGACATTGTTTCAAGTCAACGAATTAGTTCTGAGAAAATTATCAAACTTGGTTACAGATTTAAGTTTCCGAATTTAAATGAAGCATTAAATGATCTAATGAATTCTGACTGAAAAATTCATTTTTACGTTTTATTGATAAATAAAAACATTTCTCTATGAAGTTTATTCTTTCCAAATTATTTTTGGATTAAAAGAATAAACTTTATGAAAAACTTAACTTTACTTTTCTTATCATTAATAATTTTCATAAGCTGCGAAACAAATCCACCCGTTGACCCGAATAAAAAATCAGTTAAAACCGGAGAAGTTCTTATTGAAATTACTTTCCAAAAAGGGAATCAAAGCTCTTATCAAAGAACGGTTTTATTGGAAGACTTTGCGAACGTCAGCTGTGTCCCATGCGTTACTTCTAATAAAATTCTTGAGTCTTTAGAAAAATATTCCTTCACAAGTAATAAGTTGAAGATTATTAAGTTTGCTACAAATTTTCCTTCACCAGTTGATCCCTTTTATCTGACAGCGAAACCGTTTTGTGATTACAGAATGACTTATTACAATATAATGTTTGCTCCAACGATTATAATTGATGGTTTGATGAGACCCACCCCAACAGATTCAAATCAAATTAAATCCGGAATAAATCAAAAACTCAATACTCCATCAAATTTTTTAATCGAATTAACTCAACAGAAAGTAAATAAAGGATTATATATTAAACTAAACATCCTTTCGAATAATATAGATTCAACATTTTTAGGTAATTATTTTTTGAGAACTGCAATTGTAGAAAAGGAAATAGAATTTTCTTCTCCTCCTGGTTCGAGTGGTGAAACTAAATTCTATGATGTACTGAGGGTTCTCTTTCCAAATAATCAGGGAATAAATTTAAAGGAGCTTCTCGGCAGTAGAACATTCAGCTACACAGAAGTTATTGATTCTTCCTGGAATATTGATAAGCTTAAGGCGATTTCTTTTATCCAAAATAATACTACAAGAGAAGTAATTCAAACATCCAATAACTAATAATAAAGGAGTAATTATGAAAAAAGTGTTACTTTTTTTGCTAACCATTCTTTGTGCTGTGTCAATTTTTGCACAAGGAGTAAAAGTTCAGTTCCATACTGTTAATGGTTATGGAAATAACCTTTATATTGACAATCTTACCTTGGGTACTCAATTCAATACAGATGTTGCAGTTGCGTCTATTGATAATGTGATTAAAGATACAAGTTATGCCATCGGTTCAAGTCCTTTTGTAATTGCTCCCGTTGTTTCATTCATCAATCTTGGTAGATTAAATATTACTTCTCCTTTCAATGTAACTTTGACTGTAAGTCCCGGCACATATTCAAGCACTAAATCTATTTCATCATTAAACAGTGGTATATCGGTTGCGGTTACTTTTGATAATTTAACAATAACCCCGGGTCAACAAATTAATCTTACTGTAACTGCCCACCTAACAGGAGATCAAAATCCAGCGAATAATACTTTAACACAGTCATCACTTTATTTGCCGGGATTTTTGAGAAAAGTTCTGTTGGAAGAATTTACAAGTTCTACTTGCGGACCTTGTGCAACCAACAATCCAACTATTGACGCTTTTGTTCATAACAAATTCGATTCAATAGTAGCAATTAAATATCACATGAATTGGCCTTCACCCGGAAATGATCCAATGTATCATTATAATCCTCAACAAGCAACAGACAGAAGAACATATTATAGTATCAATGCAGTTCCTACAGTTGTGATGGATGGTGTTGTGCGACCTGAATATCCTTATACTTTGCCAAACAGTTTGCCGGATGCATTCAATTCAAGAAAATCAAAAGGCACTCCAATAAATCTATCAGTAACGAATACCAGAATTCCCGGCGACACTATTAGAGCAGATATTACTTTAACAATCTCTTCAAATTTACCTGCAGGACAGTATTATATGAGAGTTCACGCAATTGAGCGAGTTATTAGATATGCATCTCCTCCGGGAACTAATGGTGAAAAAGATTTTTATGATGTATTCAGAAGAGCATACCCAAATTCTTTAGGCACACAAATACCAACCACAACAGGAACTTATAATTTTACAATAAAATATCCCTTGGATTTAGCTGTTTGGGTTGATAGTTTAATTTACACAGCAGTCTTCGTTCAGAATGATGCTACTAAAGAAGTATTGAATGCTGCCAAATCCAGAAATTATACGGAATCTGATTTTGTTTACGAAGAGCCAGAAAATCTATTTGCTCCAAAGCCGATAGTTGCTTTTGATTTTATTAAAGAAAATAATGCGTACTTAATTGAGAATGATAATCCAATTTTGAGCAATAACTTTTATTATGAATTATTCGATGGACAATTTCCCGCAGCGGGATGGTCAATCAGCAATCCTGATGGCGGAATTACTTTTGCTCAATTTGCCGGAGCAAATGGTCCTTCCTTAGGTGGGAATAAATCTGTTAAAATTGATTTCTATTCTTACAGTGCTACCAATCAAAATGACTTTTTATATTCAAGAGTTTATACAGGATTAAACGAATTCGATTCACTAAAATTCGATTATGCTCACGCTAATTATCCTGGTTATACGGATAGATTGATAGTAAAACTTTCGCTCGACGGCGGAGCAACTTATCCACACACAATTTTCGATAAATCAGGTGCTGCTTTGGCTACTGCCGGATCTTCATCAAGTTCATTCACTCCAACATCACCGTCACAATGGGTAACATTCCGATATCCACTGATGCAGGTAATTCCAGTAGAACTATCATCATTTGAAGCAAAAGCTATTGGACTTGATGTTGAACTAAATTGGACAACAACAACTGAAACAAATAACTATGGTTTTGAAATTCAAAGAAAATATGCTGATGATTTTTTAACTGTCGGCTTTGTTAAAGGTAGTGGACACTCAACCAATATTAGAAAATATTCTTTCACTGACAAAGAACTAAATGAAGGGAATTATGTTTACAGACTAAAACAAATTGATTACAATGGTGCTTATCACTATTCAAATGAAGTTGAGGTTTTAGTTGCCGGACCTAAAGTTTATTTCATTGAACAAAATTATCCAAATCCATTTAATCCAGCTACTACAATCAGATTTAACTTGGCTGAAAACTCGAATGTTACCTTGAAAGTTTATAACAATCTCGGTGAAGAAATCAGAACACTGTATTCGGGGAAATTGAAAGCTGGAAGAAATGAAGTAACTTTTGATGGAGCGGGTTTAAGTAGTGGAATTTATATCTATAGAATCGAAGCTATTGGAGATGATGGAACTGTATTTACATCTTCTAAAAAGATGAATTTAATGAAATAAATCATTGCCCGCTTCGGCGGGCTTTTTTTATCACTTTTATGGTTGAAATGAATCAGAGTATGAATGAAATCTAAAAAAAATTTTTATTAACGAGTTTTATCCGGTTCAAAAACTATTATCTTGATTAAATATTATTCTTTAATAACTTGCAAACCAAAATAAAAGAGGTTTGATACTTAATTAATGACATTCTTAAATCCTGCTATTCTTATCGGTTTGTTAGCTGCATCCATTCCAGTAATTATTCATTTATTAAATCTTAAAAAACTTAAGAATGTAGATTTCAGCACTCTGATGTTCTTAAAGGAACTTCAGAAGAATAAAATCAGAAAGATTAAAATCAAACAGTGGCTTCTTCTTTTTTTGAGAGTTTTAGTAATAATATTTATTGTTTTGTCATTTGCAAGACCAACACTTCAGGGATTAAGCATTGCAGGTGTAACTTCAGCAGCAAAGACAACATCTGTTTTTCTTATAGATAACACATTCAGTATGTCTGTAGTTGACCAGCAGGGATCATTTTTGAATCAGGCAAAAAAGTTAGTTGAGAACATTATTTCCCGTCATCAGGATGGCGATGAAATCTTTATTTCCTTTATTGCAGAAGACTCAATAACTCAACTAAAAGTGAATTCGAATGACTTGATAAATACTTTTAATTCTGACAATATATCCTTTCTTAAAACAGAGCTAAAGAAAAATCTTTTTTTATCTGCGGAGTTAGTAAATAAAAGCAAAAATTTTAACAGGGAGATTTTTATCCT
>CAKZLD010000003.1 GCA_937125135.1 uncultured Ignavibacterium sp.
GTTAGCTAACGGAGGTTAGAGAGTCAGGGGTCTGTGGGGGATTGAGAAATTAATTCATAAAATATTTTAACGGGCTCCTAGCTCATCCGTTAACTAACGGAGGGTAGAGCGTCAGGAGTTTGGGGGATTAAGAAAATAATTCATAAAATATTTTAATGGGCTCTTAGCTCATCCGTTAGCTAACGGAGGTTAGAGCGTCAGGAGTTGGGGAGATTAAAGAAATAAAGTAATTTATAAAATGGGCTCTTAGCTCAGTTGGCTAGAGCGTCTGCTTGACGTGCAGAAGGTCAAAGGTTCGAGTCCTTTAGAGCCCACAAAAAACAAAATTTTTCAACTGATTTAGAAATTCATTAGAACATAAAAACTTTTAGTTCATTTTATTATTTCCCGCAGTAGCGGGAAAATTTTTATTTAATACAACGATGGAAAAAATTAAAATAAAATTTCCTGACGGAAATATCAGAGAGTTCGAAAAAGGAATAACAGGAATTCAAGTTGCTGAGTCTATCTCAAAACGACTTGCTGAAGAAGCTTTGGGAATTCGTATAAATGGAGTACTTAAAGAACTTTATACTCAAATAAACTCAGATGCAGAGGTTGAAATTTTAACTTTTGATAATGAAGATGGAAAAGATATGTACTGGCATTCATCCTCGCATCTAATGGCTCATGCAATTCAATCAATCTATCCGGAAGCAAAGTTTGGAGTAGGTCCTGCGATAGAAAATGGGTTTTATTATGATTTTGATATCAACACTCAACTTAGCGAAGATGACCTTATAAAAATTGAAGAGAAAATGATTGAACTCTCACAAAAAGCTAATAAGTTTGAGAGAGTTGAGCTTTCCAAAAATGAAGCAATCGAACTTTTCAAGAAGAAGAATGATCCGTATAAATTGGAAATCCTGAGTGAGTTGGATGAGAATTCAGAAACGATAAGCATTTATAACGAAGGTGATTTTACAGATTTATGCACTGGTCCTCATCTTCCAGATAGTTCGAAGATAAAGTATGTAAAACTTCTTTCAGTTTCTGGCTCTTATTGGCGAGGTGATGAGAAGAACAAGCAGTTACAAAGAATTTACGGTATTTCTTTTCCGAAGAAAAAAATGCTTGATGAATATCTTCAGAGATTGGAAGAAGCAAAAAGAAGAGATCATCGTAAACTTGGAAAAGAATTAGAAATATTTTTGATTAGTAATACAATTGGTTCTGGTTTACCAATTTGGTTACCGAAGGGTACAATTTTAAGAGAAACATTAGAAAATTATCTCAAAGAAGAACAAAGAAAAAGAGGTTATCTTCCTGTAATTACTCCTCATATCGGAAACATAAATCTTTACAAAACAAGCGGTCATTATCCATATTACAAGGATAGCCAATTCCCAATTCTTTCATTGGAGGAAGGTAAGGAGGAATATCTTCTTAAACCTATGAACTGTCCTCATCATTTTCATATTTATGCATCAAAACCAAGAAGCTATAAAGATCTTCCAATAAGATTAGCTGAATTTGGTACGGTTTACAGATATGAGCAGTCTGGTGAATTAAACGGCTTGACAAGAGTTAGATGTTTTTCGGTTGATGATTCTCATATTTTCGTAAGGCAAGATCAGCTTAAGCAGGAAGTTTGCAATGTGATAGAGCTTATTCAAGTAGTATTCAATCAAATGGGATTCAAGGATTTCACCACTCAACTTTCTTTTCGTGATGAAAATCTTGATAAATACGGTGGAGATATTTCTCTTTGGGATAAAGCTCAGGCTGAAATCAAAGAAGCTGCTGATATGATGGGATTGGTTTATACTATCGAAGAAGGTGAAGCTGCTTTTTACGGCCCGAAAATAGACTTTATGGTTAAAGATGCTCTCGGAAGAAAATGGCAGTTAGGCACTGTTCAAATTGATTATGTTATGCCTGAAAGATTTAATCTTGAATATGTTGGAAGTGATGGACAAAAACACAGACCAGTAGTTATTCATCGTGCTCCTTTCGGCTCGCTGGAAAGATTTATAGGTGTTTTAATTGAACATTATGCGGGTGAATTTCCGCTATGGCTCGCACCAATTCAGGCAGTAGTAATGCCGATTTCTCAAAATTATTTGGAATATGCTCAACAAATTTTCAATTTATTGAAAGAAAATAATATTCGTGCAGAATTAGATGATAGGAATGAAAAAATTGGTTATAAAATCAGAGATTGGGAGACCAAAAAAGTGAAATATATGGCTATCGTTGGTGAGAAAGAAAAATCTTCATCCACAATTTCTTTAAGGCAACATAGAGAAGGAGATAAAGGCTCTTTGGGAATATCAGAATTTATTGATAAAATTGCAACCGAAATTAAAAATAAGATTTAACAATTAAGAGGTAAACTATTTCAGAAAAAACAAATGTTCGTGTAAATCAGGAAATTAAAGCATCAAAAGTTAGAGTAATAGATTTTGATGGAACTCAATTAGGAATTTTTTTAGTAAAGGACGCATTAAGGATAGCTTCTGAAAGGCAGTTAGATTTAGTTGAAATTGCCCCGCAGGCTGATCCTCCTGTTTGCAAAATAATTGATTTCGGTAAATTCAAATATGAACAGCAAAAAAGAGAAAAAATACAAAGAAAAAATCAGGTTGTTTCTGTCTTAAAAGAAATCAGGTTGCATCCAAATACTGATGTTCATGATTTTCAATTTAAGGCGAAACACGCAGCAAATTTTTTAGAAGAAGGAAATAAAGTAAAAGTCTCCGTAATATTTAAAGGAAGAGAATTAGCTTACACAGAACAAGGTGAAGAACTGATAAATAAGTTTATTGATACTTTAACAGATATTGCAAAAGTAGAAGTTTCTCCCAAAATGGAGGGACGAAGTATGTCAGCAATATTAGTTCCACTATCAAAAAAAGGTAAAAAACAAAAACAAGGTTAAATTTATGCCAAAAATGAAAAGTAACAGAGGTGCTGTAAAAACTTTCAGAAAGACAGCATCAGGTCGGTTCAAAAGACAAAAAGCTTATAAAAGTCATATTCTAACTTCCAAAACAACGAAAAGAAAAAGAAATCTTAGAAAAGCAACTCTCGTTTCAAAAGCAGATGAAAAGAGAGTAAGTATTATGGTTCAATAAAAGAGAGGAATGAGAAATGCCAAGGTCAAAAAATAAAGTAGCTTCACATAGAAGACGAAAAAAAATACTCAAACTTGCTAAAGGCTATTGGGGTGCAAGAGGTAATGTTTACACAATTGCCAAAAATTCTGTTGAAAAAGGATTAGTTCACGCATACAGAGATAGAAGACTTAAAAAGAGAGAATTCAGAAGTCTTTGGATTATTCGTATCAATGCTGCTGCAAGGCAGAATGGTACAACTTATTCCAGACTAATCGGTGCTTTGCAGAAGAAAGGTGTCGAGATCAATAGAAAAATATTAGCCTCTCTTGCTGTAGAAAATCAACAAGCCTTTGCTGAATTAGTAAAATTTAGTCAGAACTAATTTTAACCCTCGGAGGAATTAGCATATTTATCCTTTTCTCTGAGGGGTTTATTTTAAATATTCATCAATTCAAATCAATGGCTTTAGCAAATGCAGGAACAACTGAATCAAATTAAATCAGAATTCGAAACAGAAATCAATAATGTTGATTCTTTCAAATCACTTGAACAAATCAGAATAAAATATCTTTCCAGAAACGGAATTATTTCCTCACTCTTTGATAAACTTAAAGAAGTGCCCAAAGAAAATAAAAAAGAACTCGGTAAAGTTCTAAATGAATTAAGAGATTTTGCTGTAAATCTTTTCGAACAGAAAAAATCTGAAATTGAAAGTCAAACATTGCTTTCCACTTCGAAGATTGATTTAACTTTACCTGCACATACAATCAAAATCGGTTCAAAACATATTCTGAATCAAACACTCGAAGAGTTAAAGGATATTTTCAAATCAATGGGTTTTTCTGTTTTCGAAGGTCCTGAACTGGAATCAGATTATTATAACTTCGAAGCGCTTAATTTTCCCGCTGATCATCCTGCAAGAGATATGCAGGACACATTTTTTATAAATAAGAAATTTTTACTCCGCACTCATACCTCTCCTGTTCAGATAAGAGTGATGGAAAAAATGCGACCTCCAGTTAGGGCAATTATGCCAGGAAGAGTTTATAGGAATGAGGCGATCAATGCACGAAGCTATTGCACTTTCCAACAAGTTGAAGGGCTTTATGTTGATAGAGATGTTACTTTTGCTGAACTGAAAGGCACCTTAGTTTCTTTTGCAAAACAATATTATGGCGAAAATCTTAAATATCGTTTCCGACCGAGTTTTTTTCCTTTTACTGAGCCAAGTGCAGAAATGGATATTACTTGCTTTTTATGTAAAGGATCTGGTTGCAGAGTTTGTAAAAATTCGGGATGGTTGGAGATATTAGGTTGTGGTATGGTTGATCCAAATGTTTTTAATTACGTTAATTATGATTCAGAAGAATTCACCGGATATGCATTCGGAATGGGAATCGAAAGAATTGCTCTGCTTAAGTACGGTATAAATGATATAAGAATATTTTTTGAAAATGATGTAAGATTTTTAAAGCAGTTTTAATATGAAAATATCTCTTAATTGGATTAAAGATTACATAAATCTTGATGGACTTTCAGTAAATGAAATAGTTGAAAAACTTACAATGTCTGGTCTGGAAGTCGAAGATGTCATTAATCAAAATGAAATTTATAAAGGTTTTTTAGTTGCTGAAGTTAAGTCGGTAAACAAGCATCCAAATGCTGATAAACTTAGTGTCTGTGAAATTTTCGATGGGAATAACACTCTTCAGGTTGTTTGTGGTGCTTCAAATGTTGCTGTAAATCAGAAAGTAGTTTTTGCTCCGGTTGGAACAATAATTCCGAATGGAAATTTTGAAATAAAGAAAGCAAAGATTCGTGGAGTAGAATCACTTGGAATGATTTGCGCCGAAGACGAATTACTTTTAAGTGATGACCACTCAGGAATAATGGTGCTTGATGAAAAATTAGTCCCCGGTACTTTAATCACTGAAGCACTTGAATTAAATGATGTTATA
>CAKZLD010000004.1 GCA_937125135.1 uncultured Ignavibacterium sp.
GATAGAGTTTACGAAGATTCAGAGAACTACAATCCATAATCCTGAACATAAACTTGAACCTGAACTTGAACTTGAACATGAACTTTAAAAAAACCATTGAAACCAAAACAACAAAAGGAGAATAAATGCTAAATATACTTTCTCGTCCACCGATGTATGATCAGGAAGCAGTTCAACCAATGAGAGATGAACTTATAGCAGTCGGCTTCACAGAATTATTAACTCCGAATGATGTCGAAAAAGCACTTAATGTGAATGATGATAAAATTGTTTTAGTGATGATAAATTCAGTTTGTGGATGTGCAGCTGGCAGTGCAAGGCCAGGAGTTTCTCTTGCACTCCAAAATGAAATAATTCCTGATAAACTTTACACTGTATTCGCTGGTCAGGAGCGAGATGCAGTTGATAAAGTCAGAGAATATATCAAAGGTTTTCCTCCATCCTCGCCGAGTATTGCTCTTTTCAAGAATGGAGAACTATTATATTTTATGAGAAGAATGGATATCGAGGGATTTACAGCTGAGCACATTTCAAACAACTTAAAACAAGTTTTCAACGAATTATGCTCTGCTAAAGGTCCTTCAATTACTCCCGAACAATTTGCACAAGTAATGCATGCTAAAGCTTGCGGATCGAAAATTCCATTGTTTAAAGGATAGAGTATTAGTGTCATACTTCGACAAGCTCAGTATAACAAGAATCCAAGGTCACTCTGAGTCTGTCGAAGAGTGACTATAGTTAAGGATAAATATGTTGCTTCCATCATTAATTCGAGATATCAATAAGTTAGAAAATTAAAATGAAATTCAGCGCACAAGAAGAATACGGATTACGACTTTTACTCAGAATCGGCAAAGACAATTCCGATAATGGAATGACTATTCCCGAATTGAGTGAATTAGAAGGACTCAGCGAATCAAATGTTGCAAAGATTCTTCGCATACTTCGACTCGCTGGATTTGTTGAAAGTTCACGTGGTCAGACGGGTGGGTATAAACTAACCCGTGATCCGAAAAAAATTAATGTTGGTGAAGTCTTAGCAACTCTTGGTGGTAAACTTTATGAATCTTCTTTTTGTGATTTACATTCAGGTATTGAAACAATTTGCACTAACTCTATTGATTGCTCAATTCGTTCATTGTGGAAGACTGTTCAAACTATGCTTGATCAGTTATTAAATAAAATCTCTTTGCAAGATTTACTCGGTTCAGAAAAACAGGTAGAAGTTTTAGTTAGCAATATCGTTGAAGAGCTTGATAGATAAATTCATTCTTTCTACTATAAAATAAAATTCTTCATTAAAATCTTTTGCTAAAATTTTTACCTGTAATTTTAAGGTTCTGATCAAATCTAAAATCTTGCTCTTAATAAATTGAATCCTGCTGCTACGAGAAAAATAATATTAGCAAACCAAGCTGTTAGTATTGGAGACAAAGCTCCATTTTTACCAAATGCCTGACTAACTTTCATAAATACAAGATATAAAAAAGTAACAAGTATATTTATTCCGATTTGAGAAGCTAATCCGCCTTTTCTTTTGTTAGTTGAAATAGGCAGAGCGAAAAAGACAACAATTATGTTTGTAGTTGCAAACGCAAATATCGAATGGTAATCTATTAAAGTTGATGAAGGATCATTTCCAGCTCTTTTCTGGGTTTGAATTAATTCACTCAATTCTGATAAATTCATCTCTGATATTTTCTGCTGCTTATTAGATAAATCCTCGGGTAGAAAATTTAATCCTTCAATTATTTTTTTATCAAAATACTCAGCAATTTCACTATTATCGTTAAACTTTCTGAAAACTCCGGATTCTGCAATCCAGTGATTCTTATTCGGTTCATATATCAAAAAAGATGCATCAATTCTTGATTTCATTAATGTATTATCAGTATCCGAAAACTCTTGAATGCTCACCTGATTAGCGCGGTTATTATCTGAATCAAAAAAAGCAATA
>CAKZLD010000005.1 GCA_937125135.1 uncultured Ignavibacterium sp.
GATATAGTTGCAGCTATTCTTAATAAGCGATTTGGAATAAAACCCGGAATGGCAATCATTTTAATTGATTTCTTTGTAATTCTATTAGCTGGATTTATTATTGACATAAAAAATTTAGCAGACCAAAGACCTGCTTTGGTGTTAACTCTATATGCTTTATTTCTATTGATTGTTTCAGGAAAAATTGTTGATACAATTATTGATGGATTTGATTACGCTCGTTCAGTGCATATTATTTCAGATAAAAACAAAGAAATAGCAGAAGCAATAATGACACAATTAAATCGAGGTGCTACTGCAATAAAATCGCGTGGATTATATACAGGTACTGATAGAGAAGTCGTCGTAACAGTTGTAACAATTAAAGAATTAGTTAAATTATTAAAAATTATAAAAGAGATAGATCCTTCTGCTTTCGTAACAATTCACAATGTTCACGAGGTAATGGGAGAAGGTTTTAGAAGAAGAGTTTAATTTATGTCTTTAAAGAAACCTGATTTTAGGAACAAACTTTTACAGACTATGATATTTATCTCAGGGTCTATTTGGCTTGGATCTCAAATGAGTAAAATCTTATCTATTTATTACTTCTTTCAAACCGATGAATTTGGAAGAATATCTCTGAAGAGTGAAATAAATCCGGAATCAATAAACATAATAGCATATCAACTCGTTCCTGTATTTTCGGTTTCACTTATATCTTATTCAATCTTTATTCTTTTGACTTTTTTTTATACGATTTATATTGGTAAACAATTGAAGAAAATGGGATGGCTTTTTATTAGTTTATCAATTGTTTTTTTATGCTTGCCTTTTGAAGTGTATTTGTCATTAATAGACCTGAAATTGATTGAAAATACTTTTTATAGACTTGGTGATTCGAAAATTATTTTGTCTTTATTTGAGGATAGAATTCTGTCTTTATCTAGCTTCCCGATTATAAGTATTATTCTTCATTTTTTTGTAATAGCCTTAATAATTTTCAAACCATTAGATAAAAGAGGGAAAATTGAAAATTAAAGAAAAGGAATTTGAACTTTTAATTGACGAACTAAAAGATGTAGCTAATAAACTTGGTGTGTCCGTTAGATTTGAAAAAGGTGACTTTAAAGGTGGTTATTGTGTGGTCAAAGAAAATAAAATAATCATTATCAATAAACTTGCTTCCACTCAAAGAAAAGCAACAATTTTAGCTACAGCACTTAAAGAATTAGGAATAGAAGATTTATATATAAATCCAAAATTGCGTGAAATTATAGAAGAACTAACAGAAAATTGATGAAAATTTTAATTATAAATGGCCCGAACTTAAATCTTCTTGGATACAGAGATACATCAATTTATGGAGAGCTTACTTTAGATGATATCAATAAAAGTATAATTAAAGAATTTCCTGAAATAGAATTTGAATTTTTTCACTCGAACATTGAAGGAATGATAATTGAAAAGCTCCAAAACGCTCAGGGGATTGACGGTCTAATTATCAATCCCGGAGGATACTCTCATACATCTGTTGCTATTAAAGATGCATTAGAATTAATTAAAATTCCTAAAATTGAAGTTCATTTATCTAACCTGTCGAAAAGAGAATCATATAGACAAAATCTTTTAACTGCTTCAAGTTGTGATGGTTACATCTCAGGGCTCAAACATTACGGATACATTGTTGCAGTTTACGCTATAATAAAGCTAATTCAGAATAAAAATAATCTCAACTAACTTCACAGAACTAATAGATAATTTGTTATTTTTTAATCGATTATTTATTTTTACTTAAAATTTCTTCATCTATTTATTTAATGAAAGATTTATCAATAAAAAAATTATATTATTCGATTAGTGAGGTTAGCAAACTAACTGATGTAGAGCAATATATTTTAAGATACTGGGAAACTGAATTTGAACAATTACGCCCTCAAAAAAACCGTGCGGGAAATAGAATATATACTAATAAAGACATTAGCATAATTTTGAAAATAAAATCCTTACTTCGAGAAAAAAAATATACAATAGAAGGTGCTAAAAAAATTTTGAAGGAAAATTCTGAAAATGATTCTTTTTACGAAGTCCAGATTGATAAGGAATCAAAAATTTCTGATAAAAAAGAAGAAGCTGTTTTAAAGGTAAACTCAGATAAGGAAGATTTAAAGAAAGATTTAATAGAAATAAAAAAAACACTTGAAGAAATTTATAAATTACTTTGACTCGGAACGTGGCGCAGCCCGGTAGCGTACCTGAATGGGGTTCAGGTGGTCGCGGGTTCAAATCCCGCCGTTCCGACTAATTATTCCCACAAAATTTCATTCCCTCAAAAAGTTGATTTATTCAATTATTACATTTCTTTTTATTAAAATTGCAAAGTTTTTTTTAATCTTTAATTTCAATCTTTATGAAAAGTTTAATTATCATTTTTATTATCTTCATAAATATTTTACTCTTTCCACAAAACATAGCCAGAGACTATCCTCTGCAAAAAGCTTATTTAGGTAACTTTATTACCTTTAATAATGATACTATAAAAAACTGTTTTACGACTTATAGAATTTTTGGGACAGTGAACAAGGATAGCTCAAATATTATTTTTTTTCCTACGTGGCTAGCTGGAAATTCAGAACATATTGGTGTATTACTTTCAAAATATTCGTTTATTGATACAAATAAATTTTGTATAATTTCTATTGACGCTTTAGGTAATGGTTATTCTGCCTCACCATCGAATACAGAAATTTTTCCACAAATTACCTTCAACGATATAACTGAAGCTTACTACAAAACTTTAACTCAACACTTAAAGATTAGCAAACTGTATGCAATAGTTGGTGGTTCGATGGGGGGGATGACTGCATTCCATTTTGCAGTTAAATATCCTGACTTTGCGCAAAGAATTGTTTCTTATGTATCATCACCAAAGCTCAGTTCATTTGATTTACTTTGGATAAATCTTCAAATAAATTTAGTTGAATACTTACTTTCATTAAATATTCCAAATAAAGATATAAAAGCATTTTCTGATATGATAACTGCACTTATCTCAAGAACACCTGCTCATCTGAATAAATCAGTTCCAACTTCGGATTTTTATGAATATTTCAAAAAATTTTATAAAGAACCAGACTCCATTTACACATTAAAAAATTATTTGACTCAACTTAAAGCTATTATTACTTATGATATAACATCTGATTTTAATTATGATATGAAAAAAGCCACTGATGAAATTAAAGCTCAACTATTTATAATCGTATCAGATAGTGATATGATGGTAAATCCTGATAACGCAATTGAGTTTGCGAATTTATCGAAATCTAAACTTTTGGTACTAAATAATAATTGCGGTCATATGGCTGTCAATTGTGAAATGGAAAAAGTAAAGGATACAATAAACAACTTTTTAACTTCAGATTAATTTCTACCACAACAAGAGATTTACATGAACAATACTGAAATCATAACTCTTTCTGTAAACACCATCAGAACTCTCTCAATTGATGCAGTTCAACAAGCAAATTCAGGACATCCGGGAATGCCTCTTGGCTGTGCTCCAATTGTATATCATTTATACAGAAATATATTAAAACATAATCCCAACAATCCGAAATGGATAAACAGAGATAGATTTATTCTATCTGCTGGACACGGTAGTATGTTATTATATTCCATACTTCATCTTTGTGGGTACGATATTTCATTAAATGATTTGAAGACTTTTCGTCAATGGGGAAGCAAAACTCCCGGACATCCAGAATATAATCAAACTCCTGGAGTTGAGATGACCACAGGTCCTTTAGGTCAAGGATTCGCTTCTGCAATTGGAATGGCTGTTGCTCGTGATTATCTTGCTTCAATTTTCAATAAAGCTGGTTTCGAGATTTTTAATCACTTCATTTTCTGTTTGTGCAGTGATGGAGATTTAATGGAAGGAATCTCGCACGAAGCTGCTTCTTTTGCAGGTCATCAAAAGCTAACTAAATTAATTTATTTTTATGATGATAATGGAATCACAATAGATGGTGAAACAAATCTTACATTTTCTGATGATGTTGAAAAAAGATTTTTGTCTTATAATTGGAATGTATTCAGAATTAATAATGTAAATGATCTTGATGAGCTTGAAGAAGTTACAAATAAAGCTATTCAAAATTCAGATAAACCTGTTTTAATAATTTCTAAGACAATTATTGGTTACGGCAGTCCAAACAAACAGAATAAAGCATCTTCTCACGGCGCTCCACTTGGTGAAGAGGAAGTTAAATTGACAAAGAAAAATCTTAATTGGAATTGGGAAGAAAATTTCTTTATTCCTGATGATGTAAAAAAACATTTTGAAGAAGT
>CAKZLD010000006.1 GCA_937125135.1 uncultured Ignavibacterium sp.
GAAGTAACCTTTTCTCTCAATTGAGGATTGATTGAAAATGAAGGTGATTCTTCTATTATTTTCTGATGTCGTCTTTGAATCGAACATTCTCTTTCAAACAAATGACGATAATTTCCGAATTCATCAGCAATGATTTGTACTTCAATATGTTTTGGATTTTCAATTAACTTTTCAATATAAATTTCATCGCTTGCAAATGCTTTAATAGATTCTCTTTGAGCAGATTCGAATGCGGAATTAAAATCATTTTCATTTCTAACCACTTTCATTCCTTTTCCGCCACCACCTGCTGATGCTTTAAGTAAAACTGGGAAACCGATTTCTTTTGTTATTCTAATTGCTTCTTGAACATCTTTAATTGGTTCGATTGTTCCGGGAACTACTGGAACTCCATTTCTTTTCATCAGCTCACGAGCAGCAGTTTTTGAGCCCATCATTCTAACAGAATTTGAAGAAGGTCCAATAAATTTTATTCCCGATTCCTCAACCATTCGGATAAAATCTGCATTCTCTGATAGAAATCCGTAACCGGGATGGATTGCATCAGCTCCGATTCTTAAAGCAAGATCAATTATTTTTTGTTTATTGAGATATGAGTCAGATGCAATTGCTGAACCAATAAAATAAGACTCGTCAGCAAAGTGAGTGTGCAAAGAATTTCTATCAGCTTCGGAGAAAATGGAAGCTGATTTGACTCCCAATTCTTTGCAGGCTCGAATAATCCGCAAAGCAATTTCACCACGATTAGCGATAAGAATTTTTCTGAACAATTAAAATCTCATTTAAATTCTATAATAGTAATTCCATCACCACCGAAATCAACAGGGGCGTAATAAAATTGTTTGATTCCGGTGTGCGAAGATAAAATTTCATTTACTAATTTTTTAAGTGCACCAGTTCCTTTTCCGTGTAATATTTCCACACGATCATATCCGAATTGATATGAATCATCAATAAATTTTACAATCTCGAACTCAGCTTCACTTGTTCGTTTGCCTCTTATATCAAGTCTATAATTAGTGGTGGGAGTTTTTATGAAATCCTGGAGTGTTGATTCGGTTTCTTGCTTAGTCTCTTTAGAATGCTTAAGGTTATTCAGATTAGCTAATACTTTAATACTTCCAATTAATATTGTTGCTTTCTTTTTATCATTGTTTATTTCTATAATTTTTCCGCTTGAATTAGAATTGATAATAGTTACATAATCACCAACTTGAAAGTTTTCTTCAGACTGAATCTCATTTTCAATATCTTTTGATAAAACTTCTACTTGTCTTTGAATTTCTAATATAGTCTGCCTACCCTCTTTAACTTTAGATTTATCTGCATTTGATTCTCTGATTTCTTTAATTGTTTGTTCGAATTTTCTATTCAAATTCTGTAAAAATTTTTCAGCTTCTTCTTTAGTCTTTTTAATTATTTCTTTCTTTTCATTTTCAATTTTTTCGTAACTGTTTTTATAGAGATTTGATAAACTTTTTAACCTCAGATTTTCTAATTCAACTTCATTAAGTCTTTTTTCAAGTTCAAAAGATTTTGCTTCAACCTCAGAGATAAATTTTTCGAGATTATTTTTTCCAGAATCAATAAAAGCACGGGCATCTCTGATTATATTTTTTGAAAGCCCACTTTTCTCAGCGATTTCAAATGCATAACTACTTCCCGGAACTCCAAGTTTAAATTTATAAGTCGGTGAAAGAGAATTATGATCAAATTGCATCGAAGCGTTGTTAATTCCTTCAACTTCAAAAGCAAAGACTTTCAAATTTCCGTGATGAGTTGTGGCAAAAGTTAAAGCTGATTTTGATAAAAGTTCTTTGAGCATTGCTGCTGCCAAGGCAGCACCTTCTGTCGGGTCTGTTCCCGTTCCTATCTCATCAAGTAAAACAAGACTTTTTGAATCTGCTTCTTCAGAAATCATTTTAAGATTCTTTAGATGTGAACTAAAAGTGGAAAGGTCATCTTCAATTGATTGTTGATCACCTATATCTAACAAAATTTTTTCAAAAATCCGGAAGTTTGAATCAGGACTAACAGGAATATGTATCCCTGATTGTAACATTAAAGATAGTAATCCAATTGTTTTCAAAACTACAGTTTTCCCACCTGCGTTTGGACCTGTTATTATAACAACCTTTTCATTCTCTAATTGGAAATTAAGTGGGACAGTGGAATTCCGTCCAAGTTTTTTTAATAACAGTGGATGTCTTCCATCAATTATCTGCAGACTTTTGTTTTGGTCAATATTGGGAAAACATCCCATAATTTCTATGGAATAATTTGCTTTTGCAAAAATCGAATCAAGTCTGATAATCAAATCGTAAGCAGTAAGCAACTCTGCACTTTTATCTCCGATTATTTTAGTAAGCTCTCTTATTATTCTCTCTACTTCACGCTGTTCTGCAAATGAAAGAGAAACTATTTCATTATTTAGTTCAAGAGTTTCTTCAGGCTCGATATAAACCGTTTGTCCTGTAGATGATTCCGAATGTATAAAACCTCTGATGTGCCTTTTATGTTCAACTTTAACTGGAATAACCATTCTTCCATCGCGAAGAGTGAGATAATCTTCTCTGACAAAATCATCATCTTTAAGACGTTTAATTATTTTATTGATTGCTTTGGTTAGCTCTTCTTTTTTCGAAATAATTTCTTTTCTGATTTTACGCAGTTCATCGCTTGCATTCTCTTTGACCTCTCCTTCAGAAGTCAAAACTTTATCAATTTGATTTTCCAGATTTTTATCTGAGATTAATTGAGAAGTTATTTCTCTAAGAAGAGGATATTGTTCTTCTTTCTGAAATAAATTTCGAATCAATCTGGATATAGTCGCTGATTTTTTAATATCCAAAATTTTTTTAGTAGAAAGAATTGATCCTTCAATTCTGCTTTTGTATAAATCGTCTTTAATATCAGGTAAGTAATCTAAGGGAGGACTGCCTTTTTTTATGATAAAATCTTTGGCTTCTTCAACTAATTTACAATTATATGAAATCGTTTCAGGTTCGTTGAACGGCCTAAGCGATTCAATTTCAGATTTTCCACCTTCTGTGACTGCATAGTTTGATATGAATTTTAGGACTTTATTGAATTCTAATTTATCTAAAACATCAGAGCTAATCATTGAATGGTGTCTTTTTCATTGATGAAATCTTTTATGATTTTTTCTGTATCAGGAGTATAACCTTTTATTAGATTAAAGGTTGATGGTATTATCGAATAAGTCTGCTCATAAAAGATTGAGTCCTTTTTAGTTTTTTCTTCCGGAAGGTCAAATATATCCAAGAAAAGTAAAATCGCACTCACAAAAAAAAGAATCTGCAATGCTCCGATAAATCCTCCAACAAGTTTATTTATAAGAGAATTTATTTTGTCAAATGGATGAATAATTCGTTTAAGAATTGAGAAGATTAAAATTGTTCCAAAGAAAATTAGAATACCAGCTAGAATTTCAGCGAAATTATATTCAATATCAAAATGTTTTTCTAAAAATAAACCGAAGGAATCTTTAAATAATGCGGCTAATAAGATTGCGAGAATGAAACCTATGAAGCCAATCAGTTTGCGTAAAAAACCATCTTTATAGCCAAGTATAAAGCCGATTATTATTGCAACAACTAATAAAATATCTATCAAATTCAATTTTAATTCAAAAGTTTTTCTACAATTTTTCTAACCAAACCGCCATCTGCTTTGCCTTTAAGAGCTTTAGCTGCAAGAGGCATTACTTTGGAAAAATCCTCTTTCCCTTTAGCATTAGTCTCAGAGATAATTTTTTTTACCTCAATTTCAATCTCTTCTTCAGACAACTGTTTTGGAAGATACTCTAAAATAATTTTTAATTCTTTTTCCTCTTTCTCTGCTAAATCTAATCTTCCTGCGTTTTTGAATTGTTCGATAGATTCTTTTCTCTTCTTGGCTGCTGAATTTAACATATTCAGTTCATCACTTTCAGAGATTTCCTTTCCTGAACCACTTTTTTCAAATTCTAATATTAAAGCTCTGATTGATCGAATGGTATTTAATCTTTCTTTGTCGCCGGACTTCATAGCTTCTTTTAAGTCCTGATTTATTTTTTCTTTTAGATTCATTCTGTTACTCCATAAAATGAAAAGGCAGGTTAGTTACAGAACAGACCTGCCTTGAAACTTAACAAATTAAGAAAAATTATATTTTGAGTGTAGCAGAATAGTTAATTCTAAGACAATAAGCTTTTCGCAAGGCTTGTTGAATATCTGTAACTAATCCCATATCAATTCCCTGGTCTATCCTTAGAGAAACGATAACATTAGGTAAAGCTTGTCTTTTAGAATACATAATTCTTTCAATTTCATCAAACTGAACAATACTATCATTGATCTGAATTCTTTTATCTCTGCCAACCCAAATATAAGAGATTAATCTTTTGTTCTCGATTTTTTCAATTGCCTGAGCTTCTGGTAGTTTATAATCAACATAAACTTCAACTTCTCGAAGGGTTGTAGTAACCATAAAGAATAAAAGCAACATAAAAACAATATCAGGCATTGATGAAGTTGGAATTTCCTGCTTAGTACTTGCTCTTCTTTTTTCAAAATGCATATTAAATCCTTTTGATTATTTAACTACTTCGGGTTCTGCAAGTGAAATAATAATTGGTACTTCTCCTTTGATCTCTTCCTGTTGTTCCTCATTAAGATCAATGAATTTCCTTCCGAATCTTGAATTCGATAGTTCGTCTCTTACTTCAAAAAAAGCTAACTTAATCTGATCCAAAGCAGCGATGTATTGTTTATAAACCGTCTTTCGATCAGTTTTCAGAGAGACTATTAATTTTTTAGTAGACGGTAAACCGATTTTTTTCTCAATTCTTGGTTTGATAGTATTTTTTATTTGAAGTATAGATACAAAATCACCATCAATTAGAACATCACCATTTTCATTTATTAAAACTGATACCATTCTATCAGGATCGACTTTAACGGTAACCATTTCTTCAGGTGGAACATATTCAGGAAGGGTTAATCCCAATCCAGTATCAACATCAATAACTGTAGCAACAAGAAAGAATAATAGCAAAAGAAATGCTATATCAGCCATTGATGAAGTCGGGATTGAAGCTTCTGGAATTTTTTTCTTTTTAAGCATATTTCATTAAACTTTTTGGATTATTTATTTTTCAACTCATAGAGAGCGTCAATCAATTCAATTGAACTTTGCTCCATATCTCCAACTAATCTGTCAATTCTTGAAACGAAATAATTGTAGAAGATTTGTAGAATCATAGCTACAACCAATCCAAACAAAGTCGTTAATAATGCAACTGAAATACCAGATGCAACGATTGCAGGGGAAATCTGAGCAGCTTCTTTAATAGCATCAAATGCTTCAATCATACCTTGAACTGTTCCGGTAAATCCAAGCATCGGAGCAATAGTGATAAATGTTGAAATCCAGATTAATCCTCTTTCTAAAAATCCCATTTCAACCGCTCCGTAAGCCATAATAGCTTTTTCGGCGGCATCAAGACCTTCGTCATATCTTAAAAGACCAGCGTAGAATACAGATGCAACCGGTCCGCGAGTATTTTCGCAAACTTTTTTTGCAGCTTCTACACCACCTTCGTCAAGTGCTTTTTTAACTTTTATAATAAAATCTTTTGTATTTACTCTTGCTCGAGTTAATGACCAAAATCTTTCAATTGAGAATGCTAATCCTATTACTAAGCTAGCAAGAATTGGGTACATAAATCCACCACCAGCATTAAATTTTTCAACTAACCAATTCAACGCACCACCTTGATTTGCAGCTTGTGCAATAACATTGACTATAGATGAGATGTTTGCAAAAATATCCATAAAAGATATCCTCCTAAATGTATATGATTATAGATTTTTGATTTTCTGTTTACAATATTTCAAAAAAATATTGGCACTACAATAAAGATTTAATTACTCAAAGTCAATAAAATAATTTTTAATTAAACATTATATCTATTAGGATTTTTCAACTTTTTAATTAAATTTATCGTACCATGACTCAAAATCAATTTTTCACTTCAAATATATCAGTTTTTTCGTATTCTTGTACAAAACAACATCGGATTTCAAATCGGTAACTGATATTTGATAAAAATATGTTCCGCTTGCCAAATTATATTTTGCAGGATTAAAATCAATCTCATAATTCCCTGCTAATTTATTTTCATTGATTAAAGTTGCTACTTCTCTTCCTAATACATCAAAAACATTTAGTTTTATGAATTTTTCATTACCAGAATTATTTGCCGGAATGCTGAATTTAATTTTTGTCATTGGATTAAATGGATTCGGATAATTTTGTTCTAAACTAAATTCAGTAGGTAATCCAATTGTTACTTCAATTTCTCCGTAAAATTTATAAGTTCCATCAAAATCAATTTGCCTGATTCTATAAACAAATTCACCATTAACAAGATTTTTATCAACAAAACTATAGTATGAAACTTGAGAAGTAGTACCATTACCAGATACAAAACCTAAAGAAATCCATTGACCCGAATCATCAACAGAATTTTTTCTTTCAATTTCAAAACCTTTGTTATTTAATTCTGTCGAAGTTGACCAATTTAAGATTACATCATTTCCAATGACTTTAGCTGACAAACCAATTAATTCTACAGGAATAATATTCTCACCACCGGAGAAACAAACGATTCTACCATCCCGTGATCCAGCAACAAATTCTCTGCTGAAATTTCCATCAATATCTGCTAAATCAACAACGTGTTCAGCAGCAGTTGCATTGCCTCCGCTACCAAAAGCATAAGTAAATTTCATTTGACCTGAAACTCCATCAAAAACGTGAACAAGATTGTTTAATGAAGCTGATCCAACTTCAGAAATTCCATCTCCATCAAAATCACTTAGAACATCTTTTCCAAGAATATTTCCACCGGTTGAATTTTGCCATATAATGCTTCCATTTAGTCCTTCCAATAAATAAATTGTTTGACTAATCCCACTTGCTAAAACGTCCGGTTTTCCGGAATTATTTACATCAGGAACTACTCTTAAATCTTCAATGAAAACACTACCAATATTTGTTGACCAAATAATTGATCCAGTTTGTCCATCAAGTACATAAATATTACCAGTGGTTGTTCCAACTAAAACATCTGAACTTGGAGTTCCACCAATGTTTGAAATTTCTTTGACAGTCCAAGGAGTGCCAGCTGGTGAAAATATCCACAATGGATTTCCGCTTGCATTAAAACCCATTACTTCGTTTGTAGTTCCGACGCGTGAACCAACTGCACCACCAGCATCTGTCGAAGCTACCATATATTTTAATTTTTGCTGAGCAGATTGATCAATTCTCCAAATTTGAGCGCCAGTCGCACCATTTAACAAATACACTGAGAATCTACCAGCTCCTGTTGTTTCATTACCGCTTGCAGATACCAATACATCCGGAATTCCATCACCAGTAAAATCTCTCTTGACATCAAGTCCCATTATATCGCCATCATCAGTTGTTGATGCATTGCCAAATCCCCAAAGCACTGCGCCGGTTCGACCATTTAATGCATAAACAAATTCGTTTCCACCTGCAGTACCAATGATTACATCCTGAAAACCATCACCATTTAAATCTGATGCAATCTGTACACATTGTTCTTGCTCAACTGCACCTGTATTAATTGATCCGAAGTAAGTTGAATATGTCCATAGAATATCACCCCAACCGGAACTGTTACCGTTGAAAACCAATGTCCAGTAATTTTGAGTTGCAACAACCATATCCATAATACCATCATTATTTATATCCTGAATCTTTTTCATTGATCTGGGATTGTATTGTTGCAAACTTGTTCCGGGATTATCTGGAATTTGCCCCTGCCAGTAAATATTTCCAAATTCCCTCTGTGGATTTACACCAGAACCTTGAAGATATACCAATTGAACATTACCATTTGAAGCATTCGAATAAACAAGTAGCGAATCCGAGAAATTTTGTATTGCATTAGGATTAAACCATACCCTAAAAGTGTAGCTTGATAAACCACTAATGTTTAATGGAGTTGAAATTCCTGGTAAATAAAAACGATTTGTTTTCAATTTAAGTGAATCGATTCTCAGAACTGAAGTTCCTGCATTAGTAATTTTTAATTCTCTGTAAGATGTTGAATTAACTCTCTTTTGACCAAAATTAATTGTTACAGGATCAAATAAAATATGAGCAGCACCGTAAAC
>CAKZLD010000007.1 GCA_937125135.1 uncultured Ignavibacterium sp.
GGTGGATTATATGCCTTGTTAAAATCAAGTATAATATTACCATTTGAATCTGGTTTATCAACATACATAAATCTTCCGCCGCCATAAGTTTCTGCGCCACTTGTTCTGTCTGCAAAAATCAGAAATAATTTGTTATTCTCTTCAAGTGCATCAATCTTGTAAAACTTTTCACCGAATTGAAAAACTACAGCGCCGGGAGAAAGTTCCTTGTTCATCTGTCCCAAAACATTTGGAACAATTATTTCTTTTGGCGGGATATACTGCTGAAATCTCGCTGTAAATTTCCATTTCTCTGTAACCGGAAATCTTTCTATTCCCGGAAAATTTTTTACTAATGGAGATTCTAAATCGCGAAATCGCACACCGACTAAATTTTCTCTGATGATCAAATTCCATTTAATTGATGAAAATTGAAAAACAGTCATATTAGGTTTCTGGTCATCTATCATTTTTATTTCTTTAATAGGTTTATCATTCAACAATACTTCAACTCCATCATTTACTCTCATTATTACAGTTGAATCTTTAAAAATGAAAACACCCATATAGGCAGGCACTTTGTCCGATTCAATTACTACATCATTATCTTTTGCTGAGCCAAATTTGTTTTCTCCCGGTTTAAGCCAGGTTCTTCCAACAAGATTTAACCAGCCATCATCTGCTTTTAATCTTTCAATTCTTTTCTGATGCCATTGATTTATTTCTTCTACATATTTGGGATCTGTTGGAGGCTCAGATTTGCATCCAAATAAAATCATTAAACTAATACTTAAAATTGATAAGATTCTCATTAGAACCTCTTTCTGATAATCATTTAACACAAAATTAAACTAAGGTGTACAAACTTAAATAAGTTGTAAAAATTTTCTTTGGTAATTTTGCAAATAAAAAATTGGAGCATAAATGATTTATAATCTCATAAAGAAATCTGAATTTGATAAAGTAAAAAATCATTCCGGAGACTGGGCCACGAGAATGAAACTTTTCGCAGATATGTGCAGATACAACACACTCGTTGCAGTTAAAAAAGCAGGCTCAGGTCATCTTGGCTCTTCGCTCAGTGCAATGGATATTGTAACATATCTTTATCTGAACGAATTAAATATACTTGAAGTCGGACTCGATTCACCCGATCGTGATATTTATTTCTCATCGAAAGGACATGATGTTCCCGGATTGTACTCTCTCTTTTATGCACTTGGAATTATTCCGGAAGAAAAATTACTGATGCTTAGAAGATTGCATGGACTTGATGGACATCCTGAAGTTCGTCAGCCCGGAATTGAAGCAAGCACAGGCTCACTTGGAATGGGAATCTCAAAGGCAAAAGGAATGGCTTGGGCAAAAAATTATAATAATAACAAAGGCAATGTATATGTGCTTACTGGTGATGGTGAGTTTCAGGAAGGACAAATCTGGGAATCACTTCAGGCAACTGCTCATCAAAAAGTGAATAATGTAACTGCAATTATGGATCACAATAAGTATCAGACTGATATGCTTGTTGCTGATGTGAACAATATTGAAGATGTTGTGCAAAAAGTTTCTTGTTTTGGTTGGTATGTTGTTAGAATAGACGGACACGATTTTAATGAGCTGAAAAAAACTTTCTCTAAACTTAAAAGTATTACAGACAAACCTAAAATGATAATTGCAGATACAATCAAAGGTAGGGGAGTTTCTTTTATGGAAAAGCCTCTTACCGAAACTTTTCAGGGAAAGACGTTATACAAATGGCATTCAGGTGCTCCTGATGATGAAAGCTATATCAGAGGGCTTGATGAATTATCAGACTCAATAAATAAACTTGCTGATGAAATTGGTATTGAAAAAATCAATATACCGGAAAATAAAACGGAAGGAAAAGTAGCTACTAAACTTGATAAAGAATTTGTAACAGATGCTTATGGTGAAGCACTGGTTGAACTTGCAAAGACAAATAAAAAGTTTGTTGTGCTCGATGGAGATTTATCTGCTGATTGTAAACTACGCAATTTCGAAAAAACTTATCCCGAAAGATTCATCGAAAACGGAATTGCCGAGCAGGATATGGTTTCAATGGCTGGTGGATTAGCAAGAATGGGTTTGATCCCGATTGTAAATACTTTCGCAAGTTTTCTTGCTGCAAGAGCTAATGAGCAGATTTACAATAATGCAGGTGAGAAAACTAAAATAATTTACACTTGCCATTTTGCAGGAATGATTCCTGCCGGACCCGGTAAATCACATCAGAGTGTGAGAGATATTTCACTATTTAGTGCTTTACCTAATGTAACAATAATTCAACCGTGTAATGCAGAAGAGACAAAGTGGGCAACAGATTATTGCATAAATGTTGCCGAAGAGAATTGTGTTCTAAGACTTGTAATTGGTCCTTCGCCGGAAAGAATTCAACTTCCATCTGATTATAAGTTGAAAGTTGGTGTTGGTGCAACATTAACAGAAGGTCAAGATGCGGTGCTATTTGGTTATGGTCCTGTAATGCTTCACGAAGCTCTGGTTGCAGCGGACTATCTGAAGAAAATTGGATTTGGTTTGAAAGTTGTCAATATGCCGTGGCTTAATAAGATTGATTCGGAATGGTTTAAATCAATAGTTAAAGATTATAAAAAAATATTTGTACTTGAAGATCACTCTGCAGTTGGTGGACTTGGTGATAGAATCTTAAATGAATTAGTGAAAATTCGTGAAATTAGTGGCTACGAATTCGTCAATTTCGGACTAAGAGAATATCCCGAATGCGGAACACCACTCGAAGTGCTTGAATACCATCAGCTTGATGGAAAATCTCTCGCGAAGAGAATTTCCGGAATAGAGAACATAGAAGAAGCGGAGTCGGTAAAACAAAAATACACTGCTGATGCTCCTCAGTGAGAAGTAAAATT
>CAKZLD010000008.1 GCA_937125135.1 uncultured Ignavibacterium sp.
TGATTGGATTTTCTGGCTGGCAGATAAGAAAAAAAAGAGATGAAAATTATTAAATAGATTATAATTACCCTTGATAGCATAAATCCTCCATCAAATGGTTTTAATTTTAATAGTAATAAAATCTCAACAATAACAAACGGTCTTAATGATTATTTGGCGTATGATATTCTTTAATTTACTTCTATCTGTTTCGGAATATCTTTCCCATAATTTTCCCAAAAACTCTACCCACTAATCTTCTTTGAATTCTCTCACCAACTTTGCCACGCAGGACTGCATTTATATCGCCCAACAATTTAGCAATCGTGTAAAGCCAACTTCGTATTTTTGAAATACTCATTTATTTCACCCAATAAAAATTCACTGAAAGTTTTTTCAATGCTGATAGAAGTCAAAGTAACTTCATTCGAAAATTAATTAACATTAGTATTTAAAGCCACAATTTTCGGAAGAAAATGAAAATCCATATTCACTGTCAGTTTTATTATATTAGCTCAGAAAATAATTATCTATCAGAACAAATATGATTACTTACTACTTCCACGTTTCGAAGGAATCAAGGATAAAATATCAATTCGAAGAAAATCTTTTTTCCCTTCAAGGTGATTTAATAGTAGCTGATTTTAATACTGCTCGGTTACTAAGTGAAAAAGTTAATAAAGTGAGAATTGACGAAGGAAAGACTGATGAACTGGTAACAGCAGGTCAGATAAATGCACTTGGACTATTGCACGAGATTTTTCATTTACTGATTCGAAAATACGAAGAGAATGAAAATCCTGGTGTTTTTCGACGAAGCATTGATTTTCTCAAAAACAGTTTGTCAGAAGAAGAACTTGAAAAAACAATGTTGAGATTTGTTGAAGAATTTCCTCCGCTTCCTGTTTATCAAAACAAATTGACTGCAAAAGAATACCTCAATTCACAAACTGAAAATAAGTCTAATAGAGAAATTGTTTTAGAAGAACTCATTCTGTTGAATATTGAAAATATCAATCCGGCTACTTACCAATTGAAAGAGCTGTACTCTGATGAAAAACTCAGTAAAGAAACTTCTTACAAGAATTTGATTGAGAGCACTGAAAAATTCTTTGAAGCAGAAAAACCAGTTGGTGCTGGTGGGATGAATCTTATTTCTTTTTTAAGAAAACCAGTTATTACAAATCCATATAACATTGATCTGCAACTTGATTTCATTAAAGAAAATTGGAAAGATTTTTTAGGTGAAAATTATTTCATAAAAATTCTTAGGGGAAAAGATCTTATTTACGAAGATTCCAAAATATTTGTAAAACACGGCGGTGGTGAAAAAGGGACTCCTCCTGTTCCAAAGTATGATTTTAATTTTGAATATTATCAAACCTTAAAATCTAAAGTAGAAGAAGGTAAAGAATTATCACCAGAGGAATACGAATACTATCAATTAGAAGTAAAAAAGTTTACACCTGATGTTGCCTGGATGCCGAATGTTGTAATGATTGCAAAGAATACTTTTGTATGGTTAGATCAACTTTCGAAAAAGTATAAAAGAGAAATTAAAAGATTGGATCAAATACCTGAAGAAGAATTAGATCAACTTGCAAGATGGAATTTTAATGCACTATGGCTAATCGGAATTTGGGAAAGAAGCTCTGCATCTCAGAAGATCAAACAAATGACTGGGAATCCTGACGCAGCTCCTTCTGCATATTCTTTATATGATTACGTCATTGCAAAAGAGTTAGGGGGCGAAGAAGCTTTTCAAATTCTTAAGCACAAATGCTGGCAGAGAGGAATAAGATTATCCTCTGATATGGTTGCGAATCATACTGGAATTTTTTCAAAATGGATTATAGAAAATCCCGAATACTTTATACAATCTCATTATCCTCCATTCCCTGTTTACAGATTTACTGGACCGAATTTGTCAGATGATCCGCGATTTGAAATCAGAATTGAAGATCAGTATTATAATCGAACAGATGCTGCCGTCGTATTTGAAAGAATCGATAGATTAACAGGTGAACGAAGATATATTTATCATGGGAATGATGGCACAAATATGCCGTGGAATGATACTGCACAGTTAAATCTTCTTTTACCCGAAGTTAGAGAATCACTGATTCAAAAAATAATGCATGTAGCCAAGAAGACACCAATCATCAGATTTGATGCTGCGATGACACTAACAAAAAAACATTATCAAAGATTATGGTTTCCAATTCCCGGCACAGGTGGAGCAATTCCATCGAGAGCAGAGCACGGAATGACTCGCTCTCAATTCGATGAAAGAATGCCAATTGAATTTTGGCGCGAAGTTGTTGATAAAATAAATACAGAGATGCCCGATACTTTATTACTTGCAGAAGCTTTCTGGTTGATGGAAAGCTATTTCGTTAGAAGTCTTGGAATGCACAGAGTTTATAATTCTGCATTTATGCATATGTTTATGAAAGAAGAAAATGCTAAATACAAGGAATTGATTAAAAATACCTTGTTATATGATCCTGAAATTTTGAAACGATACGTTAACTTTATGAGCAATCCAGATGAAGA
>CAKZLD010000009.1 GCA_937125135.1 uncultured Ignavibacterium sp.
TAAAGTAATTTTAATTAAATGTTTTATGACGATGTGACCAAAATATTGGTGGAATGTTATGTAGAAATTATTTCGGGCTAACATTCCAAACATTAACTGGTTACAATCGGCTTAAGTAATAGTTAGCTTGCAATAATTAATTCGAGGTTATGTATGCCACTTCCATTAATTCCAGTTATTTTTTTGGCTACTTCAGTTTTGGCTGCAGGGAAAGGAACATATGATACAATAAATGCTAGTCAAAGAATAAAGGCTGCAAAGGCACATTATGAAAGAAGAAAAAATAAATATAAACGTATCTGCTCAAATTATAACCGAAAAAGAAAGGAGGCTCAACAAAGTTTTGAAGAATTAGGAAAAGTTAGGCTTCAGTCCTTAGTAATACTGGGCAAAGTTGTTGATGTCTTAAAAAAAGCTAATGTCAAAGAAAGAGATTTAGAAAATAAATTAAGTATCAGTAAGCAAACATTAAAAATATGGGAAACAGCATCAATTAGTGCTATTGAAATTTTGGGCGGCATAACTAATGCTGGTGTTATTGGTGCTTCAACAGCCGCTGCTGCATATGGTTTAGTTAGTCTTTTAGGAACTGCATCAACTGGAACTGCTATCGCTACTTTAAGTGGAGCAGCTGCAACAAATGCTACGTTAGCATGGCTTGGTGGCGGTGCTTTAGCTGTAGGTGGTGGTGGAGTTGCTTTAGGCACTGTTGTTTTAGGTGGCTTAGTTGCGGGACCAGCATTGCTGGTAACTGGATTTTTTGCTCAAGGTAAAGCTGGGCAAATTGAGATTGAGGTAAAGAAGAATATTGCAAAAATGGAAATTGCAGAAGTGAAAATGGGTCAACAATTAGCAGTTTTGGATGTTATTTTAGATAGGATTTCGGAACTAAAAACCTCGACGATAGCAATTCGAGAAAGAGTCGAAGATATATTAAAACAGACAACATCAAAGTCAACTTTAGAGGATTTATATTTTCTAGCTCGAACTGCTAAAACACTTGGTGATTTGCTTGATGTTGCTATTCTAGATAAAAAAGGAAATTTATTACAATAGGAGTACTTGTGGAAAAATTGCCAATTAAGATTACAGAAAAAACTATAACAAAGAATTTAGGGAAACTTTCTAAGAGTGTTCTAAGGAATTTAAATCCACTTGAAGTATTACTCGAATATTTCGAATATAAAAAAACACTCGATGCACAGAAAACCACCCGTAAAGCCATACAGGCTAAGAGAGACATTGCAATAAAATCTATTGAAGCACAAAAAGAAATTCTTTTAGATTATTTCAATAAAAGATTCAGTGAACGAAAAGATTCACTCGATAAATTTTTCGATGTGTTAGATAATGCAATTAAAGAAAAAGATGACAAACAGCTTGATGTTGCGCTTTCTGGAATCCTTGGCATTTTAAAAGATAATCCTTTAGGAGACTTTCAAACCTTTAAAGAAAATATGCTAATGCCAAATTATAAAATAGAGTTGTAAGCTAACATGCCAATTAACCCGACCGCCTTTTCGAACTCAGCAGTTTTAATATTTTTGGCTGGGTTGTTCCGTTTTAAGTTTGTTGTTCAAAGTTGTTCGATTGATTAACATTGTTCCAAACTGCACTTGCAAAGAAAGATAAGTGCAATTTGCTAAATCTTTGGCTTTGTCGTTTTAATCTTTATTGCTGTTCTGGGCGGCGGGTTATCGGCAAGAACGCATGTTTAAATAAGTAATTAAATTGAGTTCTCCAAAAAGAAAACAAAAAAGGAGGACTAAAAATGGAAAGTTGTTTCGCTGGTAAAGAACTGTTTGTAGGAATCGACGTTCATAAAAAACGTTGGGTCGTTAGTGTTAGGACATATGATCTCGAATTGAAAACATTCAGTATGATAGCAGATGCAGAACAGTTAGAAAAGTTTTTAGCTCAGAATTATAAAGATGCTCTTTTACATATTGTTTATGAGTGCTGTTTCTCCGGTTTCTGGATATACGATTACTTTCATAATAAAGGGTATGACATTATAGTAACGCCCACAAACAGAATATACCGGGATGAAAGTGTAGTAAAAACAGATAAGATTGATTCCCGTAAGCTTGCCTTTCAGCATTTAAGAGGACTGCTCAGAGCGGTAAAGGTCCCGACGGAGAAGATCCGAGAATACAGATAGATATTTAGAATATATGATAAAGAAAAGGTTCGTCAGGGACAGATACTCAGACAGATCAGGTGTATACTGGAAGTAAGGAATCATCGGCTTAAATGGGAAAGATGGAACAAAGAGATGATTGAGAGACTGAAGACAGTAAAATTTCAGGAAGCTATCTTCAACAGAAAGTTTGAACAGTTGCTCAGAGAATATGAATATGTAAAAGATCAGATTAAGGATAGTGAGGAAAGGATCAAAGAAATAGGTGAAGATGAAGAACTGAGAAGTAAGATAAAAAGAATCGAGAAAATAAACGGAGTTGGCATTGTAAGCGCAGCCAGGTTTGTAGTTTTTCTGTTTGACAAAAAGGGAAGATTTGAAACAGGAGAAAAGCTCACACACTATCTGGGACTAACACCGGGTGAGCACAGCAGCGGTGAGGAAATAATAAGACAGAGAACAGGATTGGTAGGTAATAAACAATTAAGAAGTATCATCATACAGTTAGCGTAGGTAGCAGTAAGAAAAGATGGAAGTTTGCTGAATAAGTTTGAAAGAGTTTATAGAAGAAGTGGAAGCAAACAGAAAGCAATAGTAGCAGTAGCACGGAAACTGATGATGAAGGTATATGCAATAACAGAAAAAGAAGAAGAGTACGAAATAAACAAACCTGCCTGCCGGTCAGGCAGGGCAGCTTAGAGCTAAGAACCGGTGACCGCGGCTAACGGCGTGCAATGTCTGTAAAAATAAATTGCGTCGCGCAAGAATGAGGCCCGGTTCACTTCTGCCATAGGCAGATAAATATAACGAATACGATAATTGCTGTATAGACAGCGAATAACAGGATGTTACTTCTTCTAAGTAAATAATTAAATAAACAGAGAACTCAACTACGGCTGTTGTGATTTAACATAACAGAACTTTAGTTTGTTAATCAAAATAGGAATAGATAAATGAAATTAATAATAGTTTTTCTTTCTTCGATTATTATTTTTAATTCTTGTAGTGAAGATAAAGTGTGCATTAACGATCCAATTATAAATCTTGAAAACAAGCTAATAGTGAGTTTTCAACTTCTTGATTCAACTAGTATATCAAAAACAATTTTTAATAAATCAGAAAAAGTGATTTTCGAATTATACTTAGGGAATCAGCTCTATCAAGATTTATCATTCTCATATACTGGTGAGCCTTATATTTTTGAAATATGGCATAATGATACATTGTTTGCAACATCATTAGACTATACTGGAATCGAACTTGTGGAGCATACTGATTCTTTAAAAAGTGGTGAATATAAGCGATTTAGATGGTTTTCTCCGAATACTATAGGTAGAATTCTACAAAATAAGGTATTAGAATTTACTCCTGGTTATTATAAGGCTGATATTAAAAAGCAATCAAGATTAGGTTATCTTAATGAAATTCCAATTGAAATTAAACCAATTGAGTTTGAGATAATAGATTAAAGTGTTTATCAAATGTGTAGCAAACAACCTAACCCGTGCCTCAAGCCGAAAGCATTTTAGCATTTGGCATTTATGCAGTTTAAAAGTTAGTTACTCCGTGTAATTTTTCTTGTTAAATGTTATACGGCTAAAAAAGTTTGTTCTAATTGTTAAATGTATATTGTTAATTAATAATTGTTGTACGGGGCTGCGGGTTTAGCACAAGTACGTATTTTTAAATGTGATAATTATTTAAATTAAGATTTCCTATAATTAAGTAACAAATTAAAGGAGATCCAAAATGAAAACTGAATAGAATAATACTTCGTTCTTTGAAAAGATGCTGCTGTATATTGGGATTGAATTCCATAAAGCCAAATGGGTTGTAACAATAAGAACTTATGTTCTGGATCTGAAAACATTTTCTATGAAACCATCTACTGAAGATTTGGAGAACTTTTTGATAAAGAATTATCCTGGTGCAGAATACAGAATAATTTATGAATGCGTTTTTCTGGTTTCTAAATATACGATTATTTTTCTGAACGAGGCTATAATATAATTGTAACTCCTCCCAACAGAATCTCTAAAAATGGAAGTACAATTAAGACAGATAAGATAGATTCCATGAAGTTAGATCTGCAGCTATCAAGAGAACTTCTCAGAGAAGTAATGGTACCAGTTAAAAGAATAAGAGAATGTAAATATATGTTCAGAATCTATGATAATCAGAAGATGCGCCAGGGACAGATCTTACAACAAATAAAGGTATTTCTTGAACAGAAGAATCATCCTCTAAAATGGATGCGGTGGAATAATGGATTGCTGGGAAAACTAAAAAAAATAAAGTTTGAAGATAAATTATTTGATATTAAATTTGTTAAACTGATTAAAGAGTATGAGTATGTGGTTGAACAGACAAAATGGCACAAGGATATAAATAATAGAGAAGATAAACGGCATAGACATAGTCAGTGCGATACGGATGTGATTGAATTTGTTTGACAGAAAAGACAGGTTTGAAAGCAGTGAAAAGATGAATCACTTTCTGAGATTGACACCATCGGAAAGAAGTAGTAGAGATAATATATTAACAGGCAGAAGCAGTCTGTGTGGTAACAGGCAGCTTAGATCGATAATAATACAGTTGGCGTGGATGACATTAAAAAAGGATGTATCACTGCTTGAAAAGTTTGATAAAGTATATAAGTCAAGCGGAAGCAAACAAAAAGCAATAGTAGGAGTAGCACGCAAACTTATGACAAAGATATTTGCAGCAATACAAAAAGAAAAAGATTACAGAATAAATGTGAGAGCAGTTTCAGCTGCATAACAGAGAAGAAAAAGAAGAGCCCAAAAAACAATCAGGACGGGTGACTGCGTCTAATTTATCCGCCTCTGGTGGACTGCATGTTCAAATCCCGACTTGTCGGGACGAAGAACGATTGGCAAGTTTGTAGCCCGGTCTGCATATAATAATAACGAATTTGCTGAACCATTAAAAGTGGAAGAGCGAATAACAGGATATCCCAATATTTATAATTGAGGATGATTTATTTCGTTAGTTGGGTTTTTTATGAGTGTGCTAATTAAATATGGTATTTAATAAAATTAAACACTGCAGGAAGTCTTTTAAATAAAAATAACTACGGCGTTGTATTCTAACATAACACGCCGTTAAGCCCTTGCGCGTACAGTGGAAACAAATGGAGGTGAATCGTGGGTTTTGCAAATGTATTTTGGATTAATGAAGCGCCAATCAGAAACTATCTGGCCGCAAATGGCAAAGTTGATGAGATAGCAACACAAATTGGTGAGGCTGTACTAGACTTGACAGCTTCTTATAATATTCTCTTTTCAGATCGAAATAACTCAAGAGACTTATTGAATATACCTGATGTGATTAATAGCGTCGGCTTGTTTCATTCGACAAATTTGGATGTATTGCTCTGGACTGGAAATAGAGTCATAAGATATCCACATTTCAGCTCGCAGGAGTATCAGTGCTTTATAAAACTTGATAAGCTAACCGCTTCATCGAATTACGTCCCATCATTAAGCTCTAGACAAAGGCGCGCAGCAATCAGACGGTATAAAAAATCACTGAGTTATACCTACGATAATCCGTTGAAGACCACTGGTGAGTTTAGCATTTATTGGGTCTATGAAGATTTCACAAGAGATTACAAAGATGTACCTAAAGCAAAATGGCCTTCAAAAGCAGTAGGAGATGCGATTCTGCAACTCATGCTTGATGTTTGGCAAAGTTCTATGACATTCCTCAATTATGTAAATGTGATTTCAAAGGCAGGTTCATTTCTCAAAGCAGAGTTTGGTGTATTTGTCTGGGTGGAGAATTGCCTTAGCAAGATTTCGGAGATTTACGAAGAAGACAAACAGAAAATAATAGGATGGCTGGACAGCAAGAACTCATAATCCAAGGCGGGCCTAACAATGTGTTTGACCGGAGCGCGGCAAGCGAGTTTCTCATCGTTGTGCCAGTGTTCGTTGCCGCGCCCGGTCAACACGGGCGTTAGGCAACTACATCAAAGGAGGTAAAAGTGTCAAAAGATTATAGTAACAAATACAGTGATGATTCTTTTTGGAAAAAAGTTGGCAATTATGCTCTAAAAGCTGGTAAACAAGTAATTGAAACAGCTTTAACATTATATTATTGTTTAGGCGACTCTGATACACCTGCTTGGGCAAAAGGTGTAATAATTGGAGCATTAGGTTATTTTGTTTTCCCACTTGATGCCATTCCCGACATTATCCCCGGTGCTGGAAATACAGATGATTTAGGAGTTTTAAGTTCTGCTCTACTTGCAGTTGCTGTTCATATAAAAAATGAGCATAAACAAAAAGCACAAGAAAAGCTCAAACAATGGTTCGGATAAAAAATATTTGGAGGTTTTATGCCTATATATGGTCTTAAGCCATTTAAATGTGAAACTTGTGGAAAAACATTTTATAGAATGGCTGGAGATGTTGTAACTATATTTGAAACATATTGTTCAATATGTTTAATAAAATATCTTTTAAATAAAATTAAAACAATATTCAAATAAGGAAAAATACGGAAGCAGAATATCTTGGTTATGAAGGACAACCTTCTTGGGAAGGTTCTTGTGGTGCTTATTCTTTTGGTCATACAATGAATCCTTTAGGAATTCCAACATCAATTGGACGTTCATAGATTTTATGTAAATATGTTTCACCAAAAGATTCTTTTGTTAGTAAACTTGAATGGGAAAAATTAAAGAAAATTCGTTCATTCTATGATTTATTCGATGAAGTTGGGACAATTGAAAGTGGTTTAAAGTCTTGAATAAAAAAGAATCATTGTATACCAATCTTAATAACTACTGATAATAGAAAAGAAGCAAAAAATTTTATTGAAAACAATTTATCGTCTGGTAAACCTATTATAATGTCAGTTAATTGGGATTATGATTTTGGCGATGATGGTCATTGGATGGTATGTGCGGGAAAATATAATAACAAATATATCGTAATAGATTCCGCTCCTGATGATTATATCGTTGATTTATACTCTTGATCAGAATTAGAAGATAGGTTTGACTGGTTTGAAGATGAAGAAGATGAAGATGGCAATTATGAATTCACCTTAATTGCTGTTGAACCAAATACTTCGGCTTCGTTTGTAAATAAGATGAAAGATATTTTCCCCGAACTTTATGATGATGAATATTTGCAAGAATGGTGGGGATATTATTTAAATGATTTAATTGATGTTTCAGAAAACAATTTCGGCATTCAAAAAGAATCAGTATTACTTTATGATTTCTTATCAAAGAACTACAGTAAAATAATTGATAATATAGTTTATTGGTTTGCGGATATTGAGAAGAAGTATTTAGAATATGAATTTGAAACTTCTGAAAAATTATAGTATTTAATTAAAGAATTCAGTTATTCGTTTTTTTTTTAGTTGGGTTTTCTCCTTAAATTTATTTGTGCTTTTTGTTCTTTGACAATATTGAGTTCAAAATTATACTTCCTTAATTGAATACTTTAATATCTTAAGTTACTGCTGTTATTAACTTTCTTATATTATAAACAAATGCTGCCATTATAAATTCAAATCTGTTTCGCCTTAAGTCATAGTAACTGCACCTCTGATAGTTTAGGATTCGCTTCAT
>CAKZLD010000010.1 GCA_937125135.1 uncultured Ignavibacterium sp.
ATTAATTTAGTTTAAGTTCTTTCACATAGTTTGATAGAAGATTATTTAATCGATATAGTTAGTGTTCTTCATAATTACTGGAATTTCGAGGCGTGGCTCATCCGTTAGCTAACGGAGGTTAGAGCGCCTGGTTCGGGACCAGGAGGTCGGAGGTTCTCCGAAGGATGCTTTGCAAAATCCTCTCGCCCCGACTTAAATTAAAATTTACAATTTATCATTCAACATTTATAATTAACTTATACTATGGCACAAAATCATTCTTTCGACATTGTCTCTGAAATTGATTTTCAAGAAGTTGATAATGCTGTTAATCAGGCATTAAAAGAAATCAATCAACGTTATGACCTTAAAGACTCCAAAACAACCATTGAGTTAAACAAAAAAGATAAGCTGCTAACTATCAATACCAAAGATGATTACTCGAGAAAACAAAGCATTGATATTCTTCAATCAAAATTTATTCGTAGAGGTTTGTCTATTAAAGCTTTAAAATACAATGAACCAGAAACAGCTGCACACGGAAGATTAAAACAAATTATTAACCTTCAATCCGGCATCTCTAAAGAGAATGCTAAATTAATTGTCAAGATGATTAAAGATTCTAAACTGAAAGTGAATGCACAGATTCAGGATGAACAAGTTCGTGTTTCAGGTCCGAAAATAGATGACCTGCAAGCTGTAATAAAAATGATTAAAGAAGCTGATCTCGACTTCCCAACACAATTTGTTAATATGAAATAACAAATCTGTGAAAATTGAACTTAGCTTCAGGTATGTATTTACTGTATCCGTTTGCTGTATCAACTCGCATAAGCTATTCGCAGTTTTTCCTGATTGAGTGTTGAAGCAATTTTGAAATCATCATCTGAAACTTTTTCAACGTCGCCGAAATAAGTGTTTTCAACTCCGTCTTTCTCCAGATTGTTTTGAATGAGCAGGTTCGAAAGAGTATTAAGTTTTTTCACTACGATATTGTTAGCATCATTCTTATCAACTATTCCCTCAATAACATAAGGTCCCATTGATAAAGTTTGCTCTGCGAATTCCTGATAAATTTTTGGAAAGATAACTGCTTCAAATGTGCCTGTTAAATCTTCAAGTGAGAGGAACTTCATAATCTCACCTTTACTTGTCTTAACTCTTTTTGAACTCATAAACCATCCAATCATTTTAACATAATTCCCTGCTTTAGTATGAAGTTGATTTGCCTGTGTAACAGATTTATCCGAAATATAATCTTTGAAGAAAAAGAGCGGATGTCTTGTAACCATATAACCGAATATTTCCAGTTCCTGTTTGCAAATCTCTTCCAGAGGGAAGTTCTTATCAATTTGAATTTCTTTCTCCAACTGGAAAGATTCTCTCAGAAACAAATCATTGTAGCTTTCATCAAGAAGTTTTCGTTTATGAATGTAAATGTCGAGAAGTCTCAAAAGCTCCGGACGAGTTTGCTTAAAACAGCCGAATGCTCCACATTTTATAAGCGTAGCAGTTTCTTCAAATCCGATTTTTGTTCTTACTAAAAAATCAGCGAGCGATTTGAATTCACCGTTAGATTTTCTTTCCTGAATTACTTTTTGTGCAGAAGAATAAGAAAGATTTTTTATTGCCATCAATCCAATTCTGATTTCATTTCCCTGCCCTGTGTATTCATATTGACTATGATTTACTGATGGCAGAAGGATTTTGAGTCCAAGTCTTTTTGCTTCCCACACATAGACTGCAGGTGAGTAAAAGCCTCCTCCATTGCTCAGCACACTTGCCATAAATTCTGCAGGATAGTGTGCTTTCAAAAACGCAACCTGATATGATAGAAGAGCAAAAGAAGCACTATGGGCTTTACAAAACGAATAACCAGCGAACGATTCAATCTGTCGCCACAGTTCCTGCGATTGTGAATCGGTTAAACCTTTCTGCTTGCAACTATAGAAAAACTTTTCTGTCAGTTTTCTCATTGCCTGATGTGAACGCATTTTGCCACTCATCGCTCTTCTGAGAAGATCAGCTTCTTCGAGACTCAGCCCGGCAATATAGTGTGCCACTTTTATTACATCTTCCTGATAAACCATTACACCATAGGTTTCTGCAAGCAACTCACCAAGTTGCGGAATGAAGTACTTCCTTTTTGAAGGATCTTTATGTCGGGCAATGAATTCCTGCATCATCCCACTTTCAGCGACACCCGGGCGAATTATTGAGCTTGCAGCCGTGAGCATTTCAAAAGTATGGCAATCGAGTTTTCTCAGCAAAGCTCTCATTCCTGGTGACTCAATGTAAAAGCATCCGATAGTTTTGCCCGTTCTAATCAGATCTTTGGTTTTACTATCGTTGAAAAGCATTTCAAAGTCATAAATATCAAAACCCAATTTGTCAATCTTTCGGCAGATTGGTGGATAAATGCGTTTAATTTTAGAAGTCTTAAACCATTCTTTCGGTGGCAGGTAATTAAACGCCTCATTGTTCTTTGAAAAGCTATTGTAGAATATAGTGTTCATTTGTGCACTAATTTATACTTTTAATTGAAAAAGTCAAGAGAAAATTTGAAATACCACAAAAAATAAGTGAATTTTGAAGACGAAAAGCAGAAAATTATATTTGTAGTG
>CAKZLD010000011.1 GCA_937125135.1 uncultured Ignavibacterium sp.
AAAAACGTTAGTCCTCAATACTATTCTGAAATATATGCTGATCCAAAGCAGCTCGATAAAATTTATGTTATGGATACTTACTCTCATGTTACAACAGATGGCGGAAAAACTTTTACTCCGATTTCAACAAAAGGCAGACACGTTGATGATCACGCTATGTGGATCAATCCTAATAACACAAATCATTATCTGATTGGCGGAGATGGTGGAGTTTACGAAACATTCGATGGTGGAAATACTTTTCACTTTAAAGATAATCTTCCCGTTACTCAGTTCTATCGAATCAGCGTTGATAATTATGAGCCATTCTATCGTGTTATGGGTGGAACTCAGGATAACAACAGTATGATTGTTCCATCTCAAACAATTAATGAAGAAGGAATAGTCAATGCTGATTGGATTCCGCTTGTTGGTGGTGACGGTTACGAAGCATTGACTGACCCTACAAATCCAAACATTATTTATTGTCTGTGGCAATATGGTGGACTTACAAGACACGATTTGCAAAGTGGAGAAATAATGAGCATCAAACCACAGGAGAGAGCAGGCGAAGAACCTTATAGATGGAATTGGGACACTCCACTGATGATTAGTCCAAATAATCCTAATGTGATTTACACTGCTGCGAATAAAGTTTTCAAAAGCACTGATAAAGGAAATTCGTGGGAAGTTATCAGCGATGACTTAACAAGAAGAATTGATAGAAATAAACTTCCTGTTATGGGAAGAATTTGGAGTGTGGATGCAGTTGCAAAAAACGCTTCAACTTCATTTTATGGTAACATCGTTTCTTTGACAGAATCACCATTAGCAGAAGGTTTACTTTACGTCGGTACAGATGATGGTTTAATTCAAGTAACAGAAGATGGCGGTAAGAATTGGAGAAAGATAGAAAAATTTCCGGGAGTTCCTGAAACAACTTACGTTTCCTGTTTATATGCTTCTCGTTTTGATGCAAATACTGTTTATGCAACTTTTGATAATCATAAAAAGTCTGATTTCAAACCTTATATTTTGGTAAGTAAAGATAAAGGAAAATCCTGGCAGTCAATAACAGGCGACTTAAAAGAACCTTTTGTTGTTTATTCAATCATTCAAGATCATAAAAATCCTAATTTGCTTTTCATTGGAACAGAATACGGAGTTTTCTTTACAATCAACGGTGGGAAAAACTGGATTCAGTTGAAAGGTAATATTCCAACACAAGCTGTGAGAGATATTGATATTCAAAGACGAGAAAATGATTTGGCGGTTTCAACTTTTGGAAGAGGTTTATATATTCTTGATGATTATTCTCCACTTCAGCAAATCAATGAAAAAACATTGAATGAAGAAAATTACAAATTATTCGATGTTAAAGATGCAAGAATGTTCATCTACAGAAATGCTACATTCAGCGCACTTGGCTCATCTTTCTTCAAAGCAGAAAATCCACCATTCGGAGCAACCTTTACTTATTATGTCAAAGAAGCACCAAAAACTCTTAAAGAGCAACGAAAAGAAAAAGAAAAAGAATTGGTGAAAAAAGGTGAGCCGGTTTATTATCCTTCCTGGGATGATTTAAGAAAAGAAGATGACGAAGAAAAACCGTATTTGTTATTTACTATTTATGATGAGAATGATAACATTGTCAGAAAACTTAAGACCGATGTAAAATCTGGTATCAATAGAATTACTTGGGACTTAAGATATGCTTCTACAAATCCTGTAAAAAAAACTGATGAAGAAAATGCAAGTGGATATCCTGTCTTGCCCGGTAAATACAAAGTTGCAATGTCAATTAGCATTAACGGTAAATTAACTCAAGTAACTGACAAAAAAGAATTTGAAGCAAAAGTTCTTAATAATGTTACACTTCCTGCAGAAGACAGAAAAGAACTTGTTGCATTCCAGAGAAAAGTTTCTGAATTAAATAGAAATGTTAGAGCCGCAATTGAAATTTCTAGCGATTTAAAAACTAAACTTGAAACTATTAAAACGGTTCTTTTGCGAACAGAAAATGTACCTGTGAGTTTATTCGAAGAAATAAATCAGTTCCTGCTTGAGAATAAAAAAATATATCGTAAGCTTACTGGTGATGAAGTAATAGTAAACAGAAATGAACCAAGTTATCCAAGCATATCAGACAGACTTGGTGAAGTGATATATGGAATGTGGCAAACAAGTTCAGCCCCTACAAAAGCATACAAAGATAATTATAAGATAGCATCAGAAGAATTTAAAGCTATTGCTCAATCACTTAAAAAATTGAATGATGTTGATATGAAAAAACTTGAGAGTGAACTTGATAGATTAAATGCTCCCTGGACTCCTGGCAGAACATTAAAATTAGATTAATTATTAAATAAAAGGCGATAAAATTTCGATAATTTTTATAATTATTTTTTTTATTCAAAAGAGGATAAGTTTCAATGAAGAACAAAGAAAACGGCATTTCTGAAAATGGCACAATTTTTTTCACGGATAAAGAAGATTATTCTACCTTCTCAATTTCTAATCAATTTAAAGAGCATTTAGAGTTTAGTTTAGTTAAAGATAAAATAACTGTAACTAAAGATGATGCTTATTATGCGCTTTCACTCGCGGTGAGAGATAGATTGGTCAGACGCTGGTTGAGAACTCAAAGAGAAGCATTTAATCAGGACACAAAACGAGTTTATTATCTTTCTCTTGAATATTTAATGGGAAGACTTCTCGGGAATTATTTAATTAATTATGATTTCTACGATCAGTGTAAAGAAATTTTAGAAGAAGAAGGATATGACTTGGAAGAAATTAAAGAATATGAATATGATATGGGATTGGGTAATGGAGGCTTAGGTCGTTTGGCAGCCTGCTATTTAGATTCTATGGCAACATTGGATTTGCCTGCATTTGGTTACGGAATCAGATATGAATATGGAATTTTTAATCAGGCTATTGAAAACGGTTATCAGGTTGAGTATGCTGATGATTGGTTAAAGAATGGTAATCCATGGGATATTCTGAGAAGAAATCTTCAGTACAGAGTTAAGTTTTATGGACGTGTTGAAAAGAAGACTTATCCTGATGGATCTTTCTGCTTCGATTGGGTTGATACTGAAGATGTGTTGGCTGTTGCTTATGACGTTCCGGTTCCGGGATATAAGACCAAGACTGTGAATAATCTCAGACTTTGGCAGGCAAAAGCTCATACAGATTTTGAGTTTCAGGATTTTAATAAGGGTAATTACGTAGAATCAGTAGCGAAGAAAAATGATTCTGAAGTAATTTCTAAAGTTTTATATCCAAACGATACTTATGTTGAGGGTAAATTTCTAAGATTAAAACAGCAGTACTTTTTCGTTTCAGCAACTTTGCAAGACATTATAAGAAAATATAAAATCAATCATAAAAACTTTAACGATTTTGCTGATAAAATTTGTATTCAGTTAAATGATACTCATCCTGTAATAGCAATTCCTGAATTAATGAGAATTTTAATTGATCAGGAAAAAATGAGTTGGGAAAAAGCATGGAGCATAACCACAAAAACTTTTGCATATACAAATCATACAGTTGTTCCCGAAGCCCTTGAAGAATGGAGCGAGAAAATTTTCGGTGAACTTTTACCCCGTCATCTTCAGATAGTTTATGAAATAAACAGAAGATTTCTTGAAGAAGTTAAAAAGAAATATTCAACTGATGAAAATATTCTTGCAAAACTTTCTATAATTTCGCCCGGGGATGATAAGAGAGTTCGTATGGCAAATCTTGCAATCGTTGGTTCATTTGCCGTAAATGGTGTTGCAGAACTTCATACAAAAATTTTGAAAGAAAGAATCTTCCCGGATTTCAATAAAATTTATCCGAAAAAATTTATTTGCATTACAAATGGCATTACTCCACGAAGATGGTTGAGATATGCTAATCCAAAACTCTCTCAACTAATTACTTCAAAAATTGGGGATGAATGGATTAAAGATTTAACTCATATCAAGGAAATTGAGAAGTTTGTGAATGATGAAGATTTCAAAAAACAATGGCGCGAAATAAAAACACAAAACAAAAAAGCACTTATTGAATTAATTGAAAGAGAAAATAAAGTTAAGATAAATCCCAAGTCAATTTTCGACGTTCAGGTTAAAAGATTTCACGAATATAAAAGACAACTTCTGAACGTATTACACGTTATAACATTATACAATCGAATCAAAGAAAACCCAAAAGCAAAAATAGTTCCACGAACAGTTATCTTTGGCGGAAAATCTGCGCCGGCATATTATCAGGCAAAAATGGTTATTAAACTTATAAATTCTGTCGCCGATGTTGTGAATAACGATCCGGACATTGGAGATAAACTAAAAGTAGTTTTCTTAAAAAATTATTCAGTTTCATTAGCGGAAAAAATTATTCCTGCAGCTGACTTATCTGAACAAATCTCTGTTGCTGGATTAGAAGCGAGTGGAACAGGAAATATGAAATTTGCACTAAACGGAGCACTAACAATCGGAACTATGGACGGGGCTAACGTTGAAATTTGTGAAGAAGTTGGTGAAGAGAACATTTTCATTTTTGGATTAAAAGCTGAAGAAGTTGTTGAACTTAAAGCAAAAGGTTATGATCCGAAAAAATATTATTATGAAAATCTTGAGCTTCGAAAAGTGATTGATATGATTTACCTGAATTATTTCAATCCAAAAGAGCCGGGAATTTTCAATGATATGATTTATGGACTTCTGAATGTAGATTATTACTGCACGTTGGCTGATTATCAATCATATATTGAATGTCAGGAAAAAGTTGCAAAAGAGTGGCAGGACAAAGACTCATGGACTGTCAAATCAATTCTTAATGTTGCTCGTGTTTCTAAATTTTCTTCTGATCGTGCTGTAAAAGAATACGCAGAAAAAATCTGGAAAGTTAAACCTTTAATTAATAATTCTTTTCATTAAAATCAGGGAGAGTTAATGTCTTACCAAATTCATCCTCATGTTAAAATTGGTCACATACATTTGACTGTTTCTGATTTGGAAAAATCACTCGCTTTTTACAGAGATATACTTGGTTTTAATGTTACTGCAACTTTTAATAATTCAGCGGTATTTCTTTCATCAGGGAATTATCATCATCATATTGCGATAAACACTTGGGCTGGCAAGGGAGCTCCTGCACCTCCGAAAGGCACGACAGGCTTATATCATTTTGCAATTCTTTATCCAAACAGAAGAGAATTGGCAAAAATTTTCAAACGAATCTGGGAATTGAATTATCCAATTCAGGGTGCTTCTGATCACGGTGTATCTGAATCAATTTATTTGAAAGATCCAGATGGTAATGGAGTTGAGTTATATGCTGATAAAATGCCCGAGTACTGGCCTAAAGATGATAATGGCAATGTCATTATGTACACAAAATCTTTAGATGTTAATAGTTTATTATCAGAGTTGGAGTAATATGTTAAACTCGCTTAGAAAACTTTTATTTAATGAAGATAAAGATGAAAATAGAAATTCTTCCTCAGATAAATCTGCAAGTAAAGAGCATAAGTTAGAAATAGCAACCTGTGCATTATTCATTGAGTTGGCTAAAGCTGACGGAGATTTTTCAGCGCAAGAACGAGATTTTATTATAGAAATGATGAGAAGATGTTTTAATCTTGATGAATTAGAAGTGAAAATAATTTTTGAAGTTGCTGAGCAGAATGTGGATAAAAGCATTAGTATATATGAATTTACAAGTGAACTTAATAATCACTTCAATCAAACAGAGAAAGAGTCAATCATAAAAAATCTTTGGAGATTGATCTATACAGATAAAAAATTAAATGCTTACGAAGACAGTTTGATCAAGAAAATTGGTATGACAATGAATCTTGAACACAAACAAATCATTGACCTTAAACTCTCAGTAAAAAGAGAATTGAATATAGATTAACTTTTATTCAATTCTTTTTTTATAGTATCAATAATCTCATCACTGAGCGGATCGGTTGCACTAGGAAATCTTTTAACAATTTTTCCATTCTTTCCAATTAGAAATTTTTCAAAATTCCATCTGATGTCAGACTTGCCTGTTACAAGATTGTCAGTAAGTACTTTGTATAGAGGGGACTTATTATTTCCATTCACATCAATTTTATCGAATAGTCTGAAAGTCACATTGAATTTTGATGAGCAAAAGTTTTTAATTTCTTCATTTGTCCCGGGTTCCTGATTACCAAACTGATTGCATGGGAAAGCCAAAATTTCAAATCCTTTGTCCTTATAAGTTTCATATAAATCCTGTAAACCTGCATATTGTTTTGTATAACCGCAGTAACTTGCTACATTAACAATCAATAAAACTTTGTCTTTGTAATCGGAGAGATTTACTTTTTTACCTTCAATATCTGTAACTGTTATGTTAAGAATGTTATCCACTTTATTATCTCCATTTTTATTTTGTGAGAAAGAACCTGTTGAATAAAATATCAAAATAGCTAATAAAACATATACTGATTTCATACTATCCTCTTTTTGAATAGTATAACTCCGCTTTGAAAAATTTGGTTCATTTATTATTGAAGAAATATTCTTTCAAATCTATTATCAAGCAGGATGAACCATTTATTCCTGTTTTTCTTATCAGATAAAATAGCTTCATTCCTATAAACTGACCGAGAATGAAACTTAATAAGTTTATTAAAACAGAAAATATGGAAAAATCAATTCCGAATTGAAATCGGAATAATATTATCAGTAATACAGGAATATGTATTGTAGTAAACCATTCCATAGATTTCGGTTTAGTGTTAGCTCGCCAATATCCGAACGGTACGTTGATGAAAAATACAATTAAAGCGAGCGCTAATGTTTTTACTTCCAAAGGCATAAATTTCCGAATATTTTAACACAATATAGTATAACTTTTTTAAATACTACTCTGAATGCTTATTTTTGAGCCCGTTAAAAACAATTAAAGGAAAAGATGAGATTATCAAAAACTTTTGTTCCAACTTTGAAGGAAATTCCAAGTGAAGCAGTAGTTCCAAGCCACATATTAATGCTGAGAACCGGATTGGTCAGAATGCTCTCTGCCGGAATTTATTCTTTTCTTCCATTAGGTTATAGAATTATTAAAAAAGTCTGTGATATTGTTCGACAAGAAATGGATGCAATTGGCGGTCAGGAATTTCACTTACCTGCACTTAATCCAAAAGAGGTTTGGGAAGAAACAGGTAGAGTAGAAGCTTTCGGAGACATACTTTTTCATATTAAAAACAGAGAGTATGTCTTAGCTCCAACTCACGAGGAGATAATGACTTTTCACGCAAGAAATGTTGTGAAGTCCTATAAAGATATGCCACAAATTTGGTATCAGATTCAAACAAAGTTCAGAAATGAGCCAAGACCAAGAAGCGGAGTTATAAGAGGAAGACAATTCTTAATGAAGGATTCTTACTCTTTCGATATAAGTTGGGAAGACCTTGATAAATCATATATGTTACACGATCAGGCTTACAGAAAAATATTTTCTCGTTGTGGATTAAAATTTTTCGTTGTTGGTGCTTCAAGCGGTGCGATGGGAGGTACAGGGTCGGAAGAGTTCATGGTTAAATCGGAAGCTGGTGAGGATACTGTTGCATATTGTCAATCGTGCGGATATGCTGCAAATGTTGAAGTGGCAACTTCAAAAGTTCTCTCGTTGGATAGAGAAAATGAATCAAAAGAAGTATATGAAATCCATACACCAAATGTGAAAAGTATTGACGAGCTTTGTGAATTCTTAAAAATCGAAGAACAGTTTTGTGCAAAATCCAGAATTTATATTTCAAACAATCAACCCATTCTTGTTTTGATGCAAGGTAATGATGAAGTGAATGAAACAAAACTAGAGAAAGCTGTCGGTGCAACAATTCGACCAGCTCATCCTGATGAGCTAATAGATATTACCGGCGCTGATGCTGGTTCAATTGGTCCGATTGGTTTCAATGGAAGAATTATATCTGATATAAGATTAAAAGATCGAAACAATCTTTTCAGTGGTGCGAACAAAAATGATTATCATATCGGTGGGATTGATTTTATTCGTGATGTGAAAAATATCGAGTATGCGGATTTGAGAATAGTTCAGTCTGGTGAAACTTGTCCTAACTGTGATTCCAGACTTGAAGTTTTTCCAGCTATCGAGCTTGGACATATTTTTAAGTTAGGCACAAAATATTCCGAATCAATGAAAGCTTTCTTTCTTGATGATAAAGGCAAGGAACACCCAATTATTATGGGAAGTTATGGAATTGGAATAGAGAGAGTTGTTGCTTGTTTTATTGAGCAGAATCACGATACAAAAGGAATTGTATGGAATAAAGCATTAGCTCCGTTTTATATACATTTAATTTCAATCAATCCAAAAAATGAAAATGTAAAAGCTACTGCTGATCAAATTTATGACAAGTTTAAAGAAGAAGGAATTGAAGTCCTTTATGATGACAGAGATGCTTCTCCGGGATTTAAGTTTAATGATGCTGATTTACTTGGAATGCCAATTCAGGTTATCGTGGGAGATAAAAAATTAAAAGATAATCTTGTTGAATGCAAGCTCAGAAAGTCAGGAGATAGGTTTGACATTCCAAT
>CAKZLD010000012.1 GCA_937125135.1 uncultured Ignavibacterium sp.
AAGTTCAAGGAGTGAGGTTTTAAATTCTGATTCGAATTCGTCAGTTTTAGATTTTGAAACAGAAACAATTATTCTAGATTGTGATTCTGAGAATAATGAAAAATCTTTTCTTGTCTTTATTGGAATTTCAACTTCACAACCGAGCATCTTTTCCTGATTTATAATGCAACATTCTGCAAGTGCAGAAACTATCCCTCCCTCACTTATATCGTGTGCAGATTTTACTAACCCCTTTTTAATTAACTTCAATAAAATTGTTTGTAAAGTTTTTTCTTTATCAAGCTCAATAGTTGGACAATCACCAGCAACTTTATTATGAATTACTTTTAAATATTCACTCCCACCGATTTCTTCTTTGTCATCGCCAATCAAGTAAATGACATCTCCTTCATCTTTGAAATAAGATGTAGTAATATGAGATAAATCTTCAACTAAGCCAACCATTCCAATAGTTGGAGTTGGATAGACTGCAGCATCAGGTGACTCATTATAAAAACTTACATTACCTCCAGTAACAGGAGTATTAAATTTTCTGCAAGCTTCTCCCATTCCAGCAATAGCCTGTGCGAATTGCCAGTAAATTTCTGGTTTGTACGGATTACCAAAGTTCAAACAATTCGTTACTCCAAGTGGAATTCCACCAGAACAAACAATATTTCTTGCACATTCAGCAACTGCGATTTTAGTCCCTTTTTTTGGATTCAGATAAACGTATCTTGCATTACAATCTGTTTTCATTGCCAATGCTTTGTTTGTTCCTTTAATATAAATTACAGCAGAATCACAGCCAGGACCGACAATCGTGTTCGTTCGAACCATTGTGTCATACTGTTGATAAACCCACTGCTTTGAAACAATATTCGGTGAAGAAAAAACTTTCAGAAAAGTCTCTTTAAGATCTTTAGGTTCTGGTAATGAATTTAGATCAAAGCTTTTTGTTTCTTTAAGATACTCAGGTTCTCTTTGTTCGCGGACATAAACAGGAGCGCCACCGCCAAGTACTAATTCAAAAGAAGGTATGGTAGCTTTTCGTTCACCCTGATAATCAATATGAAGTAATCCATCATTTGTTACTTCACCTATTATTTCACAATTCAAATCCCACTTGTTAAAAACTTCTTTCACTTTTTCTTCATATCCTTTTTTCACACAACAAAGCATTCGTTCCTGACTTTCGCTGAGCATAATTTCATATGCAGTCATTCCTTCTTCACGAAGAGGAACTTGGTCAAGATTTATTTTCATTCCCGATTTACCTTTTGCACTCATCTCGCTTGTTGAGCAGGAAATTCCAGCTGCGCCCATATCCTGAATTCCAATCAACCAACCGTTTCTTATGATTTCCAGAGTTGCTTCTAAAAGTAATTTCTCTGTGAATGGATCTCCAACTTGTACAGATGGTCTTTTTGCTTCTGACTTTTCAGAAATTTCTTCTGATGCGAAAGTAGCTCCGTGAATACCATCTCTGCCTGTTGAAGAGCCAACAATCATCACAGGATTTCCCTCTCCTTTTGCAATAGCAGAAGCGATATGTTTCTTATTAACAATTCCAACAGCCATTGCATTTACTAAAGGATTTCCTTTGTAACATTCATCAAAATAAACTTCGCCGGCAACAGTAGGAACTCCGAAACAATTTCCGTAATCCCCGATTCCTTTTACTACTCCACTGAATAAATATTTTGTTTTGTCGTCATCAAGATTTCCAAAACGGAGAGAATTAAGAGAAGCGATTGGTCGTGCTCCCATTGTGAAAATATCTCTCATAATTCCGCCAACACCTGTTGCAGCACCCTGATATGGTTCAACAGCAGAAGGATGATTATGACTTTCAATTTTGAAAGCGACAGCCAAATCATCTCCGATATCAATAAGACCGGCGTTTTCTTCACCTGCTTCGACTAATAATCTTCCGCCACTTCTTGGTAATGTTTTTAATTGTGCAATTGAATTTTTATAACTGCAATGCTCACTCCACATAACTGAAAATATTCCAAGCTCTGTGAAAGTTGGAACTCTTCCGAGAATTTTTAATATACGATTATACTCTTCTTCGATAAGTCCGTGTTCGATTGCTAGTTCAAGTGTTACTTCGGGTTCTTTATGCATTTTGTATCCAAAAAAAATTTAAACTCATTAATCGAGAATTAATTAGAAGGAGAATCTTCCATTAAGAATTTTATTTTAATTTCAATCTGTTCTTTTAATTGTTTTGAAATCATTGTTCGAACTGAAAAATCTTGCAAAATTGTCTGAAGAAATATAAATGAAAGAGTAATAAGAATTCATCTAATCCGTGCGGAAGAACTTTAATTTACTATTCTAAAATCAAAGATGATTATAAATTTCAGCTAAGATTTTTTCTGTGGCTCCGATATTTTGTTTGACAAACTCTGCAGCTATTAAACCTTTTTTCTTTCGCAATTCATCGTTGCTCAATAATGTTCTCAACTTTCGGTATGCATCTTTTTTATCTTTAATCATTACTCCGCCGCCAATATCAGAAAGAGTTTTTGCTTCCTGAGAGTTATAAATTTTTGGTCCGAACATAACTGGGATACCATAAACAGCAGCTTCAAGCACATTGTGAACATTCTGTTTGAAGCTACCACCAACAAATGCAATATGACCATAAGCGTACAATGTCAGCAATATGCCAACCGAATCAATAATAATTACATGCTCGTTTTTGTAATTATTCAGAAAGGAGAATCTGATTGTTTTGAGTTTCTTTGCGAAAAAGTTTTCGATTTTTTCTATTGTAAGAATATTTGGTTCGTGTGGGGCAACAATCATCAAAGCATTTTTTTCATACTTACACACTTTTTCAAATGCTGGAAATATTACTTCCTCGTCTTGCTCCCAAGTGCTACCAGCGATAAATACTTTTTTATTTTCAAGAATTGATGTTTTGATAACATTCTTTTCTTTCGAAATCAAACTTCTTTGATAAACTCTATCAAACCGTGTGTCGCCAACAGCAATAACTTTTTCCTGTTTAACTTTCAAATCCAAAAACTCTTCTGCATCAGATTGACTAACAGTCAGAATTCTGGTAAAGTAATTAAACAAAGTCTTATGAAATGAACGAAGTAGAAATGACTTACGCAGAGAATCCTTACGAAGAGTTGCATCAACTAACAAAATCGGAATGCCACTTTTATACAAAGCTTTGATTATGTTAGGCCAAATATCATATCTCATTATCACTGCAACATTCGGATTCACAATTGAGATAAACCTCTCTGCATTAAATTTTGTGTCAAACGGAATATAAGAAATGATATCAGCGTAAGGATAGTTCTTCGAGTTTTCAAATCCAGAAGGTGAAAAAAATGTAACAAGAATATTTACATCTTGTTGTTCTTTTAGTTTTTCAATTATTGGTTTTGCCTGCTCGAATTCTCCCATTGAAGAAGAATGAAACCAGATAAGTTTTTTAGTCTTATCTAATCTGGTTGCTTCCAAGATTATATTTTCAAAAACCCTCTTTCTTCCGATAATTCCTTTTCTTACTTTCTTATTGAATGTTCCTCCAACCCGAAGCAGAAAATAAATTGACGGAACTATCAGCAGATTATAAATTATGTACCAGAAGTTATGCATTAGGATATTTCCTGGATGAGTTTAATAATATCTTCTGGCTTTATTTTTTTCATACAGTTGAAATGAGTTTTCGGACAAGATCTTCTGCCGATATGTGAACAAGGTCTGCATCCAAGATTTTCATTTTCTACTATTATTGAGTTTGAACAATTGTAAGGCATAAAACCAAATTCTTTTACTGTTGAGCCAAATATAGCAATAAGTTTTTTGTCTAATGAACTTGCAACGTGCATCAATCCGGAATCGTTGCAGATGATTATATCACACATTTTCATATCTGATACTGTCTGAAGAATGTCGTCATTATTTTGAAGATTAATTACTTCGGGAACTTTGGATGAAATCTCGGAGCAGATTCCTTCATCAATCTTTCCACCGAATAAAACGACATTGAAATTGTATTCAACAAGTTGTTTGCAAAGTTGAATCTGATATTCTATCGGATATCTTTTTGTGAAATGCTTTGCTCCGGGACATATACCAACTATTTTATTTAAACCTGATATTTTGTCGGAAGGTATTTTGTCTGAAAAAATTTCAACTCCGGATTTATCCAAATCAATCCCAATTGTCTTGGCATATCTTTCAGGAATTAAAGGAAGATTTTTCATCAGATTTATTTTAGTTTGAACAAGAATAAATTTTCTGAAAGTATATTTCTTAAATCTTACTGTTCTGATTTTAAGTTTTGAAGTTATCCTTCTTGATCTGATATTATTCTGCAAATCAATAATTAAATCATATTTCGGATTATTCGAATTTTCAATTTCCTCCACAACTGCATTGTTATAATTGTTTGAATACAAAAAAATTTTATTGAGATGAGGATTATTCTTTAGTACATCCTGATATTCTGACTTCAAGAGAAAATCTATCTCGATTTTTGGAAATCTATTTTTAATAGTTCTGATTAAAGGAGTGGTTAATAAAATATCTCCGAGTGAACTTAATCGGATTATTAGAATTCTTCTTAATGATTCAAGCTGAACGGACATCTATTTTATAAAATTGTTTTTGCAAAATTATTAACGAAAAATCTGGCAAACTATTATTTTTGAGTAGTAATACAGAAACAGTTATTAAAGGACAAAAATGACAACTTTGCCACCGCCGAAAGTCAAAGAGTTTCCATCCGATTCTCTCGAGAAAAAAGTTTATAATCTCGTTGAGACATTTAAAGAGTTTATTCCTATTCAAAACGATAGATACAGATTAGCTTTTTCTCTTCTCAAATATCTCAAAGGCGAGGGTGATGAACCTTTAATTTCAGTTAAATCTAACAAACTGAAGTTGAATGGAATTACAGAAGAAGAATTAGCAAATAAAATTGAGACAGAGCTTAATAAAATCAAATAGTTTTATTATCTCATCAAAATCATTTTCTTAGTTTGAATAAAGCTGCCTGCCCGCAGTTGATACAAATAAATTCCGCTTGCAAGATTTCTTCCATCAAATTTCACTTCGTAATAGCCGGGTGATTTTTCTTCATTTACCAAAGTGGCTACTTCATTACCGAGGATGTCGTAAACAACAAGCCTCACCCCCGTCCCCTCTCCCAAGGAGGTGGGAGTAGGGGAAATTGAAAATTTAATCGTAGTTACGAGATTATCTGAATATGAAGATGTTCCAAATGGATTTGGATAGTTTTGATATAATTCAAAATCTGTAACAGTAATTTCTTTATAATCAGATGAAACAGGAATATTCATATAATCTAAAACTCCACGAACCAAAGCATTTGCAGTTGAATCGAACTTACCTGTTCCCGAACATTGATACATATCTTCATAAGTTAATGCCATTACACTTTCACCGTAATATAACCAGAACCAGCTTTCGGGATATTTGAGTGGATTTCCATTTGTCCAGCTTACATAATAATTCCACGGCTGAATTCCGTTTGGGAAATAACTTCTGATTCCAGAAATATAATTTTGTTGCATAATTGCAAACTGTGGAGATGTTCCTGCTGAATCGTGGTAAACAAAATATCTTTTGCAAAGCGAAGATGAATGCATATTTAATTCAACTTCAATCGGATTGGGAGAATTCATCAATTGCAAAAATCTCGCTTTCAATGCTGCTACTTCAGGTTGATTTGGAAACGTAAACCAATTGCTTTCAAGATCAATATTATTGGCATTATTTCTCGGACGATTTAATTGAACTCCATCAGGATTGAACATAGGAATAATGTAAAACACACAATTACTTCTTGCTGTTCTTCCAAGATCTGTTTCAGCGGTAATTATTTTTATAATTTCTCTCGTAACCCAAAATCCTTCTGTTTCCTGCGGATGAGTTCGTGCGTGAATATATACTGTTCGCTTATTTTGAACATTAAACGGATTTTCACTTATCGTCAACTGCCAGAGAGGTCTTCCCTGAACACTCAATCCTATTGAGTCAATTTTAATGTATGGATTTAATTTCCATTTATTTAAATCTACCAAAAGACTATCATAACTGTAACCCCAGTTATTTGTAGATTCAAAGTAGTTTTCATCATGCAAAGAAAAACCGCATTTGTCAATATTTACAGGACTACCTTCGACAAAATTTAATGATTGAGATAAAAGAATTGAATTCAAAAACAGAAGAATTGAAAATATCTTTTTCATTTATTCAGCTCACCTTATTGAATAAGTTAATCTTAAACTAAAATGGTCTGCAGCGTTTCTGTAAGATTTGAAGTTCATTCCCGCATAAAAATTTTCGTAGATATTATAAACAAGTCCCCAACGCTGATATGTTCTGTCCTCCACATCTCTGAAAGGCATATAAAGATAACCACCGAACTGAACAGAAAGTAAAGTTCTTCCCATCAAAAACTCAACTCCACCGAGTAGTGAAAACCGCCAGGGGTTCACATCCTTTCCCGGATACAATTTGTTATAAATTGCAATTGCTCTTCCATTCCTCTCCAATTCAGCACCAAAAAGAAGAGCTAAAATTCTGAAAGTCTGAATACTTCTGTTTATTGTAAATCCATACATTGGTACTTGTCCGGGCGGAGAACCAAAAATATTAAAATTATTTGAAGATATTCCGTAAGTGAATGAAAAATCCCATCTAGTTTTTTTTGATTGAGTAAGATAAGGATCGTTTTCAATTTTTCTTACAGGATAAATTACGGGATTAAGTTTATAATTCAAACCAGCAGATAAGCCCCAGTAATTCACTCCTCCATTTGGTTCGAGATAAGCTGCATTTGACTGATGATTCATACTAACTTCTATCTGCATCTCAGTCTGTTTATAAAGAGGAAATGTTACTCCAGCTCCTGCTGATAAGAAAAAGTTAAGATGCGTAGCATAAGACCAGTTACGCGGATGATTTATTTTATCATAAGGTTTTGTAAGATATGCAAGTCCTGCTTTTCCTTTTAGATGAAAGTTAAAACTTGAGGGAAGTCCAAGAAAGTAAGTGAAATTCAATCCGCCTGAAAAACTATGTCCGAGTAATTCTGTTCTGTCCAGATGATAATAAGAAATGAAATAACCGAATCTTGGATAACACTCACAGTCGAGCCAAACATCATCAGAGTTTAAATGATTGTAATATGCTAATTCAACACCACGAGGATTTAATCCTCTTACATTATTAACTTCATTTGAATGAGGAATCATATAGCCGGTTACGAAAGTAAGTCCGACAACCTTTCCGTTTTGATTAGTAAATTCATCCGGAATTTCATCAGATTGTGCGAGAGTGATATTAAAAGAAATCAGTAAAACAAGAAAGAAAAACCTGTACATAATTATTTTAACAAATGATACTCTAATGTAAATGAAAGCATGAATAATTCAAAAAGACAGAGAATTATTAGAAAAGTAGATTTTGAATTAATGAGAATATTTGATTAACAGAGCTTCATTAATTGTCTGACTCCAATGATTCTACAATTCTAATTTTAATAATCGATAAGTCTGTAATTAATACCAGCACTTAACCAATAACCATAATCTGGAATTATAAAAGTTTTAGCATTTATGCTTATAATAAAACTTTTACTGATATCTAATTCTAAACCCAGACCTATTGGTAAATCGATTCCGCTTGGATTAATACGACCCAAAGCAATGCCAACATCCGCTGTTAGCCGTAGTTGATTTAATAAATGGTGTCTTAATTTTATCCCGGGCTATATATAACCCTCTATTTGATTTTTATAATATTTTTTATTGAACAAATTAAGTTCAGAAAAAAAAGAAAATGTTCTGTTGAAGCGATATTCATATAAAGTTGTTAATGCCCACCATTCATAATATTTCCAATTATCTTTTAAATCACTAGGTTTAGTTTGAGTACCAAATCTAACTCCAAACCAGTGCCCAAGGTCGTTATGTTCAAAATCATTTATAAATGTATCATAGAGCAAATTCGTTTTTTTATCTGAATCATAACGCTTTGAAAATAATGCCTCTTGACAAAAAGCAAGTTCATTAATAATAAATACAGTTATAAGAACGAAAAGTATATTTTTCATTTGTTCCTCCTCGTCCTCGTTATTTTTTGAATAATTATTTTAATTTTTAATACTCTGTTTTATATAAAATCAGTTAAATAAAATTTTTTTGCTGTATCATCACCGTTACCTTTTCTCATAGCCAGTGGCTATTAAATTTGTGAGTAAGTATAAGACGTTGCGCCTAACCCGCCGCCCAGAACAGCAATGCAGATTAAAAAGACAAAGCCAAAGATTTAGCAAACCGTGCTTATTTTTCCTCAAAAGCACGGTTTGCAACAATGTTAATTAATAGAACTACTTAGAACAACCAACTTAAACCGGAACGACCAAGCCAAAAATTTAAAAACTGCCAAGTGCGAAAAGGCGGAAGGGTTGATGGGCTTGTTATACCACTTTATTTTTATTACAACCAAATTGCTAAACCAAAGCCAGTATAACCAGCATTTTTAGTAAATGATAATGCTAATTTAAATAATAGACCTAAATTATCACCTAACAAATTATATTTTAATTCTAATCCCCATTTAAATAATAATTTCAAATCAGTAGATTCTTTTAGAGGTTTGTGAAGTGATAAACCGATAAGAGGAGAAAACCAAAAATGTTTTCCTCTTATACTATGTCTTCCATAAATATTTAAATCCCCGAATGGTCCAGGTGCGGTTTTCCCACCAACATCTAGGCTTGTAAAGTCATAATATTCTGAGCTAAAACGGAAACCGAAATTATGTTTACCATTAGGGGAAGAATAAATATCATAATCGAGTAATGCTCCAATCTCACTTGATACAATACTTGTAATTGCTTCAAACTGAATTCCCCAAAGTGATGGTTTATAAATTATTTTGTTTTGATTTAATGCGGATGTATCCTTTTGTCAAAATATATTACTAGAAAATGAGATAATTATGAATAGAAATATTACGATAACTTTTTCTTTCATTTGTTTACTCTTCACTTAAGTG
>CAKZLD010000013.1 GCA_937125135.1 uncultured Ignavibacterium sp.
AAGCAATTGAATGCACAAGGTGGAATTGCAATTTCAGCCTCTCACAATCCAAATGAATGGAATGCATTGAAATTATTAAATGGAGTAGGAGAATTTTTAACTCCAGATGAAAATAAAATTCTTCTCACTCACTTGAATAAAAATAAGAATTATAATTCTTGGAATGCAATTGGCAAAAAACATTTTTATCCTGAAGCCGTGGATAAGCACATTGAAGCAATTTTATCATTAGATCTAATAGGTGTAGAAAAAATTAAAAATAGAAAATTCAGAGTTTTGTTGGATTGTGTCAATGGAGCTGGTGTTTATTCTGTTCCAAAGTTGTTAGAAAAGTTTGGATGTGAAATAATAAAATTCAATTGCGACACTAATGGAATCTTCCCACGACTTCCTGAACCACTTCCAGAAAATCTTATAGAAACTTTTGAGATGGTAAAAAGAAATAATGTTGATTTAGGGATAGTTGTAGATCCTGATGTTGATCGACTTGTTCTTATTACTGAAAAGGGAGAACCATTTGGTGAAGAGCTCACAATAACTCAATGTGTTAAATATGTTCTCTCTAGAATGAAAGGGAATGTAGTTGTTAATCTCTCGACAACGAGAGCTGTTGAGGATGTAGCGAAAGAATTTAATTGCACTCTTTATCGTTCACCCGTTGGTGAAGCCAATGTTGTCAAAAAGATGAAAGAAGTTAACGCAATTATTGGAGGAGAGGGAAGTGGTGGAGTAATTTTTCCTGCTTTACATTTTGGAAGAGACGCTTTAGTGGGCATAGCATTAACTTTACAACATTTATGTGAAAATGATATCTCAATCTCCGAATTAAAATCTAATCTTCCTGATTATCACATTTCTAAGAAGAAAATAGAATTGACTATTTCTCCCGACGAGGCACTTTCAGAACTAATCAATAAATATTCTGACTATCAAATAAATACTGATGATGGATTAAGAATAGATTTTGAAGATTACTGGGTACATTTAAGAAAGTCAAACACAGAGCCAATTATCAGAATTTTGGCTGAAGCTAAAACAAAAGAAATGGCTGAAGAAGTTTCTGAAAAGTTTTATCAGGAAATTAAGAATTTAATATAGTCTCTTTCGCTTTTGTATAAATTTGAAAAGAGCTTTATCGAATGCTTCTGAAGTTTGAATTAGGTTATAGTCAAAGTTTGACTTTAAGCATTCATATTTAATTTTATCGGTGAATTCTTTCATAGCTTCCTGATATGCTTTCCTAAGCTGATAAGGTTGAGTGCTGATTTTTTCATTTGTTTCTAAATCAACAAAAACAGAGTCATTCTGAAAACCAAAATTTATTTCCATCGGATCAAGAATATGAAATACGATTACTTCATTTTTCAAATAAGAAAAATTTTTCAATGCTTTGATGGTTCTTTCCAATTCATCAAAGAAATCAGAAATTATAATTACCAAACTTCTCTTTTTAATTTTTTCAGCAAGCTCTGAGAGAGCAAATGCAGTATTAGTTGTTTCAGACGGTTTAACAGAATTCATCAGTTTAATAATTTCGGTCAGATAATTTTTTGTTGCTTTGGGAAAAAGTATGTGCTCAACTTTGTTGGAATAATTGATGAACCCTGCAGCATCTCTTTGCTTAATAAGTAAATAAGCTAATGATGCAGCCAATGTTTTTGAGTATTCCAGTTTATTCATTTCACCTTCAGATTTGAAAGACATTGAACGACTGGAATCAAGAATTATATAAGCTTTAAGATTTGTTTCCTCTTCATATTGTTTGATAAAATATTTTTCAGTTTTTGCAAATACTCTCCAGTCAACATTTTTAAGATCATCACCAATCATATAAGGTCTGTGCTCACTGAACTCAATACTAAATCCATGATAAGGACTTTTATGCAATCCAATTAAAAATCCTTCAACTACTAATCTGGCTCTTAATTCTAAATTATTAATTTTTGAAATAGTTGAAGGATCTAAAAAATTCTTGTAATCAGAAGAGCTAATTCGCATTTGACTTATTCAGATTCTTCTGAAGTATTTCTTCCGGAGATAAACCGATATTCTCGAGTTCAATTTTGGCTGAAGCTGCAAGTTCATGGTCAGGATATTTTTCAAGAAACAAATTGTATTGTTTTGTCGCTAAATCGTATTGCTTCAATTCGTTTGAAAGTAGATACGCAGACATAAATAAACTTTTCGGAGCATCTTCAGAATTGGGAAATCTTTCAAAAATTTGATAGAAATACTTTTGAGCTATTTTTTGTGATTCAGTGTAGTTGACTTCAGGTAAACTATTTTGTTGATAAATTGTGGCAATCTTCTTTAGTGCTGAAACAGAAATTTTCTCATCATCAGAAGTTGTCGCTTCTTTCAATAATTCAATTGCTTTTTTGAAATCTTTTTGTTCGATTAGTTTATCTGCTTCTGCTAAATTCTTTTCATAGTTTTTTGAGCAAGCGGTAAACAGTATTAGTAATAAAAATAATGAATACTTCATCAGACATCCTTTCGATTCTTTTTGCTTTTGAGATTCTCTGAAATCATTTTTTTTGTTTTTAACAAATCCTGAGAAATGACTTTTACCTCACCTAAAACGGGCATAAAATTAGTATCTCCGTTCCATCTCGGTACAATATGAAAATGGATATGATCATCAATTCCAGCACCACTTACTCTGCCTAAATTTATTCCGATATTAAAACCATCGGGTTTCATAATTTCGGTTAACACATTTTCAAGTTCCTGCAATGTTTTCATACACTCGATTAGTTCGCTATCATTTAATTCGGATAATCTACTCAAATGTCGCTTTGGAACAACCATCAAATGACCGTTATTGTATGGATATAAATTCATTATAGTAAAAGATAATTCATTTTGAGAAACAACAAGATTATCATCTGAATTTGGGTCAAGTGAAATCATTTCGCAAAAAATACAATCCTTTTTATCATCTTTTTGAGCAAAAGATTCTATGTATTTTGAACGCCAAGGAGACCAAAGATTTTTCATAATGTTTGTCTAAAAAACAGGCTGTCCGATTTAGTGTCAGACAGCCTCGAGTTAATTAATTTAATGTATGATTATTTCTCTTCTTCTCTTGATTTGTTGTATTCTTCAATAACTTTTTGTTCTATTTCTTTAGGTACTTCTTCATAATGATCAAACTTCGTTTTGAAAATGCCACGACCCTGAGTTAAACTTCGCAATTGAGAGGAGTATTTATAAAGCTCAGCTAATGGCACTAAAGCTTTTATAATCTGGAAACTTCCATCCGAATCCATTCCAAGAATTTTACCACGTCTTCCTGAAATATCCCCCATAACATCGCCCATATACTCTTCAGGAACTTTAACTTCCACTTCATTTATAGGTTCGAGCAAGCAAGGTTTAGCTTCAAGAAATCCTTTTCTAAAACACATCGAAGCTGCAATTTTAAAGGACATTTCATCTGAGTCAACGCTGTGATAAGTACCATCAAATAATGTAACTTTAACATCTACTACTTTATTTCCTGAAATCACTCCCTTAGTCATAGTTTCCTGAATTCCTTTTTCAACAGCCGGAATAAATCTTCCGGGAACAACTCCACCAACTATCGCATCAACAAATTCAAATCCTTTACCACGTGGAAGCGGTTCTAATTTGAAGTGAACATGTCCGTACTGACCTCGACCACCAGATTGTTTTTTATGTTTATATTCAACATCAGCTACTGTTGCTTTAATTGTTTCTCTGTATGGAATTTTTGGCTCAACCAAATCAACTTCAACACCATATCTTTCTTTGAGTCTTTTAACTGCTAAAGCTAATTGTAATTCACCTTGACCAGAAACGATTGTCTGTGAAATTTCAGGATCGTATTTAACTGAAAATGAAGGGTCTTCTTCGTGCAAAGTGTGTAATCCATTTGCAATTTTATCTTCATCTCCTTTTGCTTTCGGAATTACTGCACCGTGTATCACAGGATCAGGAAATTTAATTGGCGTGATAGTTACACCGAAGTTTTTCGAAGCTAAAGTATCATTAGTGTGTGTATCTTTTAATTTAACAACTGCTCCTATATCTCCAGCCCGAATTTGAGCAACTTCTTTTCTATTCCTTCCATTGACTATAGATATCTGACTCAATCTTTCTGATTTGCTATTAGACTGATTAACTAAATCCATACCTGCTTTAAGAGTTCCTGAGAAGACTTTGAATAAGGATAATTCTCCTACGTGTTGCTCAGAAATAGTTTTGAAAACAAATAGAACTGGTTCACCGCTTGGGTCAGGTTTAACTAAAACTTTCTCATTCTTACCCGTAAGCAATGCTTCTTCTCCGCCTCTATCAGTTGGAGAAGGGAAGTAGGCAGAAATGAAATCAAGAAAATTGTTCATTCCAACAGCTCTTGTGGCTGATAAGGCAAATACTGGAGTAATACTTCTATTAAGGATTGATGTTTTTAATCCAGTTTTAATCTCTTCTTCTGAAAGACTTCCTTCTTCAAAATATTTGTTCATCAAATCTTCGCTTGCTTCTGCAACTTTTTCAATTAAATAAGTTCTCAATTCATTTGCTTTATCCATCAACTCTGCAGGGATATCCGAAATATTAACTTTTCTGCTTCCTGGATCACCGTACTCATACATTTTCATTTTTAATATATCAACCACAGCATTGAAATTTATTCCTTCTTTTACAGGGAAAGTAATTACAGTTGCGCCACTTGTTAATCTCTTCTTGGATTTTTCATAAGTTTCAAAAAAAGTTGAATGCTCATTATCAACTTTGTTAATAATTATTGCAGAAGGAAGTGAGAATTCGTTGATAAAACTGCCAGTTAATTCAGTCCCTACTTCAATCCCTTCAGCGGATTTAAGAACCATAACAGCTGTATCGCAAACTTTAAGAGCAGCTTTTACGTCACCGACAAAATCAGTGTAACCGGGAGTATCAAGCAAATTCACTTTCACACCTTCCCACTCAAAATGGAGAGCTGAAGTTGAAATAGAGATTTGTTTTTCAATTTCGTTTTGTGAATAATCAGATACGGTATTACCTTCTGCAACAGAACCAATTCTGTTGATTTCGTGAGATGTATAAAGCAAAATTTCGGACAACGAAGTTTTTCCGGAGCCTCCGTGTCCGATAAACACAATATTGCGAATTGAATCCGGGCTATAATCTTTCAAGATGATTTCCTCCTAGACATTAAGATATGAATAAATGAAGTTTAATTTTCTTTGATTTTTCTCCAAAACACACTTATTCCATTTTTCAAAGCGAACAGATTTGATAGAAAGGGCTTTGTATAATCTTCTATTCCTGATCGTATTTTTTCTTCGAACTCAATAATTTTTTCAACTCGTAGTTTAACATCTTCAATGATTTTTTTAGTTACTTTCATCTGCTCTTTTGCTTCAACACTAAAGTCATTAAGATTTTGAGCTAGTACGACGGTAGATTTAATGAGAGGATTAAGTGATGAATTTAAGTTTTTAACTTCTGTATTTAATTCCTCGACTGAATGGACTATTCTTTTTACATAAAATATCAGAGCTATGCAGAGCATAGCTGCTGATAATAATAAAATCGCAAAAAGAATCTGATTTAGTAATTCCATTAGGATTGACTTTTGGACTCTTTATAAGCTTCAACTCCTGCCTTAAATGCTGAGGAAATTCTACCAGACTCAGTTTCAATTTTTTCTTTTGCACTGGAGATTACTTCACTTGTTTTTTCCTTAGCTTCACTGATAATTCTTTCAGCGTCTTTTATCAATTCCTGAGATTTTGATTTTGCCTCGGCAATAATTCTTTCGGATTTTTTCTTGCCTTCATTAATTAATTCCTTAGCTTTTTCTCTTGCTTCTGATATATATTGCTCTGCTTCATCCAGATATTCTTCTCCTTTTTGCTTAAGATTAGCTCTTAGCTCTTTTCCACTTTTGGGAGCAAATAGTAACGCGATTAACGCACCTAGCGCACCGCCAGCTAATAGACCAATAATAAAACTTTTTCCACTGTTATTATCGTGAAACATATGAACTCCTTTTTTTACATTCAAAAAATACCATTGATGCCAATGAAAATCAAGATATTAAAACTTAAAAGAGTTTAGTCTATTTGTAATGTTTGCGTATATTCTAATCTCTATTTTCTTTGTCAAAATTTAATTCTCCATATTTCAAATTAAATAAAAGAAAAGCAATCATTCCAATTATTACTGCAAACCAAAGAGTTGAAACTCGTGTGATTAATGTTATCGCAGTTGAATCACTTAATTTTAGTCCAGAATTTTTAAGCATTAAAAGAAAAGAGCCTTCAGTTATTCCAAGTCCACCCGGTAGCATAGATATCGCACCGACTATCGTGCTGAAACTATAACTGAATGCAGACCAAATTAATCCTATTTCATTCGAAAAATTTGAAATAACTAAAAAATAACCAAAGCATTCAAATCCCCACGAAACAATACTTATTACTAATGCGAAAGAGAGTGGCTTTATTTTCAGCAGAATTTCTGTGGATTCAAAAAGTTGTTGAAATTTTGAAGTCTTTCCCTTTAAAAACTTGATTTTGGAAATGGAGATTAAAAATAAATTGAAAATATTTTTATTGGTAATTAAAATTATAGCTGTTATTAAACATAATGTCATCACAATAGATATAATAAATCCATAATCAAAAAAATATGAGCCAATCAAAGCTAAGACAGCAAGTGATAGAAAATCAGTTATTCGCTCTGCAAATACAACAGGTGCTGTTTTTGAGATTGAAGTGCCGTTTATCTTTTTGATTAAATAAGATTTGAATATTTCACCAAATTTTCCCGGAGTTATACTCATAAGGAAACCGCTTAAGAAAATCATCACTGAGTCAATGTAGTTTAAATTTACATTAATAATTTTAAGATAGTAACTCCACTTAAAAAATCTTACTAAATAATTGAACAATGATAGCAACAATATTAACGGTAACAGAGAAAAGTTGAAATTTTTAAAGGATAAAATCAGCAGGTCAAAATCGGAATAAACTGAAAAAGATAGATAAAGAAGTCCGGCAATAAGAATTATGATAAAAATTTTTTTCTTTAGGAATTTCATTACTTAATGATCCTCAGCAAATCGTGATAAAATTTTGATAAAGGCAAGCCAACAACATTATAATAACAGCCATCAATTTTTTGAACAAACACTGCTCCAAAATCATCCTGAATACCATAAGCCCCAGCTTTATCCATCGGACTTCCAGTTTTTATATATTCAGTAATTTCTGAATGACTCAGTTTTCGGAAAGTAACTTTTGTTTCTTCAAATTCTGTAATCTGTTTTTTTGTAAGTGAATTATAAATGCAATAAGCTGTGATAACTGTATGAGTCTTTCCACTAAGTTTTTTCAGTAAACGAAATGCATCTTTTTCATTTATCGGTTTTCCTAAAATT
>CAKZLD010000014.1 GCA_937125135.1 uncultured Ignavibacterium sp.
CCAAATTCATTTGGAGTATTACCGAATGTGTAAGCATTAGTCAATATCTGTAGAGGACCACTCCTGACTAATTTCTGAACACCTACAACATTATTTGCAAAAGTAAGACTTCTGTTTGCAGGTGCGACACCTTCACTCAAATAAATATCATAAGCAGTATAGAGCACATCTGCTGTTGGCCAATTAGCAGTTGCACTTGTTGGAAGTCTCCAGCTTAATCCTACAATTTCTTTATTTACTAAATTGGTTAATAAACTCTCATGAATAAGAAGTTGATAAGAACGAGCTGCGTTAGCTAAAGGACCCAGAAAAGTGCTTGTACCAGGAACAGTTTTGAATTCCGGTGGCATAACATCAAAACCATTCGAGCGATCAGTTTGAGGATGAATGAAAGAAAATGTTATAAATAAGAAAACAAAAAGTGAAAGAACTTTTTTCATAGCCAGCTCCTGTTAATTAAAGGTTTGACCAAATATATTTTTTTGAACAATTAAAGTCAAAATATTTATTGAGTTTGTTGAAAATCCCAGATTATATTGTCTCATTTTCAGTATTGAAAATCTAAGATTTAATTTCTTTTGTTTTAGAATTAAAAACTCAAAAAACTTAAAATTTTGAAGAATTTGAAAACTATTACACAGGTCTCTATGGCATAATTTCTGCAAAAATTCTGAGATTAAAATCATTTTATTTAGTAAGAAAGAGAATAAATTGGCAATAGGTACCTTTAATGGTGGAATTCATCCACCAGAATATAAGGAGTTAACAGAAAATTGTGCATTTGAAGTAATGCCGGCACCTGCTGAGATAGTTCTTCCGATATCTCAACATTTGGGTAAGGATGCTCAACCAGTTGTAAAAAAAGGTGACGAGGTTACTGTTGGACAACTCGTTGCAAAAGCAGAGGGATTTATTTCAGCTCCGATTCACTCTTCGGTAAACGGAAAAGTTTTGAGTATTGGTAAAGAAAATACTCCATCAGGATTTCCAAAAGATTCAATTGTAATTAAAAGCAATGGAATCACTGCTTCACAACCAAATCTTTTACCTCCGCTTAATTTAGAAACCATAACTCCTGATGAGATTAGACAAAGAGTCGCTGAAGCTGGAATTGTTGGGCAAGGAGGTGCAGCTTTTCCGACCTACGTTAAACTTTCCCCACCAATGGATAAAAAAATTGATGTTGTGATTCTAAATGGATGTGAATGCGAACCTTATCTGACACGTGATTACAGATTTATGATTGAAAGACCTGATGATTTAATTGAAGGATTGAAATTAATTATAAAAGCACTTGGTGTCGAGAGAGGAATTATTGGAATTGAAGATAATAAACCCAAAGCGATAAAAATTCTCTCCGAAAAAGTTAAAAATCACAAAAGCATTGAAGTCATTTCTCTGAAAACAAAATATCCTCAAGGTGCAGAGAAAATGTTGATTAAAGCTGTTACCGGCAAAGAAGTTCCACCAGGTAAACTTCCAATGGATGTCGGTGCTGTAATACAAAATATTGGAACTGCTTTAGCAATCTATGATGCTGTAGTGAAAGGTGAAGTATTGATTACTGCTGCATTAACAGTTTCGGGCAAAGGAATTAAAAATCCCAAAAACCTTTTAGTGCCTGTTGGAACTCCCATTCAAGATGTAATTGATTATTGCGGTGGAGTTACTGAAGAAGCAGTTAAAATTGTTGTTGGCGGGCCTATGATGGGTGTTGCACAATTTGATTTACATGCTCCGGTTTTGAAAGCGACATCGGGAATTCTTGTATTGACTAAAGAAGAAGTTTCAAAAAATCCTGAAACACCTTGCCTACGATGTGGACAATGTGTTGGTGCTTGTCCGTTAAATTTAGTCCCGACAAAACTTGCAAGATATTCTCAATTGCATAAATATGAAGAAGCTGAGGATGCGGATATCACTGTTTGTATGGAATGTGGAACTTGTGCTTACACTTGTCCTGCTAATATTCCACTTGTGCAGTGGATAAGATTAGGAAAACAAAAAGTTCTACAGATGCAAAAAGAAAGGATGAAAAACTAAATATCAGAATCAGAAGAATAATCTGTCAATCTGAACCTGTTTCAGATTCTCAAATTTTCTTGAAATAAAATCATTCAGTATTTGAGATATAAAAAACTCTTAATTCAGTATAGAATAAAATGGGAACATTAACACAAACAGAAACAAAACAAAAAGTGTATTTTGATTTAACAACCTCACCGCATTTGCATTCTGGTTGGTCAACATCAAAAGTAATGTGGTTTGTTAATCTTGCGCTTGTTCCATCCATTGCAGCAGCACTGGTATTCTTTGGAATATATCAGATACTGATTATTCTCACAGCTGTAATATTTGCTGTGGGTACTGAAGCATTAATTCAGTACATAAGAAAAAAAGAAATTACTTGGTTTGATGGAAGCGCTGCACTTACAGGTTTATTACTTGCTTTAACGCTACCTCCAAATTTTTCATTGTCTGCAACAGCGATTGGTTCGGTTGTTGCAATTGGACTTGGCAAACAGATTTTCGGTGGAATTGGTTATAACATCTTCAATCCAGCTTTGGTTGGAAGAGCTTTTTTGCAAGCAGCTTTTCCTGTTCAAATAACTACGTGGACAAAACCAAATTTTGCAGTTGATTCAGTCTCCAGTGCTACTCCTCTTGCAGCTTTTAAATTTGACAAACTAATTACAGACACTCCTGCGCTTGCACTTGGAAATGTTGGTGGTTCGTTGGGTGAAACTTCTGCATTAGCAGTTTTAATCGGAGGAATATTTTTGATTGCTGTTGGAATTGTTAATTGGCGAATTCCATTTTCAATGATAATTGGTATGTTTGTTTTTAGCGGTGTTTTCTGGCTGATAAATCCACAGCAATATCCAACACCCGTATTTCAGATTTTCGCTGGTAGTTTTTTATTCGGTGCTATGTTTATGGCTACTGATTGGGTTACTTCTCCAATTACAAATAAAGGTATGTGGATTTTCGGATTGGGAATCTCATTAGTTCTTGTTGTTATTCGTCTTTTCGGTGGTCTGCCTGAAGGAGTAATGTATTCCATTTTAATTATGAATGCATTTGTGCCAATGATTAATCGCTTCACAAAACCAAGAACTTTCGGAGCAGTGAAGGAGGATAAGAAATGAATAAAGTAATTCAGATGCTGCTTGTTTTAACTTCAATCGGAATTATATCCGGAGGCCTGCTTGCGGTTATCAGCGAATGGGCTGATCCACTTATCGCAGCAAATCAAAAAGCAGCAACCGAAGCAGCTATTTTCAGGGTTCAACCCGAAGGTAAAAGCTACAAGCAGATTGAAAACGTTGGCTTTGAATTATATAAAGTTATAAATGAAAAAAATGAAGATGCGGGTTTCGCTCTTGTTTATGATGGTAATGGATTCTCTGGAAAGATTAGATTAATTGCTGGTTTATCTGAAGACTTAAGTAATATTTCTGCAATTGAAATTCTCGATCAGATTGAAACTCCAGGACTTGGTACTAAAATCACAGAAGAACCATTTACTTCTCAATTTCTAAAACTAGAAACAAATCCAAAAATTGAATGGATTAAAGGAGCAGAGCCAACAAAGCCAAATGAAATCCAGACTATTACTGGTGCTACCATCTCATCAAAAGCAGTTGTTGCAATATTGAATGATGGAATTAGTCGTCTTAAAAAACTTCGTGACAGCGGAGGTCTGAAATGAAAAAGCAAGTATCATTAAAAAGAGAATTTCTTAAAGGCGTTTGGGATAATAATCCTGTACTTAAGCAATTACTTGGGTTGTGTCCGGTTTTAGCTGTTACTGTATCAGCAATTAATGGTTTAGCTATGGGCTTAGCTGCAACATTTGTATTATTTATGGCAAGTTTACTTATCTCTACAATTCGTAAAACTATTCCTCCTCAGGTTAGAATTGCATCTTTCATTGTAATCATTGCAACATTTGTAACTATTGTTGATTTAGTTATGAAAGCAAAATTTCCTGATTTAAGCAAAGCATTAGGACCTTTCATTCCGCTAATAGTTGTAAATTGTATGATACTTGGAAGACAAGAAGCTTTTGCTTCAAAAAATTCTCCCGGTCGTGCAATACTCGATGCATTAGGAATGGGAGCAGGATTTACAATAGCCTTAATAATTTTAGGAGGAATAAGAGAAATAATTGGTTCGAGAACATTTTTCGGTTTTCAGGTTATGCCAAATCAATTTGAGCCATGGTTAATAATGATTCTTCCAGCTGGTGCATTCCTAACTTTGGGCTTGATTCTCGGTGCAGTAAATATTTACACTGACAGAAAGAAAAGATTAGAGCATGAATCAATCATAGCTCATTATAAAAGAGTTGGTCGCGAAGAACTAATTGAAGAATTAGAGGTGAAATAATGGAACTATTTATAATATTTATTTCAGCAGCGATTGTAAATAATTTTGTTCTTGCTTACTTCCTTGGAATTTGTCCGTTTGTCGGAGTATCCAACAAATTAAGTTCTGCTACTTCGATGGGAATGGCAACAACTTTTGTGATGGTTATTACTGCTATTGTAAGCTGGCTTTTGTACAATCTGGTGTTAGTTCCATACAACCTTGCGTTTTTACAAATTCCATCTTTTATTCTTGTGATTGCATCTTTAGTTCAGTTTGT
>CAKZLD010000015.1 GCA_937125135.1 uncultured Ignavibacterium sp.
ATCGACAGGATAAATCCTGTCCTACATTATTTTTTGAATTATGAATAAAACATTTTTCAGAAGACACTTGCCACATTTATACTTTAACGATGGAATTTATTTTATTACGTCCAGACTTTATGATCCATCTTTATTTCAAAATGTTAACACTTCAACAAATTACAAAAAAATCAATCAACTAACTGTTAAAGAATTCCAAACACAATTTATTGAATATGACGAACAATTAAATAATCATATTTCAACAATCAACTACCTTAAAGATTCCGCTATTGCTGAAATACTTAGTAAAGAATTTCATAATCTTGATAAAAAAGAATATGACTTAATTGCCTATACAATTATGTCGAACCATTTTCACATTGTCTTTAAGTTAAGAGAAGGAAACTCAGGTATTAGTAAAATAATGCAAATGATTAAAGGACGAAGTTCATTACTGATTAACAAAAAATTAAACAGAACAGGGAAATTATGGCAAGATGAAAGTTTTGATCGTTGGGTTCGTGACGATAAAGAATTGTATTTTATAATAAAGTACATTCTCGAAAATCCGGTCAAAGCTGGTCTTGTTGATAATTGGAAAGAATGGAAGTTTAATTATTGCAAAGAAGAGTATATTGTGTTATGATTTTATCCGTAGGACAGACTTTAGTGTGTCAAAAAAAAAAATATTCGATTGACCGGATAACTGTTGATTAATTGACAGGATAAATCCTGTCCTACAGTTTCTTTTTGATTTATCGACAGAATAAATTCTGTCCTACAGTTTCTTTTTGATTCATCGACAGGATAAATCCTGTCCTACAGTTTCTTTTTGATTTATCGACAGAATAAATTCTGTCCTACAGTTTCTTTTTTAATTTATCGACAGGATAAATCCTGTCCTACAGTTTCTTTTTTAATTTATCGACAGGATAAATCCTGTCCTACAGTTTCTATATGATTTATCGACAGGATGAATCCTGTCCTACGGCTTTTATATCTCAACATTTCCGAAACATTTCTTTTCTGGAAATAACTTCATCTATCTTATAATTTTTGCTCAGTTCTTTTAACGATTTTTTACTTATCACTTATAAGGAGTAATTGACTTGAAAAAAAATATTTACATTTTTTCAAATACTATCTTAAGTAGAAAAGATAATTCTATTCATCTTAAAACAATACCAGATACTGAGGCAATTCACAGTGTTGACATTTATGAAGATGAGAATGACGGAGTAATTCTTCCTCCACCGCCTTGTAATGATAACGGGCAGACTAAACATCTACCAGCAGAATCTGTTGAATCAATTTACACTTTCGGCGAAGTGAGATTTAATACTCAATTTTTCAAATGCCTTAGTAATTACTCTATCCCTGTAAATATTTTTAATTATTATGGTCAGTATGTGGGTTCTTTTCTGCCTGTTAATAAAGATAGTTCCGGTAAAATTCACATTCTGCAGTATCAGGCTTATTGCAACAGTTATAAAAGACTTTACATTGCTAAAGCCATTATTGAAACTGCCATCAAAAATATGTTGGCTAATCTCAAATCTTATCTTTATTCGGGAATTGATGTGGAATATTACATTAACCTGATTAGCTCAACTTTAGAACAAGTAAGGTTCTCTGATTCTATTCCTAACCTTATGGGTTTTGAGGGCAATGCAAGAAATGCTTACTACCAAAGCTGGACTGAAATTCTTAAGCAGGAATCTGATTTTGAAAAAAGAATTAAACAGCCTCCGGTTGGTATGATAAATTCTTTGATTTCATTTGGTAACTCTATGCTTTACGGTGTTTGTATGACTGAAATTTTCAGAACAAAACTTACTCCTTACGTGGGCTTTATTCACGAAACAGGCGACGGGAAACATCCTCTTGTTTATGATATCTCGGAAGTTTTCAAACCCGTTATCGTTGATAAAGTAATTTTTAGAGTTATTAACCTTAATATGATTAACAAAGATGATTTTCAACATACTAATAAAGGTTTTTACCTTAAAGAAAAAGCAAGAAAAACTTTTGTTGAAGAATTCGAAAAAAGATTATCTACTGTTATTCATCACAATAGAATTAACAGAAGATTATCTTACAGATCCCTTATCAGAATGGAATGTTATAATCTAATAAACTTTTTATCAGAAAAAATTAAATCTTATGAACCATACAGAGCCAACTAATACCGTGTTTTACATTGCAGTTTATGACATAGCGCAACCAAAAAGACTTGCTAAAACCTTAAAGGTTTTTAGAAAGTATATGAATTGGGTTCAAAACTCTGCTTTTGAAGGATTTCTTACTGCTAAACAGTATCAAAAACTTAAAGAAGAGCTGGAAAATATTATCAAAAAAGACAAAGACTCTATTATCTTTTACCACGCTGAGGAGCAGAAACACATTGGTAAAAAAACACTTGGCATTCAAAAAAACGAAATAACTCAATTTTTCTAAATAGGAGGGTTTATGTTTCTTATTATCTCTACTTCATTTGATAATCTACAGCAAAGCGGACAGTTTTTCTGGGGGAGCAAATATCTAAACTCCATAAAACCATTTTTACCTAATAGTATTATTGAAATAATCTCTATCACTGAAGGTTTAATTTATTTTAATAAATCCGAACTTAAAGAAAATCTTCCCTTAAAATTCAAAATTACAAGCTCTGCTCTAACTCAAAACTACTTCAAAGTTAAATATACTTTAACAGAGGAAAAGATAGATTATAAATCATTTCAAATCAGAGATGCGTTAAAAAAATATCTCTGCACATATTCGAATAAGACAATTAACTCCGTACTTGATTTGCCCTTTTGCGTTGCTGTTGATGAAATCCTGTTTGATAAAATTCTCCAAAATAATTCCCTATCCTCTGAAATTGAAAATCTACAACAGAAAAATAAATGGAATGAAATTTACAATCTTTTAGAAAAAAAATTCCCCTTAGAACAAAGCCCTATCTGGAACGATGCCGATATTTTGAACAAATTCTCTTTTGCAACTGCAAAACTTTCCGAATGCTCCGAAAACCTTAAAAAGAAATTCTCAGATAAAAAGCAACTACAGAATTATTTAGACGAAAAGAAAAAGTTCAGAAAATTAAGTATCAAACTTAGACAAAGATGTATCGAACTTGATCCAAACAATGCTTCTTTCCTTTCCAACCTTGCATATACTTATTATCAATCTGCAAGAGAACTTGCAACACCCAACTGCAGAAAAGATGGCAACATCTCCAAAGACGCTCATTTAGCTATTGAATTTCTAAACAAAGCCCTCGAGATTCAGCCAGACAGAATCACCGAATTATACAGACTTGCTACTATCTACTCCGATATTTTAGCCCCTAACTCTCTTTTCAACAAATCAGATGATAAATCCATTGAATCCAAGATTGCTGAATCTAAACAACTAATTAAAATAGCGGAAGAAAATTTCATCAAAATAATAGATATTTATGAAAATAGCATAACAGACAGCAAAGCCATAATTAAAAACAAAAAACATTACATCAAAGCACTATACCATCTTGCGCAAATTAAATTAGGAGAAGCTAAAACTAATTACGACGCTTATTCAATCAACTATGGAGACCTTAAAATTTATAAACTTCAAGAAGATGAAATTAAACAAAAAACTGAATTATTAAACACTGCTGATGAATATATAAACAGATGCATCATCGAAGACAACTTTAAAGACCAATTGGAAGACCTAATAGAGCAGGGAACAACGAACAATTTCATCCCCGGTATTTATAAACTATACCTAAAAGGTATAATACAATTTCAACTATACCTAATTACACAAAAAGGCAAGCACAACCTTACAGCAAAAGAATTTCTCTATAAAGCCAACGAAACGAACTTTCCGAAAGAAATGCAAAAACAAAATAAAATATTTATAATCGAAAAACTTGCTCAAATAAAAATAGTCGAAAAAAAATCCAACGAAGCAATTCTTCTATTAGAACCAATATACAACCAAAACAGATACTTCCCCGAATACGCAGCATACACATTAGTAATTGCATATTTACTTGAAAAAAAACAAAATAAAGCAAAAGAACTAATAGATAAGTACATAAATTATGAAAAATCACCAATGCACAAAAAATTTCAAAAATTATACGAAAAAACATTCATTAACAAAACAGAAAACATTTACCACAAAATATCCATAAATGACAATATAGAATTGCTATCAATATAAAAAATAAGATAAAAAAACACCTAACGAAAAACCTCGAAAACAATAAAAAATTCAATCCAAAAACTTGAACCTATGTACAATAAAATATACAGTAACGGGAAAAAACATAAAAAATGTGAAAATGATTAAAAAATAAAACTTGAACCTCCCAAAGTTTTAACAAAAAAATAGGTTCAAGAAAATAATCCTCAACACAATATCAATATTTTTTGAAATTTAACCAAAAATAGTATTTTCGCTAGGTGAAATTGAAGGGGTTTTAATCGAACCATAGTGGAATTGAGACCCCCCCTCCGACCAACCTACCTTGTAAAACTTTTTTAGTTTTAATCGAACCATAGTGGAATTGAGACTACACAAGGTACTTGGAATGCAGATGTTATTTCGGTGTTTTAATCGAACCATAGTGGAATTGAGACGGCATTATACAATACAAATATATACTCAA
>CAKZLD010000016.1 GCA_937125135.1 uncultured Ignavibacterium sp.
ACGTTTCCCCAAAACTCAACATCCTCATTAAATTTTTCAGCATAAGCCCGGACGCAGGATTCAACAGCAAATGCGTGTTTGAGTAAGCTTTCACTTTTCGTGTACTCTTTTAACAAACTTAAGCAGAATTCTCTATCTTTTTCTTTCATTTCTTACCTTTTGAATTTGGATTGTAAGACGGACACAAATCAGCAAGAAAACATTCAAGGCATTTTGGCTTTCGGGCGATACAGATTTTTCTTCCGTGCGAGGCTAAAAGATGAGAGGAAATTATCCAATCTTGCTCTGGCAAAAGTTCTTTCAGTTTCATTTCTATTTTAACCGGGTCTTTCGTTTTAACAAAATGAAAAAGATTTGATAATCTTATAACGTGAGTATCTACTGCAATTGCAGGAATTCCAAAAGCATTACCAGCAATTACAGAAGCTGTCTTTCTGCCAACTCCCGATAATTTTGTTAGCGCATCAAAATTCGGTGGAACTTTGCCGTTGTGTTTTTCAATTAATTCGGCACAACAATTTTTTATGCTCTTTGCTTTCTGTTTGTAAAATCCGGTTGAAAAAATATCTTTTTCTAATTCCTCATTTGAAACGCTCAGATAATCTTCTGGTTTCTGATATTTCTTAAAAAGATTTTTGGTTACTATGTTTACTCTTTCGTCAGTGCATTGAGCTGAAAGTATTGTAGCAATAAGTAATTCAAATGGGCTTGAGTATTCCAACGCCGGTTTTGGATTTGGATAATTTTTTTTCAAAAGACGAAAAATTTTTTCAGCTAATTCTTTTTGAGAATTATTTTTCATTGTTGTAAAAATCTTCTGACTTAATAATCAATCTTTCAACAGGAACATTATTTATAAGATGAGATTGGATAATTTCATCAATATCATCTATAGTAACATTTCCATACCAGACTTGTTCTGGATATACAACTACTGCAATACCCTGCTCGCAAGCGTCCAGACATCCTGATTGATTAACTCTTATTTTTTTGTTAAGTCTCAGTGCTGCTACTTTTTTCTTAAACTCATCAATCAGTTCTTTACTTCCTTTATCAAAGCAACAACCTCTTGGATGTCCTGCTGGTCTGGAATTATTACAGATGAAAACGTGTTTGTCAAATCTTTTCAAAAGATCAGTGAACATGCTGTGGTTTTTGCATTTTCATTTCATCAACTTTGGCTTTGATTTTAATTGCACCAGCTTTTTTGAAATGAAGTGTGAATTCATGTTCATCACCTTTTTTCAAATCCTGATTTAGTTTAATCAACATAATATGATGATGACGAGGTTTTAATTCAAAAGTGGATTTTGGATTTATAACAATCGAACTGACTTCTCTCATTGCCATCATATCATCTTTCTGATATGTTTCGTGAATTTCAATTTTTTCAGAAACTTTTCCTTCAACTTTATAAAGTGTGTCGGCAACTTCCCCTTCGTTTTCAATTTTCATAAACAATGCCGATGATTGCCCTTTAGCTGAAACCCTCATCCACGGATCTTTCACTTTTAATTTATCGGAAGGATTTGAGATTAAAAAAAGAACTGATAATAATAAGTATAACATTTTATAACTCCTTAAATTTATTTTATAAAATTTGTTCGTGCGTAAGACAATGAATTGTACCTAATCCCCACACTAAATCAACTGCGTGAATGCCAATTACTTTTCTATCGGAAAATAAATCTGATAATATTCCCAAAGCCTTTCTATCGTTTTCATCGTTGAAGGTTGGAACAAGCACAGCATAGTTCGAGATATAAAAATTAGCATAACTCGCAGGCAATCTTTGACCTTTGAAAATTACTGGTGAAGGCATCGGTAAATCAATAACATTCAGCTTTGAACCATTTGATAATTCTGATGAAAGTAAAATTTCTTTGTTCTCAAGAAGGTTTTTATAGTTATCATCTTTTGGATTTTTCTCAATCACAGTTACAACAGTGTTTTCATTTACAAATCTTGTGATGTCATCAACGTGCCCGTGAGTATCATCTCCTACAATTCCTTTCCCCAACCAAATCACTTTCTCGATGCCCAGATAGTCCTTGAAAATTTTTTCATAATCAGTTTTTGAAAAGTTAGGATTTCTAACCTGAGTTTTTTTATCCATCAAACATTCTTCTGTAGTAATCAAAGTGCCTTTTCCATTGTAATCAATTGCTCCACCTTCTAAAACAACATGTTTATTATTAAAAGTTGCTTTGTGAATTTTTAGTTTTAACTTCTTTGAAATATAATCCGGAATCTTCGAATCAAGTTCATAATTATCATATTTTGCCCAAGCATTGAATTTAAATCTAATCAAACTCGTAATACCATTTTCATCTTTTACAAATTGAGGTGAGGAATCTCTAAGCCAGTTTCTGTCAGTTTTAATGATGAAGAACTCGATATTGTTCAAATCAGCGTGAACGGAATTCAAAATGCGAATTGCTTTTCTTTTCTCATCTTCATTCTGAATTAGAATTCTTACCTTCTCACCGATTGACAAGTAACGGACAATTTCTCCGTAAACCCAGGGAATTGGTGCAAACTTTCCTGGCCAATCAGATTTATTAAATGGCCAACCAATCCACGTTGCCTCGTGTTTTTCGAACTCTGCAGGTAATCTGAACTTGATACTATTTTTCATTTTTAATCATCAAATCTTTTAAGAATATTTTGATAGGAATCAATCCTGCGATCTCTCATAAATGGCCAATTTCTTCTAATGTATTCAATTCTATCTAAATTGATTTCGGCAACAAGGACTTCTTCTTTATCGTGTGATGCTTCTGAAAGAATTATTCCTTGCGGATCAGAGACAAAACTTTTTCCCCAAAACTCAATTCCGGCAGAGTCAGGATTTTGTTTCTCAAGTCCTACACGATTTACTGAAGCAACATAAACTCCATTAGCAATTGCGTGTGAACGTTGAATTGTTTGCCAGCTTTCAAACTGAGCCTTTCCATGCTCCTGTTTTTCGTATGGATGCCAACCAATCGCAGTTGGATAAAAAATAACTGAAGCACCTTTCAATGCTGTCAATCTTGCTCCTTCGGGATACCATTGATCCCAGCAAATCAAAGTTCCGATTTTTCCAAACTCTGTATCAAACACTTTATATCCTAAATCTCCCGGTGTGAAATAAAATTTTTCATAATATGCCGGATCATCAGGAATATGCATTTTTCTATAAATATCAATAATCTCACCTTTAGTATTTATAACCGCAAGTGAATTATGATACAAACCAAGATTACGCTTTTCAAACAAAGGTACAACTATTACGATTTTTAATTTTTTAGCAAGTTCAGAAAGTTTATTTGTTGTAGGTCCTGGAATCGTTTCTGCCAAGTCAAAATATTCGATGTTCTCTGATTGGCAGAAATACAAAGAATTAAAAAGTTCAGGTAAGCAAATTACACTTGCTCCTTTTTCAGCGGCATTTTCAATAAAAAAAATTGCTTTTTTGAGATTTGACTCAATATCTTCTGAAAGCGAGTATTGAGTTAAACCAATAGTAAATTTTTTAGCTAAATTCATAAAATTAAAATTTCTTCTATAACAAAATTTATTACTTTTACTAAAATACAAAAACCTGATTTTTAATCTATTTTAATAAAAAGTTACGAAGAATCTGTCTGCCAATCGAAATGGTTTCAAATCATTTTCATTTTGTTTCAAAGTCTTATAATGAGACAATTTTTTATATAAAAACCTTATTTTTTGCAAAAATTTGCACCTTTTTACTGGCATATCATTGGCAATTATGAGTGAAAAATAAGGAGAACAACAATGACACTGATAGAAATAATAAAAACAAGTTTGTTAGGATTTTCAGCATTATTTGTATTAATCTGGATTTTCTTCTATCTTTTCTTAAAAATTAAAAAATCAAATAAACAGATTGAGGAGAATGTTCAACCTGAAACACTACCAGCTAAAAAAGTGGTTCAGAAGCCAGTTTATCATTCTTCCCCTGTTTTCGTTCAACCAGTAATTTACCCAAGTATTAACAAAATGGATAAAGATGCACAATTAAATAATATTCACAGAATTAATTACAAAAGAGTTGTGCATAAACCAAGAGTAACAAACAGACCAGAAAAATTTGTAGTATTTAATAACAGGCAATACGGTTTTTATAACGTATAATTTCAAAATCAACATAACAACTGGGGGTTCATAATAAATCATTCAGGAATAAAATATTAAAACAGAAAAATTCTATTTAATTTATCAATAATAAATCATCCCCAGAATTTACCAACATTTTTGTAATTGTAAGAATAGGTCGAATGCTCTAAAAGTTGTTTCAAATCTTTACAATTTTTCATTTTGACATATTTATTCTCGTTGAAATGGTTAATATTTTAACCCAAAACTCATTTTTCCCACTCTGGCACAATTATTCAAAGTTGCTAATTAAAAAGGGAAATAAGGAAAACTAAAATGACACTGATAGAAATAATAAAAACAAGTTTATTAGGATTTTCAGCATTATTTATACTAATCTGGATTTTCTTCTACATTCTTCTAAAGATTAAAAAATCAAATAAACAGATTGAGGAAGGTCTTCAGCCTGTTGCTTTACCTGTTAAAAACACGATTGAAAAACCAGTTTATAATCCTTCTATTGTTATCGTTCCACCTATAATCTATCCGAGTGTAAATAGAGTAAATCAAAATCTATATAAAGTCAAAAGCCACAGAAATCAAAACAGCAGACATAGTACCCCCAAAGTTATACATAAACCAGGAGTATCAAATAGAGTCGAAAAATTTGTAGTATTTAACAAAAGACAATATGGTTTTTAAATTTCAGATCAAATAGTTATATCGTTAACTGGTAATTTAATTAAATCAATTAAGGAGCGTAGAAACTATAAAACAAAAACTCAAAAATTATTTTCTAACATAAAACACTTAGAATTTTTAGTAAATCGGTAAAATTTTCTTGTAAATATTTTCATAATAATTCAAAAATTTTTCAAATTCTTTATCAACTCAACCCAAAAATTCAATTTTCAGTTAAAAAAATTAGAATTTTACCAATAGACCCATCATTTTCCTTTGGCACAATTGTTTATAAATGTAAAATAAAAAATGGAGACTAAATGACACTTATAGAAATAATAAAAACAAGTTTGTTAGGATTTTCAGCAATATTCGTACTAATCTGGATTTTCTTCTATTTATTATTAAAAATTAAAAAAGGGAATCAACAACCTGAAAAGATAGAACAACCAGTTTCTTATCATATACCAAAAACAACTCAAAGACAATTTATTAATAGTCCTTCAATATTTACTCAGCCGGTAATCTATTCAAATGTTATCCCAGCAAATAATCATCCTCAATTTGTTGATACACAGAGATATTACTATAAGAATCAAAATAATTTAAATGCTAATCAACAAAAGCCAAGAGTAAATAATAGTAAAATAAAGTTTGTAATTTTTAATAAAAATCAATTTGGGTATAATGACTATTATCGTTATTGATTTGATTATTTGATTTAATAAAAATCTGGGGATATAAAATTTAAGTTCGTTTCTATAAAAACCTTCGCTAAATTATCTAATATTTTTACAATTTCATTGATATTTTTACGACCCAAAAAGAATCAAATATGAAAACAATTATCAAAGTTGAAGGAATGTCCTGCCAACATTGCGTTAAGACCATAATTAAACAACTCGAAAGAGCAGGAGTCCAAAATTTTAATGTTCAGATAGGAAGAGTAGAAATTGAAATATCTGATAATCAAAATGATGTGGACAAAATAAAGAAACTGATAGAAGAATCTGGTTATAGAGTAATGGATGAATAAGCTCAAAACCATTTCAATAGATATTGTGGGGTTGACTTGTGCGAGCTGTGTTACAAGAGTAGAAAAAGCAATCAGCAAAGCTCAGGGAGTGAAAAATGTGTCTGTTAATCTTGCAAGTGAGAAAGCAATTTTATCCGTTGACAGTGAAAAATACAATATTGATGAAATTAAAAAATTCATAAAAGATGCAGGATATGAAGTAAAAAATCATAATGATGAATCTTATAGTCTATTTGGTTCAAGGTACAATTCTAATTTAGAAAAAGCCAAAAAAGAATTTTTTATTTCTCTAATTTTTACCATTCCTGTTTTCACTCTCAATATGGCAATGATGTCAAAAAATTTTTTAGAGACATTTGAGATAAATCATTATTCCCTAAATCATTTTTTATTTGTTTTAACTCTTTTATTAATTCTAATTTCAGGCAGAAGTTTTTATATAAAGTTCATTAAAAATCTACGGAGTCTATCATTTGATATGAATTCACTCATATCAATTGGTACTGGCTCAGCATTTTTATTCAGTTCAGTTGTTACTTTTTTCCCAAACTTACTTCCTGAAAACCTGAAAAATCACGTTTACTATGATACTACTGCTGTGATTATTTCTTTGGTCCTTTTAGGGAAATGGCTGGAATCAAAGGCTAAATTCAAAACCAATGAAGCAATAAATGAGCTGATTAAAATTCAACCGACAAAGGCATTAGTCAAAGTTGGTGATAATGAAATTGAAAAACATATTGAAGATTTGCAAACAAATGATATTGTTATAATCAAACCCGGGCAGAATATTCCCACAGACGGAGTAGTTACCAATGGATTCTCCGCAGTAGATGAATCGATAGTCACTGGCGAAAGTATTCCAGTCGAAAAAAGCATTGGTTCAAAAGTTAAATCTGGTTCGATAAATAAAACAGGTTATATTGAATATAGAGTTACAACAAATGCTGCAAATTCAACTCTGAGACAAATTATTAAACTGATGGAGCAATCACAAAGTGTAAAAGCGCCAATACAACAAACTGCAGATAAAATCTCTTCTGTTTTTGTTCCGATAGTTATAATAATTGCAATTATTAGTTTGATTGGCTGGTATCTTTTTACAAATAAATTTGATAGTGCTTTGATAAATTTTATATCAGTTTTAATCATAGCTTGTCCCTGTGCCTTAGG
>CAKZLD010000017.1 GCA_937125135.1 uncultured Ignavibacterium sp.
CCTTTGAATTCGTGCTCTTCTTTAGTAAGAACATGCACAAGTCTATCCTTTTCCCTTGCGAAGAGTGATAATGCATTCGACAAATGAACACTCATTGATTTCCGCCCACCTGTAATTGAACAATATAAAACATTGTTCGGATCAGAACTCTTCTCCCGAAGAAAATCACAAATCTTGTTTGGAAATAGAATATTGTCCTTATCGGAGCGAACATCCGGTATTTCAATTGACTCTTCTTTTGCTACAATTATGTGAGAATCATTTTCTTCGAATAATGGTTTCTTCAATTTATACTTTTTGCAGAGACTTTCAATTTCATCTTTAAGCGGAGTTTTTGGAGTTGCGGAATGTTTATCTCTGCCCAAAATTACATCACGTCCTCTTTTTGTTGTAAGAACATAAACTTCATTTATAGGAATCTTTTCCTTAACAGAAAGACAGAACAAAGTTTCGGTTACAATTTGCGGAGTTAAACCAGAAACACAAACTAATATATTATTGTAATAATTTTTAGCCATAAAATCTCCTGAAATATTTTGAATCCAAAATTGAATAAACTAAAACTAAAGCTGCGATAATATCAACAACATTCCAACCTTCTCTACCTAATTTTAAGTTAAAAATAGGAGAAAAGACTAAAGCAAAAACAAGAAAAATGAAAGGAAATAACGAAACATCGTTTCTAAATTCAATAAACGCTAAATAACCAAATGCAACAAATAAAATCACTTTTAATAATTGATAATACCAGTAAGGCATATTGAGAAGCGCAAGAAGCAAAAGTAAAGTAATGATAATTTTGATTATAATTGACTCAGAATTGAATTTATTAGACATAATTTAGTCCCCCAAAATTATTAAATCAATGAGTTTTGATCAGAAGTAATGCATACTGCTTTGATATTTAATTCTTTTGCTCTATCACGGAATCTTTTACTGCCTTTAATTACGGATACAAAAACGCCTTTTCCAAAAGTGCCGCTTGTAATATTTCTGAGTGTTTCTAACTGGTATAGGTCGAATTGATTATCAACTTTGCCACTTTTACAAGAATAATTATAGAGTTTATAATCTTTGAGTACTAACGCATCGATTTCATTTTCAATGCCTTCATCACTGACAATTTTAACTCCACTTAGCGGTTCAAGATTATATTTTTCTTTAAGAATATAATAAACATAATATTCAAGCCAATCACCTAGTTTAAAGTTGGAGCTGTTGAGAGAAATATTTTTTTTGTCAAAATGAATTGAATAATTATCATAATTTTTTGCAAACAAAAAATTATTATCGTTGCTTTGAAGGTTAAACCTTGGACTATCTGAAATATTTCTCTCCCGGACTTTTTTTAGAAGGTTTATAAAATCTTTAATTAAATTTCTGTGAATGATAAACTCAAATAAAGGATAGAACTTTTTTATTATTTCAACATCTTTAATTTCTTTGATTGAGTAACCATAAGAGATGAGATAATCTTCAATAGAAAGTTCAGCGTTTAATTCTTCTATTTTGTATTCAGGAAAAAGTGAAATGATGTGTTTATGCTCAGTATCGCAGTAAATGATTTTTTTATTATTCTCAGCAAAGGCTTCGTAAGCTGCAAGTGCCATTAATTTGGTTCCGCC
>CAKZLD010000018.1 GCA_937125135.1 uncultured Ignavibacterium sp.
CTAATTTCTTGTTATCTGATTATTAAATCATCTTGAACAAATTACTCATTTTCCGTCAAAAATTTTTCAAGCATATTCACATCTTCTTCGCTTCCGATAAAAATCGGTGTCTTTTGATGTAATTCTTCCGGTTGAATTTCTAATAATCTTTGTTTACCGTCAATCGCCCGACCGCCTGCCTGTTCAACAATGAATGCCATTGGATTGCATTCGTACATCAATCTCAACTTACCATTAGGATTTCGGATATCTGCAGGATACATAAAAATACCACCATAAAGTAAAGTTCTATGAACATCAGCAACCATCGAACCAACATATCTTGAAGAATAAGGTCTTCCTGTAGCTTTATCTTCTTCCTGCAACCACTTGATATATTTCTTCAAACCCGGATGCCAATATAAATAGTTCCCCTCATTTATGCTGTAAATCTTTCCTTTCTTTGGGATTCTAATATTAGGATGAGAAAGAATAAATTCTCCAAAAGAAGGGTCAAGTGTAAAACAATGAACTCCATTTCCCGCAGTGTAACAGAAAATTGTACTTGAGCCGTAGATGATATAGCCAGCTACAACTTGTTTGTTACCGGGTTGCAAACAATCTTCTAAACTTCCGGGTCCATCGCCTTCAGATACTCTTCTATAGATTGAAAAAATTGTTCCTATACTAACGTTTGTATCAATATTTGAAGAGCCATCGAGAGGATCAAAAAGCAAGACATACTTTCCGATATTAAACTTTTCCGGGATGTGAATAATATTTTCATCTTCTTCAGAAGCCATCACGCACAAATGTCCACCGTGATCCATAGCTTTAATAAGCATTTCGTGAGCATAAACATCAAGTTTCTTTACTTCTTCTCCATGAACATTGCTTGAGCCGGTAAATCCGAGAATATCAACCAATCCGGCTTTATTCACTTCAAGTGAAATGACTTTAGCAGCTAATGAAAGATCGTGAAGTAAATCTGATAATTCACCTGTAGCCTGAGGATACTTTCTCTCTTCCTCATAAATGTGACGGGCAAGTGTATTAAATTTAATTTTTTCCATTTTGTCCCCTTAAAAAAGTTTTAAGCAGAAATGATTTCTTGTTCTTTGTACTGAAGTTGATAGAGTTTGTGGTAAATTCCTTTTTTAGCGAGTAGTTCTTGATGTTTGCCAATTTCTTTAATCTCTCCTTTGTGTAGAACAATGATTTTATCAGCATTCTGAATAGTTGAAAGTCTGTGTGCGATAATGATTGATGTTCTTCCTTTCAACAAATTCTGAATTGCCGTTTGTATAATTTTTTCTGTATCTGTATCAATACTTGAAGTTGCTTCATCCAAAATTAATATTTTTGGTTGATAAGCTAAAGCCCTGGCAAAAGAAATTAATTGCTTTTGTCCCACACTGAGAGTTGCTCCTCTTTCCTTAACTTCTTCATCATATTTGTTGGGAAGATTTTCAATAAATTTATCAGCACCGACTAATTCGGCTGCTTTTTTAACTGATTCGAGACTAATTTCATCGTTATCAAGAGTAATGTTGGATTTAACAGTTCCTGAAAAAAGATAAACATCTTGCAAAACCATTGAAATATGTTTTCGCAACTCACGTTTATCAATTTGCCTGATATCAATTCCATCAACTAAAATGCTTCCTTTTGATATATCATAAAATCTTGTGAGAATGTTAATCAAAGTTGATTTACCTGCACCTGTATGTCCGACAATTGCAACAGATTCACCAGGTTTTATTTCAAAGTTTATATTCTTCAAAACATAATTATTTTCATTATAAGAAAACCAAACATCTTTAAATTGAATATGACCTTTAATCTTAGGTAAAGGGAGAGGATTGGTTGGATTATTTATGAAAGTTTTGTTGTCCAAAAGATTAAATATTCTTTCAGAAGAAGCCATTGAAGTTTGAAGAATATTATACTTTTCAGATAAATCACGAATAGGTCTGAAAAACATTTCAACATACTGAACAAAAGCAAAAAGGACTCCGATTGTGATTGTGCCCTGAATTACTTCTCCTCCACCATACCAGATAATCATAGCTATGGCTGCGGAGCTTATTAATTCCACACTTGGATAAAAAATTGCATAATAGAATATTGATTTTATATTTGCATCACGATGGTCTGCATTGATTGATGAAAAAGTATTGAATTCGTCTTTCTCTTTTCTGAAAATCTGAACTACATTCATTCCGGTTATATGTTCTTGCATGTAAGAATTTAAACGTGCCAGATGATACCTAACATTTCTGTAAGCTTCTCTCACTTTTCTTCTGAACAGAAAAGTTCCATAAATCAGAATTGGAAGTACAGAAAGTGTAACAAGAGAAAGTTTTATGTCAAGAAAGAACATAAAACCTAAAATCCAGATGATGATAAAAATATCGCTGAACACCATCACAATTCCGGAAGAGAAAAGCTCTCCGAGTGATTCCACATCATTTGTAGTTCTTGTAACGATTCTTCCAATTGGAGTTTTATCAAAAAATTTTAGAGCAAGTTTTTGAACATGACTAAAAAGTTGAACACGCAAATCATAAAGAGTTTTCTGCCCAAGAAATTGAGTTGAGTAAGTTAAGAAATACTGAATAACAGATTGAAGCAATAATGATAGAATCAAAATGAGGCTGATAATCATCAATCCATTATAATCAGAATTAGAGATGTAATCATCAATCGCAATTTTTGTTAGATAAGGCCGAAGAGGTCCAAGAGCGGCAACGAAGATATTCAACAATATTGCAAAAACAACATACTTTCTGTATGGTTTAATATAAGAAAGCAAACGCTTCATCAGTTTTGCATCGTAAGCTTTTCCTAATATTTCGTCGTCTTGTCTGTAATCACTCATTTAATTTATTTCTTCTAATTCTTTTTCTAATAACTGTTTGTAATGCAAATCAGCGTAGTAACCATTGAGAGCAACAAGTTCTTCGTGTGAGCCTTCTTCAACTATTTCACCATCTTTAATGAAGATAATTTTATCAGCATCTTTTACAGTTGAAATTCTATGGCTGATAATAATTGAGGTTCTTTCCGCCATAAAGTTTTTCAGATTTTTCAAAATCTCTTCCTCAGTATGAGTATCAACTGATGATAATGAATCATCTAAAATCAAAATCTTTGGATTGATTGCCAAAGCTCTTGCTATAGAAGTTCTTTGCTTCTGACCTCCTGATAAAGTAATACCTCTTTCGCCAATAATCGTTTCATATTTTTTAGGGAAATTTTCAATATCAATGTGAAGCTGTGCTATCTCTGAAACTTGTTTGATTGTTTCCGTATCAATTTCCCTCAAGCCGTAACTGATATTTTTTGAGATTGTATCAGAGAAAAGAAAAGATTCCTGAGGTACCATTCCAATATTTTTTCGTAATACATCTAAAGAAATTTCTTTGACATTAACTCCATCAATCAGAACTTCGCCTTCAGTAACATCATACAATCTGGGGATTAAATTTATCAAAGAAGTTTTGCCCGAACCTGTATGACCAACAATTGCAAGTGTGCTTCCCTTAGGAATTTTTAGATTTATGTTCTTCAATACGAAAGGTAAATTATCATTATATCTGAAAGAAACATTTATGAATTCTATTTCACCCTGGATATTGGTTTTCTCAAGTTTCGTTTGAAGGGAATCATTTATTTCATACGGCTCACTGAAAATTTTATTTAATCTTTTCATACTTGCTTCAGCCTGTTGGATAATGTTTGTTACCCATCCGAAAGCAATTACAGGCCAGATTAAAATTCCAAGATAGACTATAAAGGCAGTGATTTCACCCAAACTCATTTGCTGATTAATAACCTTCACCCCACCAAGCCAGATAACTATAATTATAGACAAACCAGTAATCATCAAAAGTATCGGCATAATAAGTGCCTGTACTTTTACGAGATTCATATTTTTATCAAGATAATCTTTACTAAGTACTTTCCATCTTGATATTTCATTTTCTTCACGAACATAAGATTTGATAATTCTAATTCCGGAATAATTCTCCTGAGCTCTTGTAGTAAGTTCAGAAAATTTTTCCTGAATTTTCGTGTACTTCTCGTGTATTAATTTCATTATGCGATAAACTGCAAAAGAGAGAATGGGAAGCGGTAACAATGCCAGAATTGTCAAAGAAAAATCAATTGACATCATAATTGCAACGACTATCAAAATTCTTATTCCGGTGTCAATTGAATACATCGCAGCAGGACCAACGAAAGAACGAACAGCATTTATATCGTTTGTGGCGTGAGCCATTATGTTGCCAGTTGAGTTATTCTGAAAATACCGCAGAGGAAGTTTTTGGATATGCTGCCAGAAATCACCTCTTAAATCATATTCAATCTCGCGAGATACGACGATGATTGTCTGCCTAATTAGAAATCTGAAAATCCCCGCAACTAATGATGTTGAAACAATCAGCAAGGAATATTTTAATAAAATTTCTTCGGAGACAGATTGCTGAAGTGCATTGATTGAATCTTTCAGAAGAATTGGTACATAAACCATTCCTGCATTTGAAAGAATAATAAAAACAAAACCCCAGAAAAGTTTTTGCCTATACTTTAAAAAATATTTTTTTAGAGTTAAAAGATTTCTCATTAAAAATTATCAGAAGTAAAATTCAGCATTAAAAATTGCAGAAAGATAATTGAACACTTCTTTCTAACTTCATAATTAAAATAAAGGTTCAACTGCTCAACCAATTATATTAAATCCAGTATATTTTTGAAGGACTTTAGGTACGATAACTTTTCCTTCGGGAGTTTGGTAGTTTTCGAGCAAAGACACCATCAGTCTGCTTGTTGCGAGTCCACTTCCGTTTAATGTGTGAACAAATTCTGGTTTTTTAGTTTGTTCATTTCGGTATCTGATTGAAGCTCGTCTTGCCTGAAAATCTTCAAAGTTACTACACGAAGATGCTTCAAGCCATTTGTTTTCAGCAGGAGACCATGTTTCAATATCATAACATTTCGCTGCAGAGAAACTCAAGTCTCCGCTGCAGAGCATTAGAATTCTATACGGAATTTTTAATTCCTGAAGAATGTCTTCTGCATCTTTTACTAGAGATTCTAACTCATCATAAGAAGTTTCGGGTTTGACGAATTTCACCATTTCAACTTTATTAAACTGATGAACTCTGAGAAATCCTTTGCTTTCTTTTCCATACGAGCCTGCCTCGCGTCTGAAACAAGCTGAATATCCGACATATTTAATCGGCAAATCTTTTTCACTTAAAATTTCATTTCTGAAAAGATTTGTGATTGGAACTTCAGCAGTGGGAATTGGGAATAATCCATCTTTATCAATAAAATACATATCCTCTTCCATTTTGGGAAGTTGTCCTGTTCCTTTCATCGAATCACGATTAACTAAAAACGGAGGAAAAATTTCTGAATATCCGTGTTTTTCAAGATGATAATCAAGCATGAAATTTATCAAAGCTCTCTCCAAAGTTGCACCTTTCCCTTTGTAAACGGGGAATCCTGACCCACTGATTTTTGCTCCTCTTTCAAAATCAAGAATGTTAAGTTTCTTTCCAAGCTCAATATGATCGAGTGGTTTAAAGCCATTTTCAAACTCAAATGAAAAACCTTCGGGTAACCACTTTCTCACTTCGACATTATCCTCAGCTGATTTTCCAATAGGCACTGAACTATGCGGAATATTAGGAATAAAAAGAAGAATATTTTCAAGGTCTGATTCAATTTGTTTTAATTCATTATCAAGTTCAGCAATTTTGTCTGAGACATGTTTCATTTCAGCTAATAATTGACTGACATCTTCGCCGGCTTTTTTTAATTGTGGAATTTGAGCCGAAACCTGATTCCTTTTCGACTTAAGTTCCTCTGAATTTGCGATAATTGCTCTTCTTTTTTTATCTAATTCTAAAACTTCATCAATTCGATTCTTTTCGTTTTTATTTGATAAACCTTTGATGACTTTCTCTGGATTTTCTCTAATAAATTTGAGGTCTAACATAATTTCCTTTCAATAAATACTTATTTTTAAGATTGGTGCAAATATCCTAATGCTTGCGGTTAATTAAAAACGATGAATTATTTAAAATAAAAAAGCTCATCTCAAGAAGTTGAAATGAGCTTAAACTGAAGAAAGCTCGGATTAACTTTTCTTTTTCCCGTATTTTTTGTTGAATTTCTCGACTCTACCAGCGCTATCTACAAGTTTTTGTTTGCCGGTAAAGAATGGATGTGAGCCACTTGAAATTTCTAATTTAACAAGCGGATAAGTGTTACCATCTTCCCATTTTATTGTTTCATTTGCTTTAATAGTTGAACGAGTTAAAATAGCAAAATCACAAGATGGATCTAAAAAAACAACGGGTTTGTATTCCGGATGAATTCCTTTTTTCATACTTATAACATTTCCTAATTTTTAGTGGCACAAATATATCTGAAAACAGAAATATTTACAAAATACTATCGAATAATCTCAATTAGTGAGCTTGTTACAGTTTTATCCCGGTCATCTAACAAGAAAACTCTGTAAAAACCAGGATCTTCAAATTTCATATCACTTTCATCATTTTTGGAGAAATAGACATATTTCATATCAGAATCGATAGTAAAATAGAATTTTTTGTAATATTCAAACTTACCGGTTCTTTCATTATACTTGTCATATTGGATGGCAACATCTTCAAGGTTTAAAGCATAATCACACTTAACGACAACTGTTATTGCACCTCTGGTAAATCTGTCGCTGATATTTACTTCTCCTTTTCTGCTATCGTATTTCTCACAAAAATAGAGAACAGGTTCTGATTGGGAGAAAGAAATGTTGGTAAAGAGCATAAAAACCGCAAAAAACAAAAGGGCGAGATTTCTCATTTGAGCCTCCTTTAATAAATTAAATATAAATAATCGGACTAGTTATTTGTAAAATTTTCAAGCTTAAAATAACTAAATGTTTTATCTAATCAAATAAGGCAAATGAACTATTTTCATAAAAATATATTATTAAGAACTCAAACTTTGAGAATTTGAGTTAAGTCCCTTTGCTTCATTAAATCAAAGCAAAATGTGAGATGACACTTAAAAATTTTAACTAAATGCCAAATTGTGATTTAAACAGTTTGGCACATTTCAACGATAATTATTTTAAAGTATTAACTTATGCTTTTTTCTAAGGAGGAAGTAATGTCAGATGAATTCATTATTAGATATAATTTTCAGTTCGAAAACGGAATTGAAAAGACATTTGAATTAAAGCTTGACAGGGAGACATTGATTCTTAAAAATCAGCTTGGAAATGATTACCCCGACTGGGCTAAGTTAGAAAACTTTAAATGTCCCCATTGCCCGCTTAATGAATTGGAAACCAAATACTGTCCTGTTGCTAAAAATATAAGTAAACTTCTGACTGAATTTTATTCAGTTCCTTCATTTCAGAACTCAAAAATAACTGTTGAAACGGAAGCTCGAACCTACACTAAAACAACTTCGCTTCAATCAGGAGTTAGCAGTATGCTTGGTGTGATAATGGTTTCATCCGGATGTCCGATAATGGCAAAATTGAAACCTCTTCTACATTTTCATCTTCCATTTGCAACCTTAGAAGACACACAAATCAAAGTTCTATCAATTTACCTTTTAGCTCAGTATTTAGCCTGGAAAAAGGGTCAGCAACCTGATTGGGAACTAAAGAATTTGTTCAAAATTTATGAAGATATAAAAATTCTTAACCTAAACGTTTCAAAAAAAATTGCAAATCTCGAAGAGATGGATACAAACATTAACTCGATTGTAATTTTGAACAACTTCGCTGAGTATGTTTCAATAACAATAGATGATAAACTTTTCGATGAACTCGAATTTTATCTCAAAGGATTTGTTGATTTTACAAATCCTGATTTGAGAGACACTATCTCGGTTTAATCTGATTATAAAATTGTATCGCTAACGGGTTCTTTGGATTAATATGTAAACTTCTCTCAATTGCTGAAAGAGCTAATTCAACCTTTCCGTCGAGATAATAAGCCCCGGCAAGATTGTACCAAAGTTGTGCATCTGAATCACTATACTTTACTGCTTGCTGAAGATACGGAATTGATTTTTTATGATCATTTAATTTCAGATAACATTGCCCAAGCCATTTACTTGAGAAAAAATCGGGTTTTATTGAGTGTAATTTTTCCAAATATGGAATTGCCTCCTGAACATATCCTTTATCAATCAAATAAACTGCAGTGGACTTGTATGGAACATCGAAGTAAGGTCGCTCTGCTATAATTGCATTCATCTCTCTCATAAAGCCGTAAATATCATTTTGACTTAAATAATAATCTGCCAATTTGCTGTGAGCTGTTTCCCATAATAATTGTTTGTTAAAAACTTGTGCCGCTATTGTATCAACCACAGAACTCATTTTGTAGTTTAACATTTTATAATTTGGTGTGCCTTTGGGGACAAAAGGATACTGCCCCGTTAAAACTATAATTGAAAAGTTAGCCAACGTTGAATCCAATGCAGTAAAAGGGAAATTTGCTTTAAGAATACTGTCTGCTTTTTCTTCAGTTATATCAGTGCGATTTCCTTTTGGAAGGAAATTTTTCTGTTTCATTTGACGGTAGAATGTTTCAGCAATCAGTCTGTATCCATCAATATTCGGATGAAGATGATCAACAGTCAGATTATATCCAACAATTCCATACGGACTTTTTGATTGAAACACTGAATCTATATCAACCACAGGCACATTATATTTTTTACCAAGATCTGAAATAACATCATTAATTTTTTGTGGTGCTCTGAATCTTAATGCATCATATTCCTTTGCAAGAAGAAAAAGTTTTTTTGCTTCACTTAAGTTACCTTTTTCTAATTCTTCTTTTGCTCTCTCGAATAATTCTTCTGCGGGTGGAAATTTTTCTGTCTTAAATGAAACGAAAGGTTTTTGTTCACGTAAATTAGATGTAAGTTTTCCCAATATAACAGGAACATTTTTATCATTGATCTTAGCAAGCATATCATTAAGATTACCTTCGAATTGTTTTATACCATCATAGTATTCATCTGAATCATATTCAATTAAAGAGTTACCAATCATCTGCGACATAAGAGTTTCGTTGCTGGCTTCTTCTGTTTTTATTGTGGCACTAAACAAGCCATATATAGAACTTATAAAATCTCTTAGTAACTGAGTTGTCTTAAAATTATAAAGCCACAGATAAAGATTTACAAGAAATCTTGAACTTCCAATTGATATTGTGGAACCTACACCGAGTGCACCATAATACTCATTGTGTCCGGCATAAATTAAAATCAAATCTGGTTTTTGCTCGAGTACGGCGGGAAGAAAGTCGAGAAGTGTATATGAATTTATCGCAGATATTCCAAGGTTAATGACTTCAATTGTGTTTTCAGGATAAAGTAATTCAAGTTTTCTTTTGAGCTGTCGGGGAAAAGAAGCGTTTGGAACATAAGGCCAGCCGGCTGTCGAACTTCCACCGAAGACAAAAACTCTGAATGCATTTTCTTTTTTGTCTTTATCGAAACCATCAGGTAATGCAGAAGGCACTGAACGGGTTCCATAAAAATATTTGTATGGAATTTCCGGATTAAGAAAAAGTTTGTCAGCGTGGTAATCTGTTATTACTTTGAAAACAGTAAAATCATGTCCATAATTAAATATTCTTAATCCAAACTCAAGCAGGACAAAGAATAAAACCGGAATAGAGATTAAAATCAAATAAAACCACTTGGGAGTTTTTTTACTTTGGTTTATCGGTTTAGTCTGTTGATTTATTTCTGATTTTTTCTTTTTCATTATGTTTTAGAGTTTGATTTAATAATTATGGTCTGTCATACTTCGACCTGCCTCGACTTAACAGTCAAGTCAAGGCGGTCAAACTCAGTGTGATAATTACTTCCATTTCAATTTATTTCCTTTAAGAGCCGAACCAAAATTAGTAAATTAACATCAATAAAATATCAGATTACATTTATATGAAAATATTTTTGCTATGTTTAATTGTGCTGCTTCCAAGTGTTCAAATCAACTTGTCAGCTCAATCCTTCAGTCAACCTTTTGTGGCAAGAGTTGGTGATAAAGTTATCAGCAATAACGAATTTCTTGAAAGGTATGAATTCACTCCCGGATTCAAACGACAAATCAAACAAATGGAAGAATCAAACAAACTTGAATTTCTTTTCACACTTATAGCTGAAAAACTTTTCGCCCTCGAAGCTAAAAATCTCAGACTTGATACGACTGAAGTAATTCAATTTTCAAAAAGAGCATTCGAAAAAATGTTTGTAAGAGATAAACTTTTTCAGGAAGAAGTTCGAAATAAAATTTCCATTAGTGAACAGGAATTACTTGAAGCAACAATTAAAAATAATTCAAAACTTTATGTAAAATTTTTATTCTCTAATGACAAACAGGAAATAGATGAAATATATGATTATTTAGTACAAGGAATTCCTTTTGATTCAATCTTAATTGAAAGTCCTGAATACGAAGAGCAGAAAGAACCAATTAAAGTACTATTCGGACAAATGGAAGAATCAATAGAAGATTCTTTGTACAAGATGAATGTTGGTGATTTTACTAAACCAATACTAACAGAAGATGGCTGGTATATTTTCAAGTTGGTAAATAAGTCTCAGAATTTCTTTCTGACAGCTGAAGATAAAGAAAATGCTGAAAAAACAATTGCCAGAATTGTTCAGAACCGAAAACTGATTAAACGACAAAAAGAATTCTATCAGAAATTTTTCGGTAATAAAAAAGTAGATGTTGATTCAAAATTGTTTAAGATAATCGCAGAAGAGATCTCAGCTTTATTTGACTTTAAAAAGAAGAATTACATTTATAAGGAAAATCAACCCGTTCATCTTGATGCTTCTGATGTTCTGAAAATTGAAGAAAAACTCAAATCAGAAAATCTTGAAAAACCATTTATTAAATTTGATAATCACCCAATTACAACCAAAGAATTCATTCGCACACTCGCATTTGACGGATTCAGTTCCACTGACTGCAACTTAAAATCAATACTTGCTAAGCTTGATTTTCAGACTAAACGAATAATTGAACACGAATTATTTTATCGTGAAGGT
>CAKZLD010000019.1 GCA_937125135.1 uncultured Ignavibacterium sp.
AAAGGATGGGATATAAATTTTGTCGCAAAAAAAATTGCAAATGATATACCTGACGGCTCATATGTAAATCTCGGAATCGGAATTCCGGAATTAGTAGCAAATTTCATCCCCGAAGGCAGAGAAATAATTTTCCACACAGAAAATGGATTGCTCGGAATGGGACCTGTGCCTGAACCAGCTAAAGCAGATCCGGAATTAATCAATGCAGGGAAGAAATGCGTAACTGCAATTCCAGGTGCTTGTTTCTTTCACCACGCAGACAGCTTTACAATGATTCGTGGTGGACATATTGATTACTGTGTGCTTGGAGCTTTTCAAGTCTCACAAGAAGGTGATTTAGCAAATTGGTCAACTGGAGAACCGAATTCAATTCCTGCAGTCGGTGGTGCAATGGATTTAGTAGCAGGTGTTAAAAATATCTATGTTATAACTCAACATGTTACTAAAAATGGTGAGCCTAAAATTGTTAAACAATGTACATATCCATTAACAGGCAAAAACGTTGTGAACAAAATCTACACAAACTTTGCTGTGATGGAGATAATTGATAAAAAATTATTCGTAAAAGAAATGGCACCTGATGTAACTTCGGAATTCTTGATTAGTGTTACAGATGCAGAGCTACATTTTATCTAACTCAAATTCATATCAAAATAATCCAACGGAAAAAATCAAAATGATTTTAACAGAAAGTAAAAGCAAAGAAATTTTTCAGAAAGCTTGTGAAGTATTGCCAGGTGGAGTAAGTAGAAATACTGTCTTTCGTGATCCCTTCCCTGATTATGTAGAAAGTGCGTCCGGATGTTACATAACTGATATTGATGGAACGCGAAGAATTGATTTTGCAAACAATATGGCTTCTTTAATTCACGGCCATTCTCATCCTGCAATTGTCGAAGCGGTAATTGATCAAATGAAAAAAGGAACAGCTTACACGATGGCAACAGAGATTGAAGCTAAATATGCAGATTACTTGTGCAATCGTGTTAAAAGTTTTGATAGAATCAGATTTATGAACTCTGGTACTGAAGCCGTGATGGCTATGATTAAATTATCAAGAGCATTTACAGGCAAACCCAAAATTGCTAAAGCTGAGGGGGCATATCACGGCACTTACGACTTTGCCGAAGTAAGCCAAACAGCAAATCCAGATAATTGGGGAGATATAAATTCACCTAATAGTGTTCCGCTGGTTAAGGGAACTCCAAAATCTGTTTTAGATGAAGTAATTATTTTTCCATATAATGAAATCGAAAGAACACTTGCAATTCTTAATCGTTATTCTGACCAGATTGCTTGTGTTATAATCGATCCCGTTCCACATAGAGTTGGATTGGTAAAAGGAAATCCTGAATACATCGAAGCGATTTACAAATGGACAAGAAAACATAATGCTCTTTTAGTCTTTGATGAAGTTGTTACATTCAGAGTAGGATATGGCGGTGCTCAGGAAATATATCCAGTCTCTCCTGATTTAACAGCACTCGGAAAGATTATTGGTGGAGGTTTTCCTGTAGGAGCATTAGCAGGAAGTGCTGATATTATGGAATTGATGAACCCAAGATTTGGTAAACCAGCTTTCCCTCATTCAGGAACTTTTTCGGCGAACCCAATTACGATGACAGCAGGTTACACCGCAATGAAATTGTTTGATGAAGAAGCAGTTGCAAATCTTAATTCCCTTACAGCTACTGCAATGAATCAAATTCAGGAATCAATTAAACTTGCAGATGTGCCTGTTTCAATAACAGGAGCTGGTTCGATGTTCAGAATTCATCTGAAAGCTAATCCACCCAAAACTTACAGGGAAGCATTTCAATCAAAAGAAGTTCAAAAAGTTCTGAAAAATCTTCTCGACTATCTTTATTACAAAGAAAATATTTTGTTAGTGAATACATGTACTTGTATGTTTTCAACTGCAATTACTCAAAAAGAAGTTGACATTCTTAGCGAAGCATTTTTAAGAGCATTTAAAGAATTAAAACAGCAGATAATAGAAATTCAATAAAATGTAATTTTATGAAAGAAGCATTTATTTGTGACGCAATCCGTACACCTATTGGAAGATACGGCGGAGCTTTATCCTCAATCAGGCCAGATGATTTATTAGCTAATGTAATTAAAAACTTAGTTGATAGAAATCCTTCAGTAAATTGGAAAGAAGTTGACGATGTAATAATAGGATGTGCAAATCAGGCCGGAGAAGATAATCGTAATGTTGCAAGAATGTCATTGCTATTAGCTGGTCTTTCTGATTCAATTACGGGAGTAACTGTAAACAGGCTTTGCGGCTCCGGAATGGAAGCCGTTGGAATTGCATCAAGAGCAATAAAAACAGGAGATGCAGATTTAATCATCGCTGGCGGAGTTGAAAGTATGTCTCGCTCTCCATTTGTGATTGATAAAGCTTCAGAACCTTTTTCTAGAAATATTAAAATGTATGATACAACTTTGGGTTGGCGTTTTATAAATCCTTTACTCGATAAAATGTACGGTACTGATTCAATGATGCAGACAGCTGAAAATCTTGCAACTGAGTTTAATATCAGTAGAGAAGATCAAGATAAGTTTGCTCTTTGGAGTCAGGAAAAAGCATTAGCAGCACAAGAGGATGGCACTCTTGCAGAAGAAATAGTTCCTGTTCAGATAAACTTAGGCAAAGGACAACAAACAGTTGTTGATAAAGACGAACATCCAAGAAAAACTTCATTGGAAAAACTATTAGCTCTGAAACCATTAACCAATCCAAATGGAACTATTACCGCTGGAAACTCATCAGGAATAAATGACGGAGCTGCGGTTCTTTTGATTGCATCTGAGAAGGCGATAAAAAAATATAGTCTTATTCCAAAAGCGAAAATACTAGGAATTCAAACAGCTGGTGTTCCTCCAAGAATTATGGGAATCGGACCTGTGCCAGCTACGAAAAAAGTACTCGAAAGATTAAACATCACGCTTGATCAAATTGATTTGATTGAACTCAACGAAGCATTTGCTGCACAGGCGCTTGCTTGCATCAGGCAATTAGGTTTAGAAGATGATGATCAAAGAATGAATCCGCTTGGTGGTGCAATTGCATTAGGGCATCCACTTGGAATGAGTGGTGCAAGGTTATTGACAACCGCAGTCTATCAGTTACATAGAACAGACGCAAAAAAGGCATTATGTACGATGTGTATAGGTGTTGGACAGGGAATATCAATGATTATTGAAAAAGTATAATTTGAAGAATAGTGAATTGTATTTAGTCATTATTCAATTTTTAAATATTAGTGATAATTCGTGAAATTCGTGGCTAAATTTTTTATTAGTCATTAGTCAATAGTCATATCTCATCTTTCTTTTAATCTGTGTTATCTGTGGTTTCAAAAAATCTCTATGTTTTTCTAAGCTTAAAAGACAAAAAGCCGTGATATTTCTACCACGGCTTAAAGATTAAAAATAATCAGATGGTTTTTTAATCAAGCAAATCAAATCTATCGAGCATCATAACTTTATTCCATGCAGCAACAAAATCTTTGACAAACTTTTGTTTGTTATCAGGACAAGCATAGAATTCAGAGATTGCTCTTAATTCAGAGTTATGTCCGAATATAAGATCTACTCGTGTTGCACTCCATTTTGTTTTACCTGATTTTCTCTCACGGATTTCGAACTTATCTTTCTTATCACTGACTGGTTTCCATTCGTAACTCATATCCAAAAGATTGACAAAAAAATCATTAGTAAGCACACCTGGTCTGTCTGTTAAAACGCCATAATCAGAGCCATCATAATTAGCTTTCAACGCTCTCAATCCACCAATTAGCACTGTCATTTCAGGTACAGAAAGAGAAAGTAACTGAGCTTTATCAATTAATAAATGTTCTGCACAAACTCCCGCATCGCCTTTTGCATAGTTTCGGAAACCATCAGCAATAGGTTCGAGGTAATTGAATGACTCTACATCAGTTTGATCTTGTGTTGCATCTGTTCTGCCGGGGGTGAAAGGAACTTTAATCTCATAACCAGCATCAACGGCTGCTTTTTCTACTGCAGCACAACCGGCAAGCACTATTAAATCAGCTAAAGAAATTTTCTTCCCATCTTTCTGTCCATCATTAAATTCTTTCTGAACTTTTTCGAGTGTAGAAAGTACTTTTTGAATATATGGTTGATTATTTACTTCCCAGTTTTTTTGTGGTTCCAATCTGATGCGCGCACCATTTGCACCACCTCTTTTATCTGAGTTACGATAAGTTGAAGCCGATGCCCAAGCAGTAGTTACAAGTTCAGAAATTGAAAGTCCTGTTTCAAGAATTTTCTTCTTCAGCTCATTAATATCATCTTCATTAACAAGTTTATGATCTACTGCTGGTATAGGATCTTGCCAGATTAAGTCTTCCTGAGGAACTTCAGGACCAAGATATCTTGATTTGGGTCCCATATCTCTGTGAAGAAGTTTAAACCACGCACGTGCAAAAGCATCCGCAAATGAGTCGGGATTCTCATAAAACTTTCTGGAAATTTTTTCATAAACAGGATCAAATCTTAGTGAAAGATCTGTTGTAAGCATTGTGGGCTTGTGTTTCTTGTTTGGATCGAATGCATCAGGAATAATTTCAGGAGCATTTTTTGCAACCCATTGTTTTGCACCAGCTGGACTCTGTGTCAATTCATATTCGTACTCAAACAAATGTTTGAAGAAATCATGACTCCATTTTGTTGGAGTGGTTGTCCAGGTTACTTCAGGTCCGCCGGTAAGTGTATCAGGACCTTTTCCTGATTTATAATTATAATGCCAGCCTAAACCCTGCTCCTCAATATCAGCGGCTTCTGGTTCTCGTCCCATTAACTTAGGGTCTCCTTGTCCGTGAGCTTTACCAAAAGTATGTCCACCTGCAATCAAAGCAACAGTTTCCTCGTCATTCATTCCCATACGAGCGAAAGTTTCGCGAATATCTTTTGCAGCTGCAACAGGATCGGGATTTCCACCTGGACCTTCTGGATTAACATAAATCAATCCCATCTGAACCGCAGCTAGTGGATTTTCAAGATTTCTTTCACCAGAGTATCTGTTTTTATCAGAAAGCCATTCTTTTTCAGAGCCCCAGTAAATGCTCTCATCTGGCTCCCAATAATCTTCTCTTCCGCCTGCAAATCCAAAAGTCTTAAAGCCCATTGATTCCATTGCAACATTACCGGCAAGCACAAGCAGATCTGACCAGGAAATTTTATTTCCGTACTTCATTTTGATAGGCCAAAGCAATCTACGAGCCTTGTCGAGATTTGCATTATCAGGCCAGCTGTTAGTTGGTGCAAAACGCTGTAGTCCGCCACCAGCACCACCGCGTCCATCACCCATTCTGTATGTTCCCGCAGCATGCCAGGAAAGTCTGATAAATAAAGGTCCGTAATGCCCAAAATCAGCAGGCCACCAATCCTGAGATTGAGTCATAAGCTCTATCAGATCTTTTTTGAGTGCATCATAGTCGAGACTTTTAAATTCCTTTCGGTAATTAAAATCCTTATCCATCGGATTTGATAATTCCGAATTCTGACGAAGAATGTTGAGTTTAAGGCGGTTAGGCCACCAATCCTGAACAGAAGTGCCAAATGCACTTACGTTCATTGAGTGTGGAAACGGACATTTACTTCCATTACCGTTGTTGCTCATTGTTTATCCTTTCATTTGTTGTTATAAAATTTGAAGTCAATTTCAGAAAAGCGCCCCTGTAATTTTAAAATGATTAATGAAATATTATTATAAAATTTTCATTTCAAATCTTGCACAAAATGCTTCATAAATCAAATTGATAATTTTTATATTTGTATAAAATAATCTTATAATCAAAATGACACTGACACAACTTGAATATCTTATTGCATTAGAAAGATTCGGAAGTTTTTCTGAAGCGGCTAAGAATTGTTTTGTAACTCAGCCAACATTGAGTATGCAGATTCATAAGCTTGAAGAAGAGTTAGGAGTTATAATTTTCAAAAGAGATAAGCAGCCAATTGTTCCGACAGATATCGGTCGCAAAGTATTGGAGCAGGCAAAACAGATTATTAAGGAAAAGGAAAGACTTACGATTATTCTTCAGGTTGAAAGAGGAGAGTTTGTCGGGGCTTTGCGTGTAGCAGTTATTCCCACTATCTCTTCCTATTTGCTTCCAATGTTTATTAGCAGCTTTACAAAAAAATATACCGAAGTTGAACTGATAATTGATGAAGTAACCACAGATGAAGTGTTGAATGGACTTAACAAAGGTAATTTTGATATTGGCATAATTGCTCTCCGATCAAACAACGGAAATTTTATAACTGAAACTTTGTATTATGAACCTTTTGTTGCTTTTCTTCCACCGGATCATAAACTAATAAGAAAAAACAAAATTTCTCAGGATGATTTGGATGTAAGTGATTTTCTTCTATTGAAAGAGGGACATTGTTTACGTGAGCAGACTCTTGCTGTTTGCAAAAGCAATGAGAATGAATGGATTCACAAAAGCAGTAAGGTAATTTTTGAAAGTGGAAATCTTGAAACACTGATTAAACTTGTTGAGCAAAAATTCGGGATGACTTTGCTGCCGTATCTTGCACTGCAATACATAAAAGACAGAAAGAAACTCAATCAGATAAAAGAGTTTACCAATCCTGTACCCAAAAGGGAAGTCGGACTTATTTATTCAAACACATTCATAAAAACGCATTTGCTTGAAGCATTGAAATCAGACATACTAAAAGTCATTCCTGAAGAACTTAAAAAAAATAAAAGCGGCTTGATTGTGCGCTGAGATTAGATTTCTAAAATTGTAACAGAACTGTAGCTTTTTCATGAAATAATTTTATTAAAAGATAATTACATCCAAAAACGATTAGCCTTAAAATTTCGATAATGAATTATTATATTTAAGATATACTGAATTCGGTTTAATTAGTATTTATTCCTATTGCTTTTCATTTTTTTTGTAAATTATTTTGCATTCAAAACAATCCAAATAAACATTAAATAGTTGAACGGTGTATTATGAAAAAATTGATTAAAAAATATGTGCATCCGAATATTTTCAGAGTATTTAATTTTTCTAAAAGAAGATTTTCGAATAAAATTTATTCCAGCTATGAAGAGGCTTCTAAAACTTGTGGAAATATTCCTTATCAGGAAGAAGAGTTAATCAAAGTTATTCTATCAAAGACCAAAAATTTTATCAAGAAAATTGAAAATGATTCTGTTCCCGTCTGGCCTACATCAGCTTATAGCAAAATTTCAGTTATAAATCCGATAATTGAAAGTAATAAAGAAAGAATAAATGTTGTAGATTTCGGAGGGGCTTGTGGTGCGCATTATTTTCACTTGAGAAAACTTATCAGCAAAAAAATTAAATTTAATTGGGTGGTGGTCGAAACTCCTAAAATGGTGCAATATGCGAATGAGTTAAGCAACGAAGAACTCTCATTCTCTGATAGTCTTGAGGAAACCATTAAGAAAATACCCGAGATTGATTTGCTGCATACCTCAGGCACTCTTCAATGTGTTGATAATCCTCATAAATATCTTGAAATAATTCTGACTTCTGGATCAAAATGAATTCTGTTTAATCGATTGGGATTGAATAAAGGCAATTCAGATATAATAACTGTCTTAAATACTAAATTAAGTTGGAATGGAATAGGTGAATTGCCAGAAGGTATTTCTGATAAATGGATAAGTTATCCATTCACTTATATGTCTGAGATAACATTCTTAAACAGAGTGAAAGAAAATTATGACATTGTCGCCAAGTTTGAAGAATCTTCTGGGATACACAGGCTAAATAAGGTTAATACAATTGGATACGGTCTTCTTTGTAAATTGAAACACTTTGTTTCTGTATTGATAATGAAGATTCAAACAGCAATTGAAATTTATGAGATTTCGTTGATTCCGATGTAATATGTAAGAAAAGTATTCTTTTTAACTAAGTGATTTTCTGGTAATCTTTTCTTCTAATTTTACTATTTGCTCTCTAAGATTTCTTATGTCTTCTCGTAATTCTTCATTTTCATCCTGAATGATATTCCCTATTTTCTCAGATTCCTTTTGACTTATTTTATGTTGAATCTCTGACATTGTATTAACAACAATTGCAATAAAAATATTAAGAGTTGTATAAGAAGCTATAAGTATAAACGATATAAAATAGACATTTGAAAACGGATATTTATTACTGATGGTTCGTGCAATATCTGCCCATCCTTCAAGAGTCATAATCTGAAAAAGGGAAAACATTGAAGCCCACAAGGTTCCAAACCACTCTGGAAATGAAGCTCCGAATAATTTCGTCCCGATTACAGAAAAAACATAAAAGACAAGAGTAAGTAAAACAAAAATCCATCCAATACTTGGTAGAGAAAGCAGCAGAGATTCAACAATGAATCTTAATCTTGGTAGATTTTTAATTAAACGCAACGATCTGAAAATTCTCAGTGAACGCAGAACCGCAAGAGCACCAGAAGCCGGAAGTAATGCAATCCCAACAATTGCAAAATCAAAAACATTCCATCCGCTTCTGAAAAACCAAAATCCATAGGCATAGAGTTTTAATAATATTTCAAGCACGAAGATGGAGAGAATGATTTTATCAATCAAAAGCAGTGTGCTGCCGAATGAATTCATTATTGTTTCTGACGTCTCCATTCCAATTGTAATGGAATTAAAAATAATCAGACCAATAATGAAACTCTGAAATGAGTTCTTTTCTACAAAATGTTTTACGCTTTCTTTGGGCATTTAGTTTCTTTCCAAAAATTTATGACAAATTTATTATAATAAAATTGACGAGTCAATTAGGATTATTTTAAAAATGGATTAAAGAAGGTTTAGAAAATTTTCTTAGTTTTACTTGACGATTTATAGGAGTTAATATGAAAAGATTATTATTCACACTCTTTATTTGTACTTTATTTAATTCTTCCCTTTCATCACAACAAATACCAACTTTCATTACTGATAGTTTAGATAATTATGTTAATCGCGGACTCAAGAATTGGCAGATACCCGGTGCAGCTATTCTTATTGTTAAAGATGGGAAAATTGTTGTTGCAAAAGGATATGGTGTAAAAGAGTTTGGTAAAAACGATAAAGTTGATGAAAACACTCTTTTTATGATTGGCTCAAACACAAAAGCTTTCACTGGTACTTTGCTTGCATTACTTGAACATGATGGGAAATTAAATATGGAAGATAAAATAATTAAATACCTTCCAGACTTTAAAATGAAATCCGAATGGATTACAAAAGAGATCAATCTCATAGATATCCTCACACACAGAATGGGTTACGAAACATTTCAAGGTGATTTCATGTATTGGTCTTCTGATTTAAACGAAGATATGGTAATAGAAAAATTCGGATTACTCGAACCCAAATTTGATTTCCGCGCAAAGTATGGTTACACAAATGCCGGTTATGCTGTTGCAAGCAAAGTGATTAAAAAAGTTACTGGCTCAGATTGGAAAGATTTTCTCAAAGAAAGAATTCTAAATCCATTGCAAATGAAAACTACAACTGCTCTCTCGGTTGATTTTGCGAAACAACAAAATGTAGCTAAACCACACACTTTAGTTGATGGAAATATAGTTGTTCTTCCTTTTGAAAACATTGATAACATGGCGGCTTGCGGAAGTATGGCTTCGTCTGTTAATGAGATGAGCCATTGGCTTATTGCGCAACTTGACAGTGGAAAATTTCAAGGAGAGAATGTTATTCCATTTAGTGTAATAAATAAAACAAGACAACCTCAAACAATCGTTAGAAAAGCAAGTCATCCTTTTAATAAATCTGTTTACAGGCTTTATGGTTTAGGCTGGGATTTGCAGGATTATGAGGGTCGTGAGATTGTTTCACATACAGGTGGTGTTAATGGATTTGTTACATCTGTAACTTTAGTACCATCAGAAAATTTAGGAATAGTAGTTCTTACAAATACAGATCAGAACTCATTTTATATGTCTGTTCGTTGGGAGATTCTTGATTCATACCTGAATCTTCCTTACAGAAATTATGATCAATTGTTTTTTGAGCGTTACATTAAAAATATCGGAGAAAGAGATAATCAGCGAGCAAGCTGGAGAGATTCGGTAAGTATGAATATTATACCCGAATTGAATCTCTCAGAATTTGAAGGTAGATATTATCATAACGTTTATGGTTTTGCAGAATTAAAAATAATAAACAATAATCCCGAACTTGAACCTGAACTTGAACTTAAACCCAAACTTGAACTCACCCTCGAGCATCACTCAAAAATCAAGGGTAAACTTGAATACATTGGAAACAATAGATTTGTCTGTACTTACTCCGATCCAACCTATGGAATAAGAGTATTTCCTTTCCACATAGAAGAAGGTAAGGTAAAATATTTCGATTTGTATGTTGATGATTTTATTGATTATCAACCATATCGGTTTTATAAAAACTCAAAATAGATTTGGTAATTTTGTATGAAGAGATAAAATAAAATTTATTAGGAATAAAAATGAAAAGTCATAAAAATTTAGGTTTTCAAACTAAATGCGTTCATTCAGGAATTGATGAATATGAGTTTGGTGCAGTAGTCCCTCCGATTTATCAAACTTCAACTTTCAAATTCCGAGATGTAAAACACGGTGCTTCATTATTTGCAGGAGAAGAGAAAGGTTACATTTATACTCGAATGCTAAATCCCACAGTTGAAGCGATGGAAAATGCAATTGCCGCACTTGAAGGTGGACATAAAGCTTTAGGTTGCGGAAGTGGAATGGCTGCGATTAGTACTATATTTATAACTTTACTTCAATCAGGAGATCATGTTGTTTGTTCTTCTGCAGTTTACGGACCAACCACAACAGTTCTTAATACTATTATGAAAAAATATGGGGTTGAAACTACTTTTGTTGATTCTTCTGATAGTGAGAATGTTCGTAAAGCAATTAAACCAAATACAAAAGTTGTTTACATCGAGACTCCGGGCAATCCCACACTATGCATTTCTAATATTGAAGAAATTTCCAAAATCGCTCACGAACACAAAGCAATCGTCGTAGTGGATAATACTTTTATGAGTCCAGCACTTCAAAATCCCCTGTTACTTGGAGCTGATATAGTGATGCACAGTTTGACAAAATTCCTCAACGGTCATGCTGATGTAGTTGGTGGTGTCATAGTTGTAAAAGATGAAGAAACTTATAAACAATTTAGAAAGACTTTGAATCAACTTGGTGGAGTAATAGATCCATTTAATGCATTCCTTGTGCATCGAGGTTTGAAAACATTAGCCATTAGAATGGAAAAGCATTGTCAGAATGCTCAGAGAATAGCCGAATGGCTTGAAACTCATCCTTTAGTTGAATCAGTTAAATATCCGGGATTAAAAACTCATCCTCATTATCAGGTCGGACAGAAACAGCATAAAGGTCCCGGAGGAATGATTACTATTGAGTTGAAAGGTGGATTTGAAGCTGGTCGAGTTATGATGAACTCAGTTAAATTGTTTCAACTCGCAGTCAGTCTTGGTGGTGTAGAAAGTTTGATTCAGCACCCTGCAAGCATGACTCATTTTTCAATGGGAAAAGAAGCACGCGAAGAAGCCAGAATAACTGAAGGTCTTGTGAGAATTTCTGTCGGAATCGAAAATGTGGAAGATTTAATTGATGATCTTGCTCAGGCATTAGCTAAAGTGGAACAAGCTATGTCTGGTAAAGTTGAGGTTCATATTTGATGAATTAATGTCATCATCTTTTTCAGTTCGCTAACCGATTATTTTGGGCTAATTACCGATTTTTTATTTAAAGAAATTCGTTTTTACGTTAGTTTTTTACCAAGTAAAACGAACTATATAGAAAGGAGCGTAAGATGGAAGAAATCACAAATAAAACCGATAAGAGAGTTTGGCTTGGAGGAGCATTTATTTTTTTAGGTTTATTATTCTTTTTTAATTCAATGAATATTCTGCATTTCAGTATTTAAGGATAATTTTTTCCTGGCCTTTCTTCTTTTTAGTAATAGGATTAGTGATAACAATAAACACCAATAAAAAACTATTAGGAGGAATTCTATCCGGGCTTGGAATAATTTTTTTAATCCCTAGAATATTTCCCGATATTGATTACGACGGAACAATTGTTTTTGCAATCATTTTCATTTCTATTGGTTTATATATAATATTTGATAAAGTTGAAAAAGATAAAAGGACTATTAGTAACGAAAAGAAAGATATATTAGATGATATTTCAATTTTTGGTGTTAGTGAAAAAGCATTAACCTCAGACAACTTCAAAGGGGGGAGTATAACTTCTATTTTCGGTGGTTCTGAAATCAATTTGAAGGGATGCAAACTCTCCGATGGAACAAACGTAATTGATGTTCTATTTGTATTTGGTGGAACAACTCTTATTGTTCCGGGTGATTGGAATGTGGTTATAAATGTTACACCAATTTTTGGCGGATTTTCCAATAAAATAATTAAAGATCCATCTGCAGCTATTGATGTAAATAAAACCATTATCGTCAAAGGACTTGTAATTTTTTGCGGTGGTGAAATAAAGTCTTATTTCTAGGCAAGTATGTCTGCTAATCCCATTTTACAAAGTCCGAAGAATTTTTTCATTTATCTGATATTTTCTTCGATATTGGTTTTTGTTTACTTCATTCTTGTTATTTACGACGCGAACATCAATCAGAATATAGCAATTGCTGATCTGATTATTTTTAATTTATTATTAGCCGGATTTGGACTGAGTTTCTGGTTTTCTGCAAAATATCTTTCTATTGAAAACGTTAGCATTTCAAAAATAATTCTAAGCCACATCGTAGGATATTTTTTAGTAACTATTATATGGTTATTAATTGGTTACTTTATAACTCTAAGTCTAACGCTTGATAAATTTGATTATGATACATTTTTTATCAATACACTTAAACATAGAGTAATAATCGGTTTTCTACATTATTTTCTTTTAACTTCATTCTATTACATCGTGATTTATTATTCTAGTTTTCAGGAAAAAATAATTAAAGAAAAAGAACTTAAAAGTCTGGTGACTGAAGCTGAATTGAAATCACTAAAATTTCAGATAAACCCACACTTTGTTTTTAATGCTTTGAACTCAATGAGTGCATTAACAGAGATTGATCCGAAGCGTGCAAAACAAATGATAATCAAGCTTGCTGATTTTTTGAGATATACTCTTGCTAATAATGATAAACAAAAGAATTCACTAACTGAGGAATTACGTAATATAAAACTCTATCTTGACATTGAAAAAATCAGGTTTGAAGATAAATTTGAATATGTTGAAGACATTGAAATCGAGTGTAAAAATGTTGAGATACCTTCGATGATTCTTCAACCTCTTTTTGAAAATGCTATTAAGCACGCAGTCTATGAAACTTTAAATGTTGTAACGATAAAATTGAGTTGTAAAAAAGAAAATGATTTTCTCAAAATAGCTTTAGAAAATAATTTCGAGGGAGAATCTCATAAAAAAGGAGCTGGAGTAGGAATTAGAAATATTAAAGAACGATTGAGACTTATCTATGGCAGAGATAATCTTGTGGAAGTTAAAAAGGAAGAAGGTAACTTTTCAGTAAATATTTTCATTCCAATTGATAATAAAATAATTTTAACATAAAATGCAAAGCGGCAAAATAAAAGTAATAATTATTGATGATGAGTCACTTGCACGACAAATAACCAAAAGTTATTTAAGTAAAAAAAGTGATTTTGAGATAATTGCTGAATGTTCTAATGGTTTTGATGCAATTAAAAAAATTAACGAACTAAAGCCAGACTTGATTTTTCTCGATATTCAAATGCCAAAATTGACTGGCTTTGAAATGCTTGAGTTAATTGAAGAGCCGCCCGTAATCATTTTCACAACAGCGTATGATCATTTTGCAATAAAGGCTTTTGAAGTAAATGCAATTGACTATTTATTAAAACCATTTTCGGAAGAGAGATTCGAGTCAGCTCTTCAAAAAGCGGTATTACAACTTGGTGATCGTTTCAAACAAAATTCGGCGATTGAGAATATAATCAAAACCACTGACGAGAAAATTGAATTTTTGGAGAGAGTTGTAATCAAAGATGGCTCGAAAATCACAGTAATTCCTGTTGGAGAGATTAAATGGATTGAAGCTCAGGATGACTATGTGCTGATAAATACTGAAAAGGGACGATACTTAAAACAAAAAACGATGAAATATTTTGATTCCCATCTTAATGAAAATGAATTTGTGCGGGTTCATCGTTCCTATATAATCAATCTTGGATTTATACAACATCTTGAACAGACCGAAACTGAATCATATCGGTTAGTTATGAAAAACGGCAAACAGATTCCGGTAAGCAAAGCCGGTCTTCAGAGACTGAAATCAACTTTATAAAAAAAATTAAAATTTCTCTTGACTCTGAATTTAATTTTCTTTAAGTTTTTATTGTTTGAAAAATAAAAAACGACAAATTGAATGACTGCCGAAGAAAAAATTAAAAAAGAGCTCGTTCAAAGATTCGGTGATGCTTACAAAGCTTTCGGGCTAAATAAACTGATGGGACACATCATAGCATTACTTCTTTTCACTCCCCAACCACTTTCTCTTGATGAAATAACCAAACAACTCGGCAGAAGCAAGGGACCAATCAGCCAGATAGTTCGAAGACTCCGTGACAAAAGATTAATACGAAAAGCCTGGATGCCTGAAAACAACCGTAAAGATTATTATGAAATTGAACCTGAAGTTTTTGAACATGCCTTCCGGAATAATCTTGAGCTAATTAAAAACAATAAAAGAATAGCCACTCAACTAAAAGAAAAAATTAATTCGACCAATAAATCTTCTTTAGAAACTATTAACATTCGTATGAAGGAAATGGAATTGTTCTATGAGTTGATGGAAGAACATTTTAATGCTTTTCTTGTCGAGTGGACAAAAATGAGAGCAAAATTATATAAATAATTTTTTCAATGACTGTTTGAAATTTTTCAAACGATAAAAATCCGGAGTAAAATTATGAATCGGTTACACAATAAAGTTTCAATCATTACAGGTGGTGCTCAAGGTATAGGCAAATCCGCAGTAAAAAGATTTGTAGAGGAAGGTAGCACAGTAGTTATATGGGATGTAAATGAAGAAAAAGCTCAGGCAACAATTACTGAATTTAAAAACATAAGTGAGACTATTGAATTTCAGAAAGTGGATGTAACCAAGCTAGAATCCGTTTCTGAGGCTGCAAAATATATTTATGAAAAATTCAATAAAATTGATGTTCTTGTTAATAATGCCGGCATCACAAGAGATGCATCATTTCTCAAAATGACTTCCGAGCAATGGCAACAAGTAATTGATGTTAACCTAACCGGTGTTTTCAATTGCACGAAAGCAGTTGCCCCATTTATGGTAGAGAAACTTTATGGGAAAATTATTAATACTTCGTCGGTTGTTGGTTTATACGGAAACTTCGGACAGACAAATTATGTCGCAACAAAATCAGGTATTATCGGTATGACTAAAGTTTGGGCAAGAGAACTTGGAAGAAAAGGAATTAACGTTAATGCTGTTGCCCCTGGATTTATTGCCACTGAAATGGTTTCAACAGTTCCGGAAAAAGTTCTCGATATGCTCAAAGAAAGAACACCGCTTGGAAGATTAGGTAATCCGGAGGACATAGCGAATGCATATCTGTTTCTTGCAAGTGATGAAGCAAATTTTATTAATGGAGCGGTTTTAAGTGTTGACGGTGGATTGGTTTTATGATTAGAAATGCTCAGATAGTTGCCTCAGGAATGTATGTTCCTGAAAGAGTGTTACCCAACTCTTTTTTCAATGAGTTACTTGGTGAAGATGTTGATACTTGGTTGCGAGAAAATCTTACAATCACGGAAAGAAGATGGTGTAACGATGATCAATCTACTGCGGATCTTTGTGTTGAAGCAGCCAAAAAGATTCTTCAGAATGCTAATGTAAAAGCAGAAGAAATAGATTTGATTATTATCGCAACTGATACTCCGGAATATATTTCTCCTTCAACTGCTTCTTTGGTACAATACAGAATTGGAGCTGTTAATTCTGGCACTTTCGATATCAATACTGCTTGCGCAGGTTTTGTAACAGGTCTTGATGTAGCATCAAAATTCATTAAAGCAGATTCACGATACAATAATGTTCTTGTTATTGGTGCCTACGCAATGAGCAAATATCTGAATATGAAGGATAAAAAAACCGTAACGCTTTTTGCTGATGGTGCTGCGGGTGTATTGCTTCAATCGACTAATGAGGAAGGAAAAGGGTTTTTAACCGCAAGATTACACACAGATGGTCAGTATTGCGACTGGATGGGAATTTACGCAGGTGGAACACATATACCTATCACTCACGAAGTTATTGACAGAAAAGAACACTTGCTGAAATTTGTAAAAAAGTTTCCTAAGGAAACTAATCCAAATACATGGACAAAAATGATAAAAGAAGCTTGTAATGATTTGCAAATCAAACCTGATGAAATCAATCATTATTTCTTCACACAAATAAATATCAATTCCATTTGGGAAACTTTAGATAATCTTAAAGTTGATCGGCAAAAAGGTTATACAATAATGGATAAATACGCTTATACAGGGTCTGCCTGCATTCCTATGACTTTTGATCAAGTAAGAAGAAAAGGTCTCATTAAAGAAAATGATTTATGCTTATTCATTGGTTCAGGTGGCGGGCTTGCTTTTGCAATAACAATTTTCAGGATGTAATCTTATGGATATTGCATCAAAAGAATTAGTAACATCTGGATGGATATTAATTTTAGCTTACAGTGTGGTTGTATTGCTTTTTGTTTTTCGTGGTGCAAGAAAAACAAAGGACATAAATGATTATGCAGTTGGAAATATAATGTTTTCTCCCGTTGCAGTTGGTTTGTCTCTTGCGGCTTCAATGACAAGTGCGGCAACTTTTATAATCAATCCGGGATTTATTGCTTACTACGGACTTAGCGCATTCTTATCCTATGGAATCTTTCTTCCAATTGCAGCGATCATTTCTCTTATAATTCTGACAAAAAAATTCCGTTCACACGGCACGAGTGTAAAAGCTTTAACTATGGCACAATGGATGGGAACAAGATACAGAAGTAATTATTACTCTCTGTTTTTTGCTTTTCTTTCCCTTTTGCTTATAACATTTATCGTATTGATTTGTGTTGGATTAACGAAAGTACTTTCAAAAACACTAAATGTTGATGAGTTAACTATTCTTATTGGAATTGTTGTATTCATATTCGGTTATATGATGTTTGGTGGTGCTAATTCGATGGTTTACACAAACACTGTGCAGGCAATTATTATGTTGGTTGTTGCTTTTATTCTTTTAGGGTCAGGTTATGAACACTTTAACGGTGGAATAAACAGCTTTTTGAATAAACTATCATCCATTGATCCGAAGCTGGTTCAAACAACAAATGATAACAGTTTTCTTTTCAGAGATTATTTCGAAATAATTATTGCTCAAATGATAGTTGGCGTAGCTGTTGTCTGTCAACCTCATATAATTACCAAATCACTATTATTGAAAAAAGACAGTGATGTTAACAGATATCTTATTACTGCTTCAATTGTTCAGATGATTTTCTTCCTCGTTGTTTTTACAGGACTTTATGCGAGAATAATATTCCCTGATTTAATGATTAATGGAGCTTCATTAAAACTCGATGGTGTTATTTCTGCCTATGTTGTTAAAAAATTCCCGGTGTTTGTTGGCCTAATTGTAGTTATGGGTTTAATATCAGCTGGTATTTCAACGTTGGAAGGTTTGATACAGTCCATATCAACAACAATAACGACTGACATTATAAAACCGCTGTTCGGAAAATTTCTTCCTGAAGATGAAAGTAAAAAATCATCTGCGTTGATTCTCGTAAATAAAATATCAATTGCTTTAATTGGGGTTATTGCAATTTATCTTTCATACGATCAGCTTGTAAATCCCAAACTAAGTGTCGGAATTTTTGCTCAGAATGGTGTATATGCTTATTTCTCTGCCGCATTTGTACCTATACTATTTGGAATGTTCTTTAAGAATTTTTCACGATTAGCTGTAATGACTGCTTCAGTTGTTGCCATCATTGTTCACTTTAGTTTTTTCTATGGTCAGATTAAAGTTCCTTTCAGTGTAGCAACGGGCGAAAATCCTGGGGTAGCATCAGCAATGGCAATCATATCTGCCGTTATTGTAGCCCTGATTATAAATTTAATCAAAGGGAAAAAATCAAATGAATAATTTTCAAACTGATTGGTTAAACAAATGGGCATATTATACTCCAAACAAAATGTTTCTTAGAGAACATCAGAGGGATGTTCAGTGGAGTTATTCTGAATTTAATTTGAGAACTAATTCACTTGCTGATTATCTAGTCAATCAATATAAAATAAAAAAGGGTGATCGGATAGCAATCTACTCAAAGAATAAAGCTGAACATGTAATTCTTTTTCTTGCTTGTGTAAAAATTGGAGCAATACTAGTTCCTCTGAATTTTCGATTAACCCATAGAGAGCTTGATATTCTTATTAACGATGCTGAACCATCTTTGTTTTATTATGACAAAGAATTTTCTGATTACATTCCGAAGATATCAGCAATTTCAAAAATTCCGAGTGTATTAACTCTTGAAGAAATTGAGAAATTTCTGATAGAAAAGAATATCAATTCCGACTTTAATTCCAAAGAATTATTCACGGAAGAAACTCCTGTAATGATTCTTTACACCGCAGGCACTACGGGACTTTCGAAAGGAGTAATAATCTCACACAGAATGTTATTCTGGAATTCAATAAATACTGCATTGAGACTTGATTTAACTTCAAACGATCACACACAAAGTTTTGCCCCTTTTTTTCATACTGGTGGATGGAATGTTTTATTCACACCATTTCTTCATCACGGAGCATCACACACTTTATTAACACACTTTGATGCGGATTTAATTCTTCAATTAATGGAAAGAGAAAAAACAACAATTTTGTTTGGTGTTCCAACGATGCTTCAGATGATGGCAGAATCACCTTTATTCGAAAAAACTGATTTATCATCCGTTCGTTATGCAATTGTTGGGGGCGCTCCAATGCCAATTCCTTTGATTAACATCTGGCATAAGAAAGGAATTTTTATCAGGCAAGGCTACGGACTAACTGAAGTTGGACCAAATTGCTTTTCACTTCATCAGAATGACGCTATCAGAAAAAAGGGATCAATTGGATTTCCCAACTTTTATATCGAAGCTAAAATTATGAAAGATGATAAAACTGAGTGTGAAGTAGATGAAGTAGGAGAACTTTGGCTTCGTTCACCTGTTGTAACATCAGGTTATTGGAAAAAAGAGAGAGAAACAGCTGAGGCAATTACTAATGGTTGGTTTCATACAGGTGACCTTGTGAAAAAAGACTCTGAAGGTTATTACTACGTTGTTGACAGAAAGAAAAATATGTTCATAAGTGGTGGAGAGAATGTTTATCCGGCAGAAATTGAAGCCTTTCTTTATACAAATGATAAAATCAAAGAAGTTGCAGTCATTGGAGTTCCTGATGAAAAATGGGGTGAAGTTGGAAAAGCTTTTGTCGTATTAAAAGAAAAGTTATCACTTAAAGAAGAAGATGTTATAAAATATTGTCTTGGAAATTTAGCTAAGTATAAAATTCCGAAGTACATTCAGTTCCTCGATGAATTACCGAAGAATGATGCAGGTAAAATTGATAAAAGAAAGTTGCTCGATATACACTTAAATTTAATCAACAAACCTTAAAACAAACAGAAAGGAACTATTATGAAAAAGCTGTTTTTATTTCTCGTCGTTGCTTCACTTTCATTTTGGGGCTGCAAAAGTGAAGATGAAGGAGGACCTACTCCAACCCCACCAACGGATCCGATAGTTGGAACCTGGATCTCTGAAGGAGCAGATGTAGCTGTCGGTTTAGTTTCAACACTAAAAACAGTTAAAATCATCGCTACATTTAATGCTAACAAAACCTACAATGTTATTGCAACTGATAGTGCTGGTGCTCAGGTAACATATTCGGGGACATACACAGTAACAGAAAATACAGGAACCACAATCAGATCAATCGTATTAAATCAAACTGTGCCCACTTCAGTTACTTCTACTGGAATTTATCAGGTAAATTCAGATGGATTTCTTAAGTATGAAGTTATTCAAACAACACCTGCAATTCCAGGTTTCACACCTCCAACAGCTGGTGAAGGATTTGGAAGCACAAAATATAATAATGTCTCTCTTGGACAAACATGGGTTCAAAATTTTGTCCCGGCAAATCCTACGAAAGAATATCTTGTTGGAACCTGGGTTTCTGAAGGTGATAATATTGCTCCTGGTTTGAAAGCCACTCTAAAGACTAAACGAATCGTTGCGACTTTTAATTCAAACAATACCTACAGTGTTGTTGCAACTGATTCAGCTAATGTAAGTGTTACTTATACGGGCACATTTACCACTCAGTCGAATAACAACACTTCTATAAGAAATATAACATTAAATCAGACAACACCAACTTCTGTAACTTCTCAAGGAATTTACAGAGTTACAACGAAAGACTTAACTTACGAAGTAATTCAAACTACTCCAGCAATTCCTGGATTTACAGCTCCTGTTGCTTCAGAAGGATTTGGTAGTACGAAGTATAATTCTCTTCCTTTGGGAAAAACCTGGATTCAAAAATTTGTTAGACAATAAATTATTAACTCAGGATGGCTTAAGTGCCATCCTTTTTAATTAAATCATTGAGGTTTAACCAATGAAAAAATTTTTAAGTGCAATTTTTATTTTAATTTTTATTCCTCTTCTTTTAGCTCAGGAAAATAGCCGGTTGAAAGATCCGGTACCCAAAGAATTTCAGTTTATTGGTTACTCTTTTACAAGATTAACTTCTACCAATATTACTCCCACGAATGATATTCTTCAGGGACAGGTTATTGGAAGATTATTCGGTCAGAACTCAACGAATACTGTTCCGCAGACATCTGCTTATCTTGAACAGAGATTTGTTCCTTTTATGGTTTATAAACCTTCGATTCTTGATGGCTTTGCTACATTCAGAGCATTATTCAAAATTGATTATACTTGGGGCGATCAGGCTTATGGAGTTGGGAACAACAGAGGTGGAGCAATTAATGCAGGGCAGGTGAACCTTCAAACTCTTCTTGCAAATGTTGAAATCAAACCAGATGAAAGTAATTGGAATGCTGTAGTTGGTTTGCAAAGATTATTCGATAATGTTCGAGATCCAAATGTCAATACTCTACAGACTGCTCAAACCAGTGGATACAAACTTTCATTTTGGGGAACACAAGCAGTGGGAATTAATCTCTTTGCAGATATAACCCCTGTTACCAAAGGAAGATTAGGATATTTCCAACTTTGGGAAAATGAAATAAGTAAAAATGATGATGTATCTCTCTGGATGTTAGATGTTGAATCGAGAATAGCTCCTCTTTTGGAAATTGGTGGAAGTCTATGGTATGTATGGGACAGAGGTAAAGGTTCAGGAGGTATATCTGTTTTAGGTCAGGGACTTAATAGTGCTCTTGCTGAATACAACGGTGCAGTCAGGATCAAACTCCCAGGCAATGTAAAAAAATACGAAGCTGATATTGCTTGGCTGGGAGGAAGATTTGCATACAACAGAGATTTTCTCGCTGGCAGATGGTGGATTGATGGTTTTATTATGAGCAATCTTGGTATGATTGATTCAGTTGGTTCAAGTAATGGAAAGTTTGCAGATATTTTTTCTTTAACTGCTAATGCAAGTGTTGCTTATAAATATGGGATGACATCGAATGATAAAATTTCTTTCGAAACTCTTTATACAACTGGAGATAAGAATGGAGTAAGTGACGGAAAACTTAACAGTGTAATTACCGGAAATGTTTATGGGTCACCAGTTGGAATTTACAGTGCGCACAGAGCTTTGATATTGTTTCCAGATCCGCAAGTCGTTAATAGATATTATTCTGCTGTCCACGATATATCAAATATGGGACTTGGAGTTACCGCTGCATTTCTGAATGTCTCTAAGGATTTTATACCGAATAAATTTTTTGGAAAGCTTGGCTTTGCAACCGCAATCTCGAATGTAAAGCCCGACGGTGGCGACTCATACATCGGCAGTGAAGTAAACATAGAATTAAAATATAATCTGAAAGTTTTTCTTACTCTTGGTGTGAGTGCAGGTTATTTGGCTTTGGGAGATTTTTACAATTCTCCGAATGTAACTTATGACAGGGTTCGTCCAAAAGATCCGTGGACATTTTTCACCACTCTAAGCTGGTTAATGTTTTAAGGAGGTATGATATGAAGATATTAAATTCAATATTCGTCAGCGTCATTTTAATACTACAGGCTTGCTCAGGTGGATATCTCTATTGGGATAAACCAGCCTTGGAATTTAATGAGATTGATTATGGCTTTGAGACAAAAAAAATTCTTAATAACCCATTCATATCTTACATTGACGAAGGTTCAGGAGATAACACTCTTATTTTAATTCACGGGTTAGCAAGTAATGCGGGATTTTGGAGATACAATATTCCGGAGCTGTCAAAACATTTCAGAGTTTTAGCAATTGATTTACCCGGATATGGTAAGTCACAGAAAGGAAATTATCCATATTCACTCTCGTTTTATGTTGAAACAGTTAAGCAATTTATCGATGAGCTGAAGTTAAAAAATGTAACTTTAGTCGGTCATTCAATGGGCGGACAGATTTCGATAATTTTTGCTCTGAAATATCCTGAAAAAATTAGCAAATTGATCCTTGCTGCTCCGGCTGGCTTTGAAGAATTTCAAAGAGGTGAAGGTGATTGGCTGAGGAATGCAATTACAATGAGTGGTGTTAAATCAACAACTGAAGAAGGAATAAGAAGAAATCTTTCAAACAATTTCTATAATTGGTCAGATAAGTTTGAATGGATGGTCGAAGAGAGAGTGAGAATGAGAAAAGCAAAAGATTTTGATGAATTTACATATACTGTTGATCGTTGTGTTGATGCAATGCTTGATGAACCAACTTTCAATAAACTCTCAGCTATAAAAGTTCCAACGCTGATAATTCACGGCAAGTATGATGGATTAATTCCAAATCCTTACCTGAATCCCGGTTTCCCCTCAGATGTTTTTATCAAAGGTGAAAAGGAAATTCCGAATGCTGAAAGAGTTGAAATTGATTGTGCCGGTCATATGATTATGATGGAAAAGCCTGAAGAATTCAATTCTGCTATAATAAATTTCTTAAAGTAAATGATTTTCCATATTTCAGAAAAAATTTACTGTTCAGTAAGTTATATTAAGCTTTTGAGCGTCATTGAGATAGTACAAATAAGTTGTCAGTCTGGTTAGTTAACGAATATCGAAGACTGACAACTTTGTAATTATATTAAAGCAATCTATGTGAAATGAAATGCCTACAATTTTTTCAAATCTTGAATATCCGTTCGAAACAAAATTTACTCGGATTAACAATTGCAGAATGGCTTATGTGGATGAAGGAAAAAGTGATAAAGTAATATTATTCATACACGGCCTTGGAAGTTATATTCCAGCCTGGAAATTCAACATAACAGAATTAAAGAGAAATTTCAGATGCATTGCAATCGATTTACCGGGTTTTGGAAAATCAGACAAGCCTATTCACTCCGGTAAAATGGAATATTACTCAAAAATTATTCTATCATTTATTGAAAACTTACACTTGAGAAAGGTAAATCTTGTTGGTCATTCAATGGGCGGACAGATTGCAATTAATTGCGCACTTAGTTTTCCAAAGCTGTTTGATAAACTTGTTCTTATTGCTTCTGCCGGATTTGAAAAATTCACAAAGGAGGAAATACAAATAATAAAAAATCTTACTAAACCAGAAAGCTTTTTAACAAGCGATGAAACACAGATAAAAAATAATTTTAATATGAGTTTCTTCGTATTTCCTCCTGAAGCTAATTTTCTGATTCAAGATAGAATCAGGTTCACTGAAGATGAATTGTTTTATAATTACTGTATTGCCATATCAAATTCAATTGCCGGTATGATTGAACAACCTGCTTTTCAGCATTTGAAAGACATTAAACAAAAAACTTTAATCATCTTTGGAAAGGATGATAAACTTATACCAAACAAATATCTTCACGACACAACAACTGAAACCATTGCTAAAGAAGGTACAAAACAAATTCCTAATGCAAAATTGTTTTTACTCAATCACTGCGGACATTTTGTTCAGATAGAGAAAAGTTCTGAGACAAATAAACTTATAAAAGATTTTATTTCAGATGAACTATATTAGTTTAGAGTCAGCTTTGTTTTCTAAAAACCACTCGTATGTTTTCTGAATTCCTTCCTTTAACTCTGTTTTATATTTCCATCCGAGTGAGTTTATTCTGCTTACATCCATTAACTTACGTGGAGTTCCATCTGGTTTTGTGGTATCGAAAACTATTTCACCCTTATACCCAACTATTTCAGAGACCAGTTTAGCCAAATCAAAAATTGAAATATCTTTACCCGTTCCGATATTTAACTGACTAATACCGAGAGAGTAAAGATTTTCTGCTTCTACATTTTCAAGCAAAAATAAAATAGCTTCTGCAAGGTCATCAACAAAAAGGAATTCACGAAGTGGTTTACCAGTTCCCCAGATTTCAACAAAAGGTTTATTGATAGTTTTAGCTTCGTGAAATTTTCTAATCAAAGCTGGAAGAACGTGAGATGTTTGTAAATCAAAATTATCATTGTAACCATAAAGATTTGTCGGCATTGCAGAAATAAAATTACAACCATATTGTTTGTAATAATTTTCACACATTTTTATTCCGGCAATTTTGGCAATTGCATAAGGCTCATTTGTATATTCGAGATAACCTGATAATAGATATTCTTCTTTAAGCGGCTGAGGAGCTAATTTTGGATAGATACAAGAACTTCCGAGAAAAATTAGTTTTTCAACTTTGTTCAGATAAGAAGAATGAATCAGATTGTTTTGAATCATCAGATTATCATAAATAAATTCAGCACGATAAGTATTGTTCGCTAAAATGCCACCAACTTTCGCAGCTGCAATTATTACTACTTCTGGTTTTTTTTCTGCAAGAAAATCTTCAACGGATTTCTGATTTCTTAAATCAAGACTTGGAAATTCTGCGGTGATAACATTTACAAAACCATTTTTTTTGAGCTGTCTGAAAATTGCTGAGCCGACCATTCCATTATGACCAGCTAAATAAATTCTTTTATTTTTTATATTCTTCATCATAATCCGTAATAAAGAGAAAAATAAAATTCATTCATTGTTTTATCAACGAAGCTTAAATCAGATTTCTGAGAAGAAGTTTTAGTAGATTGAAATTTTAATCTTGCAAAAAGTTCGTGAATAATTTCATACTTGATTTCACCGCCGAAATAGGAAAAGTTATTTCTCAGTCCGAAAAGGAAAGGAGGTTGTGGTTGAGTGTATTGTTGGATTGTTTCTCCTTTATCGCCTTTTCGTATGTATTGAAAGTATAGTTCTGTTTGTAGTCCTCTTAAAATCCTGTAATTGATAGAAAAGAAAATTTGGTCTGCATTGTGTCCCATCCAGTGTCCGAGTCTGTAAGAAGCATGTTCGTAAGTTTGAGTTTGAATATAATGATTATAAACAAAAGGATAGATTTTAGTGTATTCCAAATTTAATGTTAGGTTATTAATGGGAAAGTCAGTTGTTGAAGTTCCTAAACTAAAGCCAAATTGATTTCGCTGATTTTGTTTATCAAAAAGATTTGCAATTGTTACTTCATCAATGAAAATTGTGCCGTATAGATGAGTGTTTGGAATATGGTTCCTTGAACTTGCATTAAAGAAAAACTGCGAGTTACTTCCAGCTTCATTTTTTTGTCTGCTCAGATTGTGATCATTAACTCTGAAAAACATTAATGGAAAAAGATAAGAGAACTCCAATTTATCCGAATAAATCACCGATTCTCCAAATGACAGCTTCAAACCCTTGAAAGGTTTGATTATCAAAGTATGTGATGCAAGAAATTTATCTCTGAAAATAATTCTTCTACCGCCCAAAGTTTCGAAATAAGTTTTCTGAGAATCAACAACATCAGAAGAGAGAAAAGCGTGAAAGTAATTAAAACTTAACCAATCAACTGGATGAATATCCAATCTTAAAAAAGGAAAAGAAGGAGCTTTTTGAGAAAGAACTAATAATCCGCTTTTACCATAGCCCCATTCCATAAAATCTCTTCCGAAAGAAAAAGAACCCCAAGACCAATCCAAACCCAAAACAGTTTTTGCTTCGCTGTATTCAATTGAGTTTGGCTTTGGAAAACGGGTATGAGTTCCAGTAACAGGAGTGAAGTTTTTGAGTTTATCAATCGTCTCTCCGACTTCATTATTATCTCTGAAATCAAAGCTGAACCCTAACCAGGAAAGATTGCCATAAAAATAAATTCCGCTCCATGTATGTCTGTAAGATTTTTTATCTCTCGAGCCAAATGTACCACCAGCAATTGGTGAAACGTTCAAGGAGAATAAATTATCTCGATAGGAGAATAATCTAATTCTATTATATTCATCTTTACCGAGATAACTCATTGTTGATGATTCAATTTCTTTTTGAATAATTATGTCAATTTCTCTTCCGAATTCTTTTTTATAAAATTCAAGCTCATCAACTTCGAGAGGAGTAAGTTTTTGTTTTGATTGATCAAGTTCGATTAGTTTTTCCGCGATATATTTTCTTGTAAGCGGTCTGATAACATCGTCGTAGTCTATTATCCCTTTCTGTGAAACTCTGCTTAGGAATGAATAAACATCACGGTGCAAAGGCTCATAAACAACCTGTGCTAATGAAATTGAAATTAGAAAAAGACTTAATGAGATTATTCTCATTTGAAGAACCTTTCTATTATTTCAACTACATAATAAATTTGTTCATCAGTTAATTCAGGATAAATAGGAATAGCAAGAGAAGTATCAGCAGAAAATTCTGAAATGGGGAAATCACCTTTTTTATGTCCGAGATAAGCGAAACACTCTTGTAAATGAAATGGAACCGGATAATAAATCTCTGTTCCTATTTCATTTTGGGTTAAGAATGCTTTTAACTCATCACGTTTTTCAACTCTTATAATGTACTGATTGTAGATGTGATAATTTTTCAATCCATCAACATTTTCATAAACTGCCTTTGGAAGAAGTACTTTATTCTTCTCATCAAATTGAGTCTTTCCGGTTTCTTCTGCCAATCCTTTCTCAATAAAAAGTTTGTTATAGAGATTTGCATTGTATTTTCTTTTATCAGTCCATGATTGAAGATGAGGGAGTTTAACCCGAATAACAGCCGCTTGCAAAGCATCCAATCTGAAGTTTCCACCGATTACTTTATGATAATACTTTGGCTCGCCACCGTGAACTCTTTTAATTCTTATTATTTCAGCAAGTTTATCATCATTCGTGGTGATCAGTCCGCCATCGCCAAAACAACCCAAGTTCTTACTTGGGAAAAAAGAAAAACAACCAATATGCCCAATTGTTCCGACAAAGCGACCATCTTTGTATTGAGTTCCTATTGCCTGAGCAGCATCTTCGATTACAATCAGATTGTGTCTCTCAGCAATTTTCATGATTTCATCCATTTCAGCGGATTGTCCGAACAAATGAACAGGGATTACAGCTTTGGTTTTAGAAGTAATTTTACTTTCAAAATCTTTTGGATCAATGTTGAAAGTAACAGGATCATTTTCTACCAAAACGGGTTTTGCATTTAAACGAGCAACTACACCTGCAGTTGCAAAAAAGGAGTAAGTTGGTACAATGACTTCATCATCGGGTTGAATATCAATTGCCATTAAAGCCAGCAACAAAGCATCTGTTCCTGATGAAACACCGTAAGCATGTTTACAATTTAGATAAGTCTCAAATTCTTCTTCCATTTTTGCTAATTCTGAACCAAGAATGAATTGCTGTGATTCTGCGACTTTAATAATGGCTTCATCTAATTCTTTTTTAAGCTTTGAATATTGTGTAGTTAAATCTAAAAGAGGGACTTTCATAATTTGATCCTATTTATTTGTTAAAAAAAAAATCATGATTTATTTCTTTGAAAAATTTTGCTGACATATCTTTTTCAGAAACAATTGGATTTTCAACTTTCCAATCAATGTTCAAATCGGGATCGTTAAATCTTATTGCTCTTTCATTTTCTTTGCTATAATATTTTGTGCATTTGTAGTAAAAAATAGCTTCTTGAGAAAGAACAGAAAATCCGTGAGCAAAGCCAGGTGGAATCCACATTTGTAAATGATTTTTTTCAGAAAGGATTTGAGAATAATGTTTTCCAAATGTAGGAGAACCAAATCGAATATCTAAAGCTACATCAAGTACTTCCCCATAAATTACCTGACATAATTTCCCCTGCGCCATTTCTCCAATTTGATAATGTAATCCTCTTACAGTTCCTTGCCTTGATTTTGAAATGTTTGATTGAACAAAGTCAAAGTTGATTCCATTTTCACTAAAAACATTTTTTCTGAATGACTCAAGAAAATAACCTCTTTCATCACCAAAAACTTTTGGCTTTATAATTAACAATCCTTCAAATGGTGTTTTAATAAATTCCATCAGCTCTCTTTGAAAATTTTCAATAAGTAATCTTTGTACATCGAGTTGGGAATAGTATTCAACAATTCCTCAAATTGTTTTTTGTTAATGAACCCTTTATTGAAAGCTATTTCCTCGATACAAGCTACTTTTAATCCTTGTCTGTCTTCAATTACTCCGAAAAAGTTTGAAGCTTGTAAAAGTGCTTCGGGAGTACCAGTATCTAACCACGCAATTCCTCTACCAATTTTTTCAACTTTCAGCTCTCCCAATTCTAAGTAAGTTTTATTTACATCAGTAATCTCAAGTTCGCCTCTTGCAGATGGTTTAAGGTTTTTAGAAATATTTACGACTTTGTTATCGTAAATGTAAAGTCCGGGAACTGCAAAATTCGATTTAGGAATTTTAGGTTTCTCTTCAATCGAAATCGCCTTTCCAGAATTATCAAATTCAACTATTCCATATCTTTGTGGGTCATTTACTTGATAACCAAAAATAGTTGCACCTTGTTTTTGTTCTAATGCATTATAGAAGAAAGTTAAATCTCCGTAGAATATATTGTCGCCTAAAATTAAAGTTACATTATCATCTCCAATAAATTCTTCTCCTAAAATGAAAGCTTCGGCAATTCCATTTGGAGCCGGCTGGACTTTGTAAGAAATTTCAAGTCCTAATTGCTTACCTGAATTGAAAAGCTTTTTATAGAGCGGGATAGTTTCTTCGTTTGAAATAATTAAAATCTCTTTTATCCCTCCGAGCATCAGAATGGATAAAGGATAATAGATTAACGGTTTATCATAAATTACAGTTAATTGTTTACTGTAGATTTTCGTAATTGGATAAAGTCTTGAACCAGACCCACCAGCTAAAATTATTCCCTTCATATTTCCTTCAATATTTAAGAATTTTTTATTTCATTTTTCTAAATATAAAGACGATGAAGCAACATTTATGAAGGGAATCTAATTTATATCACTACATTTTATTGTCCCTGACCAAGTGAGAATGCCTGCACTCCATCAAATGCATATAGATTTTCTGTTTTGATTACATCAATATTATTTTGCTCAGCTCGAGTAAGAAGTTCAATAATATCCTTTTTAGTAATTGTGTTTCCGTCTTCGTCTTTGAATCTGCAGCGCCAGTGATCAGTGCAGAATGTTTCCTCAAATCCTTCAGGCCAAACTTTTATACCTCTGTTGGTAATCATAGATAACTTGATATTGCCAAACTCAATTTTCTGTAATATTGATGCGAGTTCATCAGGATTTGATTTACTCCAATGAACAAATAAATCAACACCCATCAGTTCCTTTTTAGCCGATGCTTTACGAACATACTTAGGAATTTGTAAAGCTGAGCCTTTATCGTAACGAACTGATTTCAATTGTGTTGGCTTCTGTCCGAGTCTTTCGATTACCGCATCAGCAAATTCTTTAGTTCCGACTTTTTGTTTGCTTATTCCTTCTTTGAAGATATCATAAGTATGAATACCATCTTCAATTGTTTTCAACCAGGCATTCTGCACTTTCTCTGCAACATCATTCTGACCAATGTGAACAAGCATCATTATTGCACCTTGCAATAAGCCTGAGGGATTAGCAAGATTCTGACCAGCTCTTCGTGGTGCTGATCCGTGAATTGCTTCGAACATTGCACATTCCTCACCAATATTTGCAGAGCCGGCAAGACCAACAGAACCTGCAATCTGAGCGGCAACATCTGAAAGCACATCACCGTAAAGATTTGGCAGAACGATTACATCAAATGCTTCCGGTGTATCGGCAAGTTTTGCAGAACCAATATCAACAATCCAGTGTTCGTTTTCTATTTCGGGATATTCTTTTGCAATTTCATCAAAAATTTTGTGGAAGAGTCCGTCGGTTTGTTTCATTATATTGTCTTTGGTAAAACAGGTTACCTTTTTTCTTCCATATTGTTTAGCGTATTCAAATGCATATCTGATTATTTTCTCAGATCCCGGTCTGCTGATAAGTTTCAAACACTGAACTACTTCATCGGTTTGCTGATGTTCTATTCCCGCATAAAGATCTTCTTCATTTTCTCGTACTATAACCACATCCATATTCGGATGTTTTGTTTTAACATAAGGATGTAA
>CAKZLD010000020.1 GCA_937125135.1 uncultured Ignavibacterium sp.
GAGACAGTGTTCGGAAAAAATTAGCTGAGGCGGGAATTCAGACAAGTGTTCATTATCCTGCGGTGCATCGTTTTTCGATTTATAAAGATTTTTATACAGACTTGCCTAATACCGATTATGTGACGAATAATCTGATTACTCTTCCGATGTATTCTAGTTTAACTTTCAATGATGTTAAATTTATTGCTTCTTCATTAAAGGATAATATATGACTGAAGTAATATTGGTTGGTGCATTTCATGAAGCTATTGAGCTCTGTGAATTATCCAAAGTAAAAATAGTAGGTATAATTGACAATAAGATTAAAGATAATTATATGAATTATCCAATTTTGGGCTCAGATGAAGATCTTGAATCAATTAAAAATAAATTTCCCAATATTCCAGTAATTATTGTTCCAGATCAACCAAAAGTTAGAGCGAAATTATTTAATTTATTATCGGAAAAAGGTTTTAATTTTCATACTTTAATTTCACCTAATTCAATAATATCCAAATCATCGAAAGTTGGTCTGGGTTGTGTTATTCAATCTTATGTAAATATTTCGAGCAATACAGAGATCGGTAAATTTGTTAGAATAAATACTATGGCAAATGTTATGCACGATAACAAAATTTCTGATTTTACAACAATTGCTCCAAATGCTGTTCTATTAGGTAATGTAACAGTGGGTTCACTTTCGTATATTGGTTCAAATGCAACCATTTTGCCGGGAGTTACAATAGGAAATAATGTGGTGATTGGAGCCGGTGCCGTCGTAACAAAAGACGTTGCGGACGGTAAAATTTTTGTTGGTAATCCCGCTAAGGAATTAGTAAAAAAATAATTTATATTAAAATTTTATTTCACATTCTTTATGATAATTAAAATTTTATCATACTTATCGAAGATTTAATTAAAATTTAAGCGACATTGTATGTTTTTGAAGATATTAAATAAATATACCTACTTAGTATTCATTTTGTTACTAATAAATTCAATTATTTTAGAATCATTTCTACGATGGGGTGAGCAGTATTGGAGAATATTCGGGATGAATACATTCAACTTTATCGTAGTTGTCTATTCTCCAATAATTCTTTCTTTCTTTATAATGATTCCTTTTCGAGAAAAAATATTTGAAAACCGGTTAATATTATTTATAATTTTATTATATGCTCTGTATCAATTGTTTGTAAATCTTCCCTTAACAATTATTAATTATGCAGGGCATGTTGGTGTAAAGTGGATCTCTGAGTTAAGTCTTAGATTATCATTATTACAAATTCCTCTATTTTACTTTTTTTTGTTTAATGGAGTTAAAACTGAAAGACTTCTATTATTGTTTACAATAACTTCTGTTTTACTGATAATCTTCGGAATATACAATTATTTTCAAGGTCAATACACATTGACTAATACTGGAGAAATTCGAATTTTATCTGCTGTAACAAGCATATTTTTTGTAATTACAATTTTCAATCATACTAAACTACTTGGAGCAAATAAGAATAATTTGCTTCTAGTTGTTTTAATGCTTTTTGGGGTAGTATTGACTGTTCATAGATCAGTTTATTTAACTCTAATTATCACTATCTTAATTTATATATGGATTAAATATAGGGGTTTTGGAAAAATTAAGATTTTTCTTCAATCATCAGCACTACTAATGATTATTTTTTCTTTACTGTTCTTAATACCTGGTGTATCAGAGTTATTTTTTTCAAGGGCTCAAACGATATTTGACATTAGAGATGGAAATTATTATGACAGAGCACTAAAAAATACATTAGCATTTGAAATGTTCCTTGATAATCCAATTAATGGTACAAATCTTACAGGGTTTTATTATAATCCAGCTGCTGTAAAAGCCGAGGAATATTGGAGACCGCATAATGTAATTTTCGAAATTTTGCCTACACAAGGAATTATAGGTTTATTTTTTATAATTTTAATTTTTTCTTTGATTTTTAGAGTTGCGTGGAGAAATATAAATGATAGATTTACAGAAATGTCTTTTATTGTTTTAATATATTATATACTACTCTCATTATCTAATGCCTCTTTTTTCTATAATTCATGTACAAACGTTTTGACTTTCTTCTCTGCTTTAATTCTTTGGAGAAACAAAGTATTAAAGACTCAATGAAATTTCCTCTTTTTTAATATGAATATTGTAATTTTAAGTGTTTATCCATTTCCCAATGGTTTTGCAGCGACAAATAGATTAATTTCTTATTCAAAAGGACTTATCGAATTAGGCAATAATGTAACCAATATAATAGTAAGACCAACTGAGAAATATGGTAGCGCTAACTCTTCTAATAAAGGAAATTACCAGGGGATAAATTATTTATATTCAAACACAACACCTTATTGGTCGAAATATTTTCCTTTAAAGTTACTTCAATTGATTAAAGGTTTTATAAATTCATTAGTAGTCTTAAGTAATTTAAACAGAAATAAAAAAATTGATATAATTATTGTAAATATCGATATTTTTATATATGATTTGGTTTATTCTTTGTTTTCAAAATTTATTTTAAAAAGACGAGTAGTATTTATTTCTGATGAGTATCCTTATGCATTAAGGAAGAATCGTTTCCCATACAAGTATATCCCAATGTTATTTAAAGTAGTTGAAAAATTTGCCTACAGAACGTTTGATGGTATAATAGTAATGACAAAATCTTTGCAAGAATACTTTAAGAGAATCACGGAGAATAATATTCCTATCGAACTAGTTTTAATGACAGTGGAAGTTGAAAGATTTGAAATAACAAATATCAAAAGAAATAACGAAAAGTATTTAGCTTATATAGGTGATTTAACTCTGGAAAAAGATGGATTAGATATAATGATCAAGTCATTTGGAATAGTAAATAAATATTACCCCGAATATAGATTAAAAATAGCTGGCTCTACAAAGAATGTTGAAGATGTTCAAGTTCTTAAAAAATTAGTGAAGGAATTAGATTTAGAAGAATATGTTGATTTCATTGGTAAATTAAATAGAGATAGTGTTCCGGAATTTTTAAATAATGCAGAAATATTATTGTTATCTCGCCCCTATTCAGATAGGGCGCAAGGTGGATTTCCTACAAAACTTGGAGAATATTTAGCAACAGGTCTTCCTATTGTAGTAACTGCCGTTGGAGAGATTCCAGATTATTTAAGTGATGGAGTTAATGCATATTTAGCTGTTCCAGGATCAATAGAATCATTTAGTAATAAGTTGCTTTTTGCATTAAATAATCCTGAACATTCAAAGCAAATTGGATTAGCGGGCAAAGAAGTTGCTAAGCAAGTTTTTAATTACAAGGTTCAATCAAAAATTATGGCTGATTTTTTAACTAATTTATTGTAAGATGATTACGAATTGATATGTTAAATATTCTAATTTGCCATTACGGAATAGTAGATAAAGGAGGCTTTTCAAGAAATTTCAATCTTGCAAAAGGATTGGTAAAGTTAGGGCATAAAGTGGTTATATTGACAGCATCAAATAAGTTAAAGTTATTTAAGTTTCCATATAAGAAATTGATTCGAAATGATGTAGTGATTTTGATCTTCCCTGATTTTATTCCTAAATTTCTTTTAGAGGGTGGTTTCGGTTTTATCTCCATAATTTTAAAGATATTTTATTCTATTTTTAATAAATTTGATTTAGTACAATGTGATACAGCACAAAGACCAGCTTCCGGCCTTCCTTGCTTGATTAATAAGTTTTTGTACAAATCTAAATTTATCTCAGAATGGTGGGATTATTACGGAAAAGGGGGACATTATGATCGAAAAAGTTTTATCAAGAAAATTACTATAGGTTTTTTTGATAATTATTTCGAAATAAGGAGTAGAAATTTTGCTGATGGAATAGTTTGTATTACAAATGGGATGAGAGAAAGAGCTATTAAGTTAGGATACGATGAAAATAAACTTTGTGTTTTAAACGGTGGAGCCGATGTTGATAGTATTAATTTTATTGAGATGAGTAATTATAAAGAAAAGTTAGGTATAAGTGCAGATAAAATCACATTTGGTTTAATAAATATCGAGGACAGTGAAATAGAAGATTTTAAAGCGTTTTTATCAATATTGACAATGGAAAAGTATAAAAATAAAATTGCTTGCTTATCATTTGGAACCAAACTAAGCGAAAAATCTAAAAAAGAACTTAAGCTTAATAATGATTTTTTGGAATTAGGTTGGATTGATTTTAAAAAAGAGAGTATAAAACTGAGTGCAGTAGATTTTTTTGTAATATTGAAAGAAGATAATTTGATCAATAGAACAGGATGGCCAAATAAAACAGGAGATTGTTTAGCTGCAGGGAGACAAATTCTTACAAATGGAACTGGTGATCTAAAAGAATACATTAAAAAATATCCGGATTTATTCATTTATTGTGATAATTCGATAAGCAGTTTAGTTGAAAAAGTGGATCATTTGATAAAGAATTATAATTATTATGTATCCAAAAGGAATGTTTGCAGAAGAATTGCAGAAACAGAACTATCTTGGAATTCAAGAGCAAAAGAGTTAGAAAGTTTTTACTATAAAATAATTCAATAGAGAATTAATTGTGATAAAGCAACCTCAGATTATAAATTTTTATGGATTAACGTTCACAAATATTTCAAAAAAAGAATTGATTGATTTTTCTACTGAAATAGTTCAAAGTGGGCAGAAAAAAATATTTCACGGATACAGCTTAATGTTTTTGCCGAAATTAAAATCTAATCCCAATCTATTAAACTACTTACAAAATATAGATCATTTTTTAATAGATGGAAGAGGAATTTATTTGTTGTTAAAATTTTTTGGAGAAAATGTAAAAGAACACATTTCGTTACCTGATTTTGCTGAAATACTATTAGAGTTATCAAACCAAAATAGCTTTAGAGTACTTTTATTTGGTGCTTCTGAAGAGATAAATAAAAAAGCTAAAGAAAATGTTTCAAAAAATTATAATAATATTGAATTATTTGGCATAAATGGATACTTTTCTGAGGAAGATGAAGAGCACATTGTTGATAAAATTAATGATATAAAAGCCGACATTATTCTTATAGGAATTTCAACTCCCAAAAAAGAAAAGTTTACTTTTGATTGGGCAAATAGAATTAATTCTAAAATAATCGTTCATTGCGGAGGAGTTATAGATATTTTAGCCGGGAAAACAAGAAGAGAACCAAGAATTATTAAGTATTTAGCTTTGACTTGGTTATATCGTTTAGTTTTGGAACCTAAGAGATTATTTAAAATAATGATACCCAATTTTTTTATAATTATGTTCGGATTAGTACCAAGAATAATTTTAAATAAATTAGTCCGTAGAAAAGATTTCTCAATTCCAAATTATTTCACTAAAATAAAATAAATTATGTTACAAATAATACAATACCAAAAATCTGGTGAGATTACAGTTGCAGATTTACCTGATATTAAATTAGCCCCTAATGGAATCTTGGTACAAAATTATTATTCTTTAATCAGTGCAGGAACGGAAAGGACATCAGTTGAAACTGCTCAGGCGTCGATGTTTGGGAAAGCTAAATCGAGACCCGATCTTGTAAAACAAGTAATTGAAAATATCAAAAAAGAAGGACTTCTCGCGACTTATGAAAAGGTTATGAATAGATTAGATAATTATAAAGAATTGGGATATAGCTCTTCCGGTATTGTTTTAGAATCAAATTCAGAAGAATTCAGAATTGGGGATAGAGTTGCATGTGCAGGAAATGCATTTCA
>CAKZLD010000021.1 GCA_937125135.1 uncultured Ignavibacterium sp.
TACATTGTACATTATAAATTATTCATTGTTAAATAACAAATTGGTGTATTATGCAATTAAAAATTCAACAAGCCAACTTAAGTGATATTGGCAAAAAGAGAACTGCTAATGAAGATTATTACGGTTTTTTTGAAATAAATAAATTGAAAATTTTCATTGTAAGCGACGGTATGGGCGGTTATAAAGGAGGTGCTTTAGCTTCTCATATTGTTGTAGATACTGTAAAGGAACATTTTGAAAGTAATTGTAATGATATGAATGATATCTCCGGATTGATTAAGGAGGCACTTGTTCAGTCAGACAAGCGAATTAAAGAAAAAGCTGACTCTAAGCCCGACTTGAAAGAGATGGGAGCTACTGCAGTTATTTTAGTAATTAAAGATGACAAAGCCTACATTGCCCATATCGGTGACAGCAGGATTTATTTAATCAGAGATAATCAAATAAGGAGATTGACTAAAGATCATTCTTTAGTTCAGCAAATGCTTGATGGTGGATTAATCACTGAAGAACTTGCTAAAAATCATCCTAACCGAAACGTAATTACCCATTCTTTAGGATATGGCGGAAAATCAGAACCGGAGATTCAATCACCTTTTCAACTTTACAGAAAAGATGTGATCATTCTTTGCACAGACGGATTAACCGGACACGTTGACGATGATGAGATAAGAGAAATTTGCTTAAAAAATGAGTCTGTAACTGCTGTGTATAAGTTAATTGACCTCGCAAATGAAAGGGGCGGTAAGGATAATATCACAGTTCAATTAATCAAAGTACTGAATGGAAAAAGAAGACCTTTAAGCCATAAGGTGAAAAAGCAAATTCTTAACTCTTTTCTATATGCTTTGATTCCATTATTTGCTTTGCTTTTAACAGTGATAGCTTTTTACTTCTTTGGTTTGTTTGATAAGAAAGGTGATAGGGAAACTAAAAGAGAGGTTATCAAAACTTTAACTGATTCGGTTACGAATACGAAATTATTGGAGAAAGATAGTTTGAAAAAAGTATCAGATAGTGATACTGTTGTGAAGAATTTAGCTGATAGTTTGTATAAAGGAAAATCAAAGAATAGAGAATAGCACGCTGATGAGACTGATTAAACAGATTTTCATTGAATTTTAAATAAAGGAAATCATTATGAAAAAATTATCATTATTCTCAATCTTACTGACATTATTAATCTTTATATCTTGTTCCGACAAGCCCTCTTCTTCTATGATTGATGAAGAATTTGAAGTCGTTAAAAAGAATGTAAAAAATTTTCTTGGACAGGAATATGAAGCAGAAAACTTTTCCATTATTGAGCAGGGATATACCACTGAAGAGAAAAAAGTTTACAAAGTAAAATTTACATTTGACTTAAATAAACCAATATCAATCTTTAGACATAAAGCGATACCCGGAGAACTAATATTCGAAAAAAATCAGGAGGAAAAATGGGAATGCAAATTCAATTCCGGAAATCCATCTGGATTATTCAATTTGTTTCAATAATTTTTTTCAGTCAAAACATTTTTGCTCAGGAAGGATTATTTAAAGATTTAATCAAAACTGCTGATAAACTTAATCAGGTACTGCTTGATTTAACAGAAGTTTCTGATGAAGAAGAAAATCAGGTTGGAGAAGAATTAGATAAAGAAATAATGAAAAAGTCTAAAGCGACTTCAACTGAGAAATGGGATATTAAAAAAGTCTGGAATGATGTATTAAAGCAGGTATCGAGAAAGAAAATCAAATATTCATATAAGGTTATTAAAGAAAAAGATGTAAATGCTTATGCGATAGCTGGTGGCAAAATTTATATCAATACCGGATTATTGGATTTTATTAAAAGTAAAGATGAGCTCGCTTTTGTCATTGCGCACGAGTTAGCACATATTGAATTGAAACATTGCATCAGAAGAATTCAACATGGTGTAAATGCTTCGAAAATAGATCCTACACTTGGAGTCGTTGTTCAGGTTGCATATAATACTTACAGATTACCATTCAATAAGTACGAAGAATATGACGCTGACAGTTTAGGAGTTGTGATGATGATGAAAGCCGGATATTCAAAACAAGGTGCGATAGATTTTTTTACAAAACTGGCAGAGCTGGAGAAGAAGTATAATGCAGATAAAAGAGATCCGGTAAATGATTTCATCTCGACACATCCTTTCGCTAATAAAAGAAAAGAAAAGATTGAAGGAATGAAAGGAGGTTAATATGCTTAACATAGGAGATAAAATAAGAGATTATAAAGTTATTTCGAAAATAGGTGAAGGTGGAATGGGAACGGTGTATCTTGCTGAGGATGTAATGCTAGATAAGAAGGTTGCAATAAAGGTTTTAAGTCCAAATCTTTTATCTGACCATCTATTTATTGAGAGATTTAGAAATGAAGCCAAGGTTCAGGCGAGTCTTAGCCATCAGAATATAGTTACTTTACATTCTTTTATACAAGAAGATTCAAAATACCTTATGGTGATGGAATATGTAAATGGCAAGACAATTAAAGAGATACTTAATACAAGAGGAGCTTTCTCTGAGCAGAATGCAAGGAAATATTTTTTGCAAATACTTGACGCAATCGGATTTGCTCATTCGATGGGAATAGTTCACAGAGATTTGAAACCAAGCAATATAGTCATAGATATTAACGACAATATAAAAATTATGGATTTTGGAATAGCGAAAGTTTTAGGAGATAGAAGTCTTACTAAAACAGGCACGAAGATGGGAACAATCTATTATATGAGTCCAGAGCAAATCAAAGCTGAAAAAAATATTGACCAACGAACGGATATTTACTCTTTAGGAATAGTTTTTTATGAGATGTTGACCGGAAAAATTCCGTTTAATACTTCAACTGAAAGCGACTTCGAAATTATGAGAGAAATTGTAGAAGGGAGAGGAATAAACAAAGAAGAATTGGAAGGCAGGGTTAGTGATTTGATGATTAATGTATTATTGAAAATGACTTCAAAAAATAGAGAAAACAGATTTGCTACTTGTTATCAAATAGCTGAAGCGTTAAATCTTAATAAAACTCCTGTGTTAATAGAGCAACCTGAAATAAAAAATATCTACCAACAACAAACAGAATCAGTAATTACTGAGAATTTAAAAGAAAATTATGGTGCTATTATGTCATTACCAAAAGCTGATTTTGGTAGAAGATTAGGTGCTTACATACTTGACAACATAGTTAGTTTTTTAATAATTCTTCCGGCAATACTATTGTTTGGTAATGGTGAATCTAATATGAAAGATAAAGTAGCTTTCGGAGCAATATTTTTGATCATAGCTTTTATACTAACGTTAATAAAAGACGGTATAAACAAAGGCAAAGGTATCGGCAAAGGAATGGTCGGATTGAGAAGTATTGATCTTCAGGCAAATCAAGTACTATCAAAAGGGAAATCAGCAGGGAAGAGAATTCTTGATGGTATCATTTATGCAATTTCCTCCGTGATAATACCATATGTTGGAGTTGTCATAATATTGATAATTGATATTGTGTTGTGCAATAGTAATAACGGGCAAAGAATAGTAGATAAAATGTTGAGAATTCAGGTTGTAAATGAATCAGATATTGTAGTTGATGAAGTAACTGGATTAGTAAAACCAAGTGATAAATTAAAACAGATGTAATCAATGGCTTAAAAAAGATATGAAATGAAAAAAATAATCATTTATTTTGCATTGATTCTAATCCTTGTGATTATCTTTTTCGGTGCATTATCAACTTTCGGATTTATAAAACCCAAAGTTCTGGGGGTTACAAATGTTGAAGTGCTTGAAATAAATAAAGATAGTGTTTCAATTAACGTTGAAGTCAGTTTGATAAATGAATTCTTTTTGGACGTTGATATAAAAGAAATTAAAATTGATATTTTAAGTGAAAACGATACAATCGGCACAGTAAATTCTACTATTCAAATTAATCTTCCGGGAAATGATACTTCAAAAATTACTCTGCCTGCAAAATTCAATACAAGTAAACTTGCAGAGCTTCTTGAAAAAAATGAAGATACTCTGAAGGTTAAGCTAAAAGGTTTGATCATAGCCAAAATTCTATTTTTTAATACGGATGTGGAAATTGAAGAGAATCTGAAAATAGAATTAAAGAGTTCCATTCTAAAAGCAATTGAAAAGGCGAGCAATCAGGAAGATACAGCAGATAAGATTATCGAGATTAAATCAGCTAAATTGATTGATGTTGGATTGAAGTATTCAAAAGTTTTAATTGAATTCAAGTTAAAGAACCCTTATGATTTGCCGATTAAATTAGTTTCATATAAATCAGATATTTACATAAATGATAACTATTCTGGTAATGGAAATATAAAAGAAGAGATAGAATTGAAATCCAAAGGAGAAATCAGTGAAGGTCAATTTGAATTTGAAGTTGAAAATCTCAAAGGCATTAAAAGTATTTTCAGAACAATATTCACTTCTAAGATGACCTACAAAACAATCGGAAACCTTCATTTAAACATACTCGGTTTTAATGTTAAAATTCCATATTCATCAACCGGAGATTTAATAAAATTATGATTTGCCCGCATTGCAAAATTTCAATTGAAGATGATGCTTTGTTTTGCACAAATTGCGGTAAAAAAATAGAGACTATCTCAATTGACTATTCTCAACCTGAAGATAATGCAGAAATAACCATCGGAAGATATACCACAAACGATATAACCCTTAATTCTGATTCTGTGAGTAAACATCACGCTAAAATTAGTTACAGAAACGGCAATTTTTTTATTGAGGACTTAAATTCAACCAATGGCGTTTTTGTAAACGGAGCAAAAGTTACGAAGAGTTCAATCAGTTCATCCGATAAAATTAACATTACGAAAAATATCGAACTGAAATGGAATGACATTTTATCTGCATTCAACAATAAAAGAACAATCAAAACACCGCCGATACCAAAGCAACAAATAAGTAAAAGTGAAATTAAAATCGGACGACATTCAGACAATGACATTGTGATAGAAAACATCAAAGTTTCAAGATATCACGCACGATTAATCAAAGAAAATGATAACTGGTTCATAGAAGATTTGGGAAGCAGTAATGGTACTTATGTTAATGGAAAGAAAATCAAAAAAATTTCAGTATCAGACAAAGATTCTGTGCTTATCGGTGGTATTCCGTTAAAGCTTGAGGATTTGCTGAGAAAAGAGAAAAAAATTAAAGGCAATGTCAATATTACTCTTGAGAATGTATCCTTTGAAATAAATGGCAAAAAAATAATTGATGATATAAGTTTGACAATTCAGCCGGGAGAGTTTGTCGGATTGATTGGACCTTCGGGTTCAGGAAAAACAACTCTGATGATGTTAATGAATGGAATGAATGCTCCAACATCCGGTAAAATTTTAATCAATAATCAAAGTCTTCATCATAATTTTGAGGCATTTAAGGGACAAATCGGTTATGTCCCGCAGGACGATATAATTCACAGGGAGTTAACGGTTAAGGAATCTCTTTTATTCACTTCAAAACTCAGATTACAAACCACTTTCACCGAGGATGTAGATTCTCAGGTAAATAAAGTTTTGAAAACTTTGACTTTAACCGATGCTCAGGATGTTTTAATTGGCACTGCAGAAAAAAAAGGAATCAGCGGCGGGCAGAGAAAACGGGTCAATCTCGCTCAAGAGTTAATCACCGAACCTTCAATATTGTTCCTTGATGAACCAACAAGCGGATTAGATCCAAAATCTGATAATGATGTGATGAATCTCCTTAAAAATATCTCAGAAAGAGGTAAAATAGTTCTTCTTACCACACACGCAATTACTGAAGAGAATTTCAGAATTCTGACTCATTTAATTGTTTTAACAAAACAAGGAAAACTTGCTTATTTCGGTCCTGCCAATGAAGCTTGTGCCTATTTCGGAGTAAATAAACCATTTGAAATTTTTGATAAACTTGAAAAACAATCACCTGATAGTTGGAAAGTTAAATATCGCACTTCAGGATATTATAAGGAATATGTTGTCAGCAGAAAATCTGAAAGTAGAAAAACTGAAAGCAAAATTTTATCGAACTATAATAAACGAAATTCCCAAATCTCTCAGCTTTTAATTCTTGTAAGCAGATACTTTAAAATCAAAATAAGAGACAAAGTCAGTACTTTAATTCTGCTACTTCAGGCACCGATAATTGCGTTCTTTATCTCATTAGTTTTTAACAGAAGTGAAGAGAAAATTCAGGCATTGTTCATTATGGTTATTGCTGCTATCTGGCTTGGCTGCTCTAATGCTGTAAGGGAAATTGTATCAGAGCAGGCAATCTATAAACGTGAAAGAATGGTGAACTTATCAATTTTCTATTATTTGTTTTCTAAAATTGTTGTACTTGCCATTCTTTGTTTAATTCAATGTCTGATTCTTGTTCTTATTGTATCAAATGCTCTTGATTTTTCGGGTAATGTAAATTTGCTATTCATTATTCTGCTATTGACTTCAATTGCTTCGCTCTCAATTGGATTATTGATTTCTTCTTTAGTTAAAACCAACGAGGCAGCAATGGGTTTAGTGCCTATCGTTCTGATTCCAAAAATAATTTTGGGTGGACTAATTAGTAAGTTTGCAATAATGAAAGATGCCATAAAAGTTGTTGCAGCTTTTATGATTAGCCGATGGTCTTTTGAAGCAAGTTTGATTTCAGAATTTGAGTCTATTGCTTCAGTTGTCATTGGTGATATCGGTTTTTCAAAAGATAATATAGGAATTGATATTTTAGTTATTCTTGCATTCAACATTATATTTTTCTATCTGACATATTTTTCACTGAAAAGAAAAGACAATTTTGGTAAATAAAAATGCCTGTAAATATTTCATCATATAGAGTTCTTGAGAGAATTGGCGTTGGGGGAATGGGCATTGTATATAAGGTCAGGCACACAATTTCTGAAAAAATTGTAGCAATAAAATCTCTGTTGCCAAACTACTGTGTTAATCCAGATATCAGGGAAAGATTCATTAACGAAGCAAAGATTTTAAGCAAGTTAGACCATAAAAACATAGTTAAAATCATTGATTTGCTTGTTATAGGTGAAGAGCTGCATTTAGTAATGGAATATGTAGAAGGCAGAACGTTGGATAGAATGATAGGCAGAGAAGTAGGACCAATCCCACACCATCGAGCAATACCGATATTTGAGCAAATGTTAGATGCACTCGAATATGCACA
>CAKZLD010000022.1 GCA_937125135.1 uncultured Ignavibacterium sp.
TTAATCGCTGAGCCATCACCTAACTTTGTAATAGCAAGACCAAAAGGTGCAAATGGAGCTCTTGCTCCTCTTTGAATAAGTACTTCCCTAACCACATTGCTTTTTACCGATGACCCATTATTATCATAATAGACAATATGAATATTAATTTTTCTGCCGATGTTTGAAGTATCAATTTCGAGGAATACTTTTGGCAGAGTGGAACCACTTGCTTGAAAATTCTTTATGAAAGCATTGTTTATATATAGTTCAACAAATTTCGGAGAAATGGTCCCTTGAACAGAGTAAATAACTTCTGTTGAGCCAGTTGAAATCGTGCTCGAGTCCTTAGGAGAAGTTATAGTAACTTTAATTGAACTTGTGTTATTATTAGCATCAACAACATTTTCAACACAAGCCGTTGTTAATAAAATAAGAATGAATAAAAAAATTCCTTTTAATAATTTGATCTTCATATAATTAAATTTTATCCCTCAAATAGTGTAGTTAAATTCTAAGCTTTGATTTCTTCGTAATCAACGTAATAGACTCTGGATTCCCCTGGATTTAATTTATCAACGTTAATATATAACATATTATCTCCAGAAGTATGCTTAACTTTTACAGGCTTAACTCCAATTATCTCAGATCCTATAACAACATTCTTAACTTTTTTATTCAAATCAATATCAATATTGTAATTCTCTATTGCTGTTTTTCCAGGGTTAGAAATCTTAAGTACTATTCTGAATCTTCCTCTCTGTTCTGCTGTAACCTGAATTTGATCTCTTTTATCATACCAATTTATAATTCCTGAACCGTAGTTAATCCAGAAATTTTTCTTCTTTAAATCATCATAAATCTGTTCGATTACACCAACATTTTTTGATTGAAGCTGGTATTCAGGATGAAAATTAAAAATCAGTAAACCATTTTCGAACAAGATTCTATCAATATCCTCCTGATAAGTATAAAATTGAAAAACAGGTTCTTCCAGCCCGTAATCTCTAATAACCTCATAATCATCCCGAGCAGTTCGAGTTAATACAACAACTTTTTTATCACCTTTAATAACTACATTCGGAACTGAGCGGTCAGTTAATGAATCAGCGATAATATATCTTAATTCATTATCTATAGCAGCAAAGATGGTATTCTGGTCAAAAAGTCCGAATTTAGGCATCATACCAAAAACTTTTTTACCAATTATTTTTTCTAAAGAACTCTTTGCCTCACGAATTCTTGTTGTTTGTTCTTCCAACTCGAATAGTTTGTTTTCAGTATCATCCCATGAGTTAATAAAACCGATATCAACTACAACTGCGACTTCACCGTATTGTGAAATATTTTTAATTCTTGCAGTATCAATCTTGGCAATTTCAGGATCAACCAAAAAAGTAATTGGAATATTATTCTTTTGAACTATAGGAATAAGATTGGAGAGATTTGCCATATTTTCTGTAACCGTGATGGTAAACATTGCACCGGCTTTAAATTCGGATTGCCAAATCTGACCAATTGAGATTGGTAATGATAATAACCAATTAATACTGTTATTAAAAAGTCTTTCGAAATAGAGATATTCCTGGTTTATTCCGATGATAGAATTTATTTCAAATCCATACCAAATAAATTTACCTTTTCCAAAAGTACCATAAACAATTCCGGCAGTTTCTTTAATTTCTTGTCTGACTAATCCACGTTCTTTTTTAATGTCATACCAATAACTAACCTGAGTAGTTCTCGGGTCGAGAACTTCAACAGCCACTGGTCTATCCCAAGTAGCAACCTTCAATGAAAATCCTGCCGGAATATCAGAGGTTAATGGAAGTGAGCCACGAAGAGTGTGAACTAAATAACTTTCTTCCCTACTAAGTTCTTTAGTAAATCTTATACCAAAAGTCTCGTTAATGAAGTCCCAACCCTTCCATTTTCCATCATCTGTAAAAGAGCCAACTCCACTGGTTGCGAATACAGAACCGCCTCTCTCTAAATATTTTTTGATTTGAATAATTTGTTTTTCACTTAATGCTTTAGATCCGGGAAGAATAATTAACTTATAGTCGAAGTGTTTACCCATCTCAATATCTTCATCACTGATTGTTACAGAAGAAAGTTTGAGATTAGAGAGATACTTTTCCCAAGTAGCAATATTATCAAGAATCCACGTGTTACCTTTTGGGAGCATATTTTGGGTGTATTTAGAATTTAAAATTGCTATTTCCGAGCTACCTTTACCAAAAAGATTTTTTGAAGGAAGGATATCATCTGCTTCAAAAACTCCGAATACACCTCTGATAATTAACAAAAAAACCAGAATGGCGGTAATGAACATCACTAAACCGCCAAGCACAAGAAGCAAAAAATTAACTCTTACTCCATATTTTTTTTCAACTACTTCCACTTTGCAGTGCCTGATTTTTTATCTGATGATGGAGGTACATAACCTTCAGATGTATATTTCAAATATTTATTCTCATCAGTAGTTTTTCCTCTTTGTCTTTGACCACCTGTACTAGTAAACTGACGTGGTTGAGGATTGTAAACAGATGGAGCTGGTTCTTGCGCAAACTGATGTTCAGCACTGGGTGAGTAGGTTTCTTGCATCTGTACTGGTCTGACATCGGTATAGGGTTGAAATTGTGCAGTTTGGATTTCTCCCGATAAAGCTACCGGACTAATTACTTCAGCCTGATAAACTGCCGGTCTTGGAGCAGCAGAAACCTGAGCTTTTCTTTCTCTTACTTTATATAAAACATATGAGCCAATTGCAAGTATAAAAGTAGATATAGTTGCAACCAGAATAATCATTGATAAAATAGGTATTAGTTCCATTTCTACTCCTTATTAAGCTGTTAAATTTGCTTGTCTTTCTAATTTTCCCCAGGTCATTTTGATACCAAGAAATTCTTCAATTGTGGACATTGCTTTGCTGATATCAATTATCAAAATAAAAACCATTCGGTAAATAATTGCATACCAAATCAATCTGAATTCTTCTTTCTCCACAGCGATACAATAAAGAGCGGCTACTAAATCGAGTATTGCTAAACCTGCCCACCAATAAAATAATAAACTAGAAATACCAAAGTAGATTGCGGCAAAAATGAAAAACATATTCGTTGCTATATTCATTACTGGCCAAATCAAAGCCTCATATATCATAAATAGAATTATGAATGTGTAACCAATAGAGGGACTTTTTGAACTGAAAATTAATTTCTTATGCTTACGAATCGATTGCAATATGCCGCGTGTCCATCGATATCTCTGTTTAATAAGCTGTTGTAATGTTGAGGGCGCTTGCGTATATGAAATTGCCAATGGTTCGTAATAAACTTTCCAACCAGCAGCCATAATTTTAAGAGTAAGATCTGCATCTTCAGCAAAAGTATCATCTGAGTAAAAACCCGCACTTTGTAAAGCTTTCTTTCTGAAAACTCCGATCGGACCTGGGATAATATTCACTAGTCTAATATAACTTTGAGCTGCTCGAGCCATATTCAAACCCTCAATATATTCCAAAGCCTGAAGATCGGTTAAAAACTTTTTTCTGTTTAATACTTTAACATTACCAGCAACAGCCCCTACTTTCGGATCATTGAAATGTCTCATTGCAACTTTGAGAGTATTCGGAGAAAGTTTTGAATCTGAATCCATACATAAAACGAAGTCAGCTTGAGAGACTGCTATTCCTGTATTAAGTGCAATTGCTTTTCCAGCGTTTTGTTTATTTATCAAAGTAACTTTAACATCAGAGTATTTACCTCTTTGAATACCCACTAAACTTTCAGCTACTTCTCTGGTATTATCTGTTGAACCATCATTAATCATAATGATTTCAAAATTGTCGTAATCCAAATTCAATAAAGATTCGACAGAATCTTTAAGAACTTTATCTTCGTTATAAATAGGAACTATTATTGAAACAAAAGGATTTATTTCAGGTGGATTTATAAAAGTATATTCATTATTATTTAAGTATGAAAGAATGAGCAATGAGAAATACCTTATCAGAAGCACAAGCATAAACATCAATAATGCAACCATAACACTATATTCAATTAAAGAAGAAATGCTAAGAATTGTTAATGGCAAAGTAAAATAGATAACTAAAATGAGAATTATGGATAAAGTCCCACTTATTATTATTCTTCGTAAATATTTTTCAGAGGAATTGTTTTCCTTGCCTTCTCCTTTTGGAAAAGGAAATACTCTGATTTCTTTTCTAAGATCTTTTGATTCCTCAGCCATCCCAAATTCTCTTAGTATTGATTAAAATTAGTTTTTTGAAATTAAACTTTTAAATACTTCTTCAGAAGATGTAACATCTGCGATCATATCATCTGCATCCTTGAAAGAGTCATTAATTGTAAGTATTCTGAATACAACGTCATTTGCCATCAGAGTTCTTTCATCAGGATCATCTGAAGGTAAATTAGATTTGATTTTTGCGAGAAGATTGTTCAATAACTTTACATCCTCCTTTAAAAACAAAATTAAAATAGCGTTGTTTATAACACAAATCTTATCTTTTCTCTCAACAGAAATTTTTATAACATTTTTCAATTGATTTGTTGTTAAAGAAGATTGCTTAAATTCATTATCAACTAATCTGAAAGATATCAAGGAAAATGTTTGACCTGTAGTGCGATTCATAGCAATGTGGTTATTCACCATCAACTTAAATTCATCAATCGAATAAACATTAGATAATTCTTCAATCACATCTTTCTGATTAATTTCTGATAAGGATGAAAAGCCGTTACTCTTTTTCAAACTTGATAATTTATTCGACTCAGCATCTTTAGATTTTGGGAGTTTAAAGTGAGTTATAACTCCTTTATATGGTTCGATGGTATAATTCGCTTTAAATCTTCCTTCACTATGTCCGACGTTAGGTTGAATATCAATAACTCCGCCTCTGACAATTCCAGCTTCGTCAGTTGATTTATAGAGCTGAATTACTCCGGTAGCAAAAGAACCCAGAACATTAAAAATCAATTGAGCTTCCATAGAAGCAGGTTCTCTTAAAACCAATAAACTAGTAATTCCTCTATCCTCGATTCCTTCGAAAGTTGATGTGAAAACACTTTTCAGTTTGCTTGTATCTTCATAATCAATGTAAGGAGTGATTTCGTCAAAAACTAATCTTGTAGGACTGTATTGATTAACTAAATTTTCAATATCTGTTAGATATTCACTCAAAAGATTATCCCTGTCAGAAAATCCATAAACGTCAGTTGGTGGAGCAACTCGAACAATAATGATTTTATTTTGATTTATATAATCTTCTAAATCAACGTCAATCGAAGCTGCCTGAATTATTACGTCTTTTGGGCGAGAATTTGTGAAAAACAAACAAGTGCCCTTCTGTTTAGCAGCTTCCACTGCATATTGAATACTAATGAGGGTTTTTCCTGTTTTTCTTTCACCCACTAATAAATAGGTACCACCTTTATAGAAACCTCCCCAGGTGTTGTCCACTAATTGTATCCCAGAATTAATAAGTCTGACTGATCGTTTCATTTTGTTTTTCCACTTTTTTTTGTCATTCTGCAATCATTGTACCAAGAAAAGTTTCGTTTTTTTGTAATCTTTCAATATTTCAACGAAGAGCCTGCATCATTTTGAAACAGTTAAAAAGTTTTTGGCTCAATATAATACAATTTTCAATTTTCAAATGAACTGTAATAACCATATACGAATAAAGCAGTTGCATTTCCTGAGATTGTTGGCTCATTGTTTATGTAATTATCATAAGAATCAAAATAAATTACATCTTTATAATCAAATTTCCTGTTGGATTTTTTCAATTCAATACTTCTTCCTTCAAACAAACTTTTGGGAGCAGGACCTCCAATTAGTGCACCAGGTAAATACCCTTTGTTAAAGAAAGCTATCTGAGAATGAGTTTGTTTTGGAAAATTGTGTCCCACTCCATAAATAAAACTAATTCCCCAAGGATTGTTTCCTAGAATAAAATCCCTTGAAATAAATGCTAATTTGTCAAATCTATTATCCTTTGTTAGTCTATTATATAGAATAGATTGAATTGCTACTCCTAAAAATGTAGTGGTAGTGCCCCAACTATAATTTAATGGTTCATTGAAAAAATTTTCTTCTGAGTTTTTTGCAAAATGCTTCAAATTTTTTCTTAATAAACTTATATAGTTTGAATCAATAGAGCTTAGTTTATAAAAAGCAAGCGAATTGAAATCTCCCCAACTCCACCAGTAATCCGGTTCAGTTTTTCTTCCGTATTCAATTGCTAATTTCATATACTTAGGACTTTTTGTTGAATTGTAAAGCTCAATTGCACCTAAAGCTAATTTCCCAACATAATTTGAATCAGTATAATATTTCTCTTGATCTTTGAAATCTGAAATTTTATCACGCATTTCAAAAATTTTTATACCTGATTTTAGACATTTTTCTGCAAATTCATTATCATAAAATCTGCTTTTCCAGATTCTGTTCGCCAGAGCCATAACAGCTGCATAAATACCAACCTGACTTCTATTCATTTTTACAAAAGCCGGGCGATTGAATGTTAAGGTATCATTTTCAGGAAGTCTCCAACC
>CAKZLD010000023.1 GCA_937125135.1 uncultured Ignavibacterium sp.
ATCATTGCACCAAAGAACAAATTATTTTTCATTGTTTCCTTTGCTTTTTCGAAATCCACTCCTTTTGTTTTCCTTAAATTGAAATAAATATTAGTGAAATCCGTAAGCTTGTCTGATTTTAATGGGTCAATTATTCTAATTCCGGTTAAATCAACATTTAATTTCTTAGCATCTTCTCGAATTTTGTTTTCATTGCCAAGAAGTATAGTAGAGCAAATATTATCTTTAGTTAATTTTTCAGCGGCTTGAATTACACGTTCATCGTGTGCTTCAGGTAGAACAATTGTTTTTCTTCTTTGCTTTGCTTTTTCTTTTATTTGGTCAATTAGTTCGCTCATTTTTTCTCCTCAATTTATCGCTTTTTCGTTACAAAGTTAAAAATAAAATGAATAAGAAATTTTTTGTTCTTCTCAATTTTATTTAATTACAGAAAATAAATCTCTTTATTCTTATCAATGAAAATAACAGCTTTCAATTAGATTTAGTTTATAATATTTAGCTTAAACTAAAAAATTTTTTACCTTTGAAGAAAAATTATACATAATGGAAATAGTTTTAGAAACAAAAAATCTAACGAAGAAATTCAAAAACATTATTGCTGTTGATAATCTTAATCTTGTCGTTTACAAAGGGGATGTCTTTGGATTTTTAGGACCAAATGGTGCTGGTAAAAGTACAACAATTAGAATGCTCACTTCTCTGATTTATCCCGATTCTGGTGAGGTTTATCTTTTTAATGAACAGCTAAAACCAAATTCAAAATCTGTTTTAAGAAGAGTAGGAGCAATTGTCGAAAGTCCAGATTTTTATCTTTATCTAACGGCTTACAAAAATCTTGAAATTCTCGGGCGTTTGTACGGAATTACTCCTGCTAAAAATCAAATTATGGAAATTCTGGAATTCGTTGGTCTTTCTAATCGATGGAATAGTAAAGTCAAAACTTTTTCTCACGGGATGAAGCAAAGACTTGGAATTGCTCAAGCACTTCTTCATAATCCTGATTTGATAATTTTAGATGAACCTACAACTGGTCTTGATCCACAAGGTATGAAGGAAATACGACAACTTGTTTTATCACTTTCGAAAGAAAAAGGTAAGACAATTTTTATTTCTTCCCATTTACTTTATGAAGTGGAATTAATTGCAAATCGAATGATAATAATCAATAAAGGCAAAAAAATAGTTGAAGGTTATGTAAAAGAACTTCTCGATAGAGAACGAACAACATACAATTTTAATTTATCAAATCTTGAAAAAGCTAAAGACATTTTGATTAGTTTAAATTTAGAAATGAATAAAGATTTTAGAATAAACGGAAGTGATTTAGAGATTTCTACACAAAAAATTTCAGCAAGTCAACTGAATAAAATTTTTGTTCAAAACGAAATCGAAGTTTATGCCTTCTATCCGAAAAGATCGCTTGAAGAATTTTTCCTCGAAATAACTCAGGGACAAAAATGATTTTCACTTTGCTTTCGATTGAGCTTTATAAAATTTTCAAGAAATGGAGAACATACATTGGATTTTTAGCTTTTGGTGTTTTCATACCAATTTTAATTTATGGTGTCAGTCAAGGTGGAAATCATTATCAAAGAATACTTGAAAGAAATCTTGGTGACCAGTTTTTGATTGTCGGTAATTTATTGAATGGCTGGTATGTTGCTTTTATCACCATTCAAGCAATGATAATTCATATTCCTTTCTTTATTTCTTTAGTAGCTGGAGATCTTTTTGCTGGTGAAGGAACAGCAGGCACTTATCGAATGTTTCTAACAAGACCTATCAGTCGAGAATTGGTTGTAATTACTAAATATCTTGCTGGCTTCATTTATACTTTAGTCTTCTTGATATTTTTTGCATTGCTTTCAACATTACCATCAATTTATTTTCTTGGGACTGGAGATTTAATTGTTCCACTTGAAAAAATTGTTGTCATTCCATCATCTGAAATAATCTGGAGATTTTTAATTGCTTATTTTTCTTCTTTTATTTCAATGTGTGTTGTGGTTAGTCTGGCTGCTTTATTTTCTTCACTCGTTAACAATTCAATTGGTCCAATAGTCGGAACGATGGCTGTTATAGTAATTTTTCTGATAATTGGTGAATTACCTTTTGAATTGTTTGAAAAAATTTCTCCTTATCTTTTTACAAAATATATGACCGTCTGGCTTGAAGCATTTGATTATCCTATTGATTGGAGTGAGATAATTAAATCACTTTCCATATTATTAGCTCACATTCTTTTATTCTTTTCAATAACTCTTTTAAGTTTTAGAAAGAAAGATATTTTAACTTAGGTGTGATATGAAATTTTTAATTAATCTGATTCTGATTTTAATAAATCTCAGTTTTGCTCAGGATAAAAGTGCTGATAAAATAATTGAGAAGATTAAATCCAATTTTGATTTGATAAACGATTATACTGTTGATATCAATGGTAAAGTCGATTTCCCTGATGCAGTGATACCAGAACTTAAAGCAAAAGTTTATTTCAAGAAACCGAATAAGATGAAAATTGAATCAGATAACTTTATGATAATTCCAAAGCAGAGCATCAGGTTTGATCCTGAAATTTTATATGAAAAGGATTTTTCAAGTTTAGTCATTGGTGAAACTAAAATTGATGATGTCAATCATTATATAATAAAATTAATTTCAAATAATCCGGAAGTTGAGGAAGTAGTTACTCTGTGGGTGAATTCAAAAAACTTTACAATCCGAAAGACAAATGTAATTGGTTCAAGGATTGGTAAAGTCGAAATAGAATTTTTCTATAAACTAATTGATAATAAATACTGGTTGCCAGAAAAACTGGTTGCAACTTTTGAAGCGAGTAAAATTCGTTTCCCGAGAATGAGAAGAACTGAAAAAGAACAAAAAGAAAATTCTAATTCAAGTAAAGAAGGCAGGATTACTCTTCAGTATAGTAATTACTCTGTGAATAAGGGGATTGATGACAGAATTTTTGAAGAGAAGAAAAAATCAATCAAGTGAAGCTATCAATTCTTCAAATGCATGTTGATTATTAGAATTTATTGAAAAAGCCATCAAAACATTATCTTCTAATCTGAAAACAATGGAAAAATCATTGTAATCAATTTTCACGAATTTTTGTTTTTCAAGGTCGTTATGAATTTCTTTGAAGAAGTGTAGATAACCTGATTTATAGAGCTTATCAACATCGCATTCCATCATATAAACAGTATCTTCCTCACATTTGAAAAGTAAGTGGGCAGCATAATATTCATCGTAATTTTCAATTCCAGCGGCAAGCACCACCCAATCGGTTTTTGGCATTTTTGGATTTGAAATTCCATTTGCTGAAATGAAATTCTGAACAATCACTGGATTTGTAGTGAAAATTGTTTTCTCCGGATAGTTATGATTTTTCAATTCTTTGCAGTTTTGATATATGACAGTTGCCAGCTCAGAATAATATTTCTCATTTCCATTCTCAGAAGGTTTTATTAGAAGAATGGCTGCAATCAGTAAAACTCCAATTGCAAGTGAAGTCTTCAAATATTTGTTGGCTAATAAAAGTTTAATATACCCGAGAAGTTGTTCGGAAAAACTTCTTTTTGAAACCAGACTGAAAATGATTTGATTTTTTAAGACTTCAGGGCAAGGTGATTTATGAAATTTAAAGCTTACTATTTTTTTAACAAGATTTTCGATTTTGTAATCAAAAAAACACAAAGCACATCTGCTGAGATGTTCTTCAGCTTCTTTTCTTTTTATATCATCAATCTGATTATCAACGAGTGCGGAAATATATTCCTGGAATTCTTTGCAATCCATTATTCTTTACCTATTTCATCAACATTGTAGCCGCGTGACTTAGCATAATCATAAAGTTTAACAGCAAGAAGTTTTCTTGCCCGGTGAATTCTTGACCTGACTGTTCCAATTGGAATATCCATAAAGTCGGCTATTTCTTCGTATGACATACCTTCCACATCACACATCAACAGGACTGTTCTAAATTCTTCTGGTAAAGATTTAATTGCTGTCATTATCTCATCATCAAAAACATTTTCGTAAATTTCTCTATCAAGATTGTGTGGATTTTGTTCATTTGATTTGATTGTTTCATAAATTTCTTCAATTTCATCATAATCTAATTTTTCAGGTGATTTAATGTTCTTTCGGTAAAAATTGATAAAAGAGTTTTTCATTATTCGAAACAACCACGCTTTGCAATTAGTTCCTTTCTCAAATTTATCCCAGAAACGATAGGCTTTTATGTAGGTTTCCTGAAGTAGATCGGCAGCATCATCCGAATTTTGTGTTAACTGGAGAGCAAAGTTATAGAGAGCATCCATATGTGGAAGGGCTTCTTTTCTGAATTCTTCATCCAGATTTTCTATCGGTGGTTTAACTATTCGTTCACTATCTTGAAGCATCTTGAATCTAATTTAATGTAAATATAAATAATCTTAAAGGTAACGGTTTTTTTATTTGTAAATAAATTGAAAATAGAAAAATCTTTGCTGCTCGATTAATCTCAAAGGTTAATAAATTGTTAAGGCATTTGATAATAATGAAGTACTCAAATATATTGTTAGTATGAAAAAGAAAATTTTAATGATTGGAATTATCTTTTGTTATTTTGTTTCAGGTTACTCACAGCACGAAATACAGATCGCTCGACTTAAATATAGTGGTGGTGGTGATTGGTACAATGATCCATCAGGAGAAGTCAATCTTTTAAAGTATGTTCAGAATGTAACCGGAATTAAAACAAAACCTGAATATGTTTTTGTTGATATTAATTCAGATAAAATTTTTAATTATCCGATTTTATTTATGACAGGTCACGGCAATATTTCTTTCACCGAAGCTGAAGCAAAAAGATTGAGAAAGTATCTGGAGAATGGTGGATTTCTTTACGCTGATGATGACTATGGAATGGATCAAGCATTTCGTCGTGAGATGAAAAAAGTTTTTCCCGATCAACAATTGCAGGAAATCCCGTTTAATCATCCTATTTATAATTCGTATTTCAAGTTTGATCGTGGATTACCAAAAATCCATGAACATGATAAAAAACCGCCTCAGGGATTTGGTTATTTTCTCAATGGAAGGTTGTGCGTTTTTTATACTTATGAAAGTAATTTGGGAGATGGTTGGGTAGAGGCTGATGTTTATAACGATCCTCCTGAAATTCGTGAACTCGCATTGAAAATGGGAACAAATATTGTCGTATATGCATTGACACATTAAAATTGAAAAACCTGATGAAATTATGAGCGAACAAAGACTGAAAAATTTTTTCAATAAGTTAGATAGACTTAAAAAGCAGTTAACACTTATTAATGTATTTGAAGGATTTCTTAAAACATTACTCTGGTTTACTCTTTTTTTCTTCATTATTTCTTTAATAGAATTTATTTTTACTCTTGATAGTGAATTTCGCTTTGTTCTTTTTGTCTTGATCCTTTTAATCTTCTCTGGTTTGATTGGAATTTTTATCATCTATCCATTGATAAAATTTTATAGGCAGGATAAAAATGAGATTTATGTTTCCCTTGGCATTTTGATTGGAAATCATTTCAATCAAATTAAAGATAAGC
>CAKZLD010000024.1 GCA_937125135.1 uncultured Ignavibacterium sp.
GCATAAAGATCTTCTTCATTTTCTCGTACTATAACCACATCCATATTCGGATGTTTTGTTTTAACATAAGGATGTAAACTTATACATGGTCTTACATTCGCATACAAGCCGAGAAACTTTCTTGTTGTAACATTCAGACTTTTGTAACCTCCGCCTTGAGGAGTTGTAATTGGTGCTTTCAGAAAAACTTTATTCTTTCTAATTATATCCCACGATTCCTTTGCAATTCCCGAAGTATTTCCTGCGAGATAAACTTTTTCTCCAACTTCAATTTCATCAATCTCTATTTGTGCGCCGGCAGCAAGAATAATTTTAAGAGTAGCGTCCATTATTTCAGGTCCGATACCATCACCTTTTGCTACGGTAATTCTTTTCATTTTTATCTCCTTAAATAATTTATAAGTTTTCTTTAAATGGAAATTAGTCTTGTTTAGTTTAACTAATTTCTTACGTTTTTTAACGACTGTTTATTGATAAAAATTTTTTTTACGATATAAATTTACTCAGAAATTTATTTATGCATACAATTTTGTATTAATATCTCATAGAATAAAAATCATTTAAGTCAAGAATTGGTCTTTAAAGGTTTTAATAATAGCAGAGAAAATTTGATTTCAAAATTCTTGTGTACAAATATGGACGAAGCACCAGCACTTGCAATTTACTGCTTACTACCAATTTTGAAATCTTTTACAAAAGAAATATAATTCTCTTTTTATTCAACCCGAGATGCAATTGCATTGAAAAGGGTAAAGTCTTTCCATAAATCGGGACAAATTACCCTTCCAGATTTATTATAAAATAATCTTTTTATGGTAAGGCAATCAGCAGTGGTGGATCAACAACATTATTTTATTTTTATTAAATGATAAAAACACCATTCAATCCGAGGAACGTTTTACCCATCTTTGATGTTATTGAATAAAAAAATTTTAAGAAACTGAGGATAAAAATGAAAGATAAAACAGTAATAATAACAGGTGCAAATAAAGGAATCGGAAAAGAAGCCGCAAAACAAATCGCAAAACTTGGAGCTAAAGTTTATATGGCTTGCCGATCAATTGATTCAGCAAATCAGGTTAGAGAAGAAATAATAGAAGAAACAGGTAATCAGAATGTATTCGTAAAACATCTCGATCTTGCTTCGATGGATTCTATTCAAAAGTTTGCTGATGATTTCAAACAGAATGAAAATAAACTCGATGTTCTGATTAATAATGCCGGACTTTGGACAAAGACCAAAAAGTTGAGTGAAATTGGAGTTGAATACACATTTACAGTTAATGTTCTTGGCCATCAGTTTTTAACTAATCTACTGCTTGATGAACTTAAAAATGCTGCACCATCAAGAATCATAAATGTTGCGTCACATTTTGCAGGCGGACTTGATATTGATGATATCAACTTCGAAAAAAGAAATTACAATGAAACACTTGCGTACAAACAAACCAAACAAGCAAACAGAATGCTCACACGCGAATGGGCAAGAAGACTTCAGAATGATGGTGTTTCGGTTTATTCAATGACTCCGGGATTTGTCCCATCAACTGAATTATTTAGAGAGCAGAATATTTTTGGTAAATTTCTGCTGAAAGTTTTTGCACTGATTGAAGGAAGAACAATTGAAGAAGGTGCTGATACAATCGTTTGGCTTGCATCATCTGATAAGATAAATGGTAGCAATGGTGGATTCTTCAATCAGAGAAAAGAAGAGAAATGCAAGTTCAATGATCCCGATGAAGAAGAAAAATTGTGGAACAAAGTTGAAGAATACTTGTCGTTTGTTGATAAGGTTTTAGCTTAAATTCTATCTGTGGTTTTTCAGTTCTTCTTGATGTTTTTCAGGAAAATAAAAATTAAGTTACACCCTGAGCCACAGAGTATAAACAAAGGAAAACAGATTAAATTTATTTGGAGGTAATATGAAAGTAGGAATCATCGGAAGTGGAATGGTCGGGGCAACTTCAGCTTACGCAATTATGATGCGCAAAGCTGCAAGTGATATTGTATTAATAGATGCAAATCCCAAACGAGCAGTTGCAGAAGCTCAGGATATAATGCACGCTGTTCCATTTGCCTCTGCAACTGATGTTTTTGCAGGAAATTATTCTGATTTGAAGGATGCAAAAATTGTAGTAATTGCTGCAGGCGCAAATCAAAAGCCGGGTGAAACAAGACTGATGCTGATGGAAAAAAATGCTTCAATAATGCGCGACATTATTTCTCATACAGCAGAAGTGAATCCGAACATTATTTTTTTAGTTGCAACAAATCCCGTTGATATAATTACTCACATTTGTATTGATATTGCAAAAGAATTTGGCATTCCTTCAACGAGGATTATCGGCAGCGGAACAACACTCGATACTGCACGATTCAGAACATTGCTTGGATTACACATAGGTGTTGACCCTCAACACGTTCACGCTTATGTTCTTGGTGAGCACGGAGATTCAGAAGTTCTTTGCTGGTCTAATGTTGATATTGGCGGAGTACCGCTTGAAGATTTTATAACGCACAGAAATATTGATTTCAATGATGATATAAAAAATAAAATTGATGATGGTGTTCGGAATGCTGCTTACAAAATTATTGAAGGCAAAGGTTCAACTTACTATGGAGTGGCAGGTGCCATTGCAAAACTTGTTGAAGTCATCAATCGTGATAATAGAGCTGTATTAACTATCAGTGCATTGAAAGATGATGTTGAAGGAGTAAAAAATGTCACATTGTCTTTGCCTCATCTAATCGGTGGAGAAGGTGATCTAGGAGTCCTTCCAATTAAACTCAATGTGAAAGAAAAAATGCTTTTGAAAAAAAGTGCAGAAATTATCCGTTCTAAAATTGATGAATATGAAAGCAAATGATAAGTCTGTTTGCAGGAATTGATGTTCAGTTAAATCGCGGTTGCTGTTATTACATTCTCGATAAAAATAAAAAATATATTTCAAGCGGTTGGATTGAAGAAAACATTTCTCAATCATTCAAAAAATTATTTTCTGAACTAACAGATAATGATCCTCGGAAAGCTGCAATTGGAATTGACTCTCCACGAATGCCAATAAAAAATTTTAGAAAAAGAAGTTTTGATAAAAAAACAAATAAATGGATTGATGATAAAGTTAAAAGATTTGGAAGAGAGTGTGAGGTTATTATCAAATCATACAACATTGCAAATCCACAATGGACAAGAACATTTGAAGAATCAACGGACTGGATGAAGCTTGGTTATTCCATTTTTGAATCACTTAAAGATTTTCCTTTTGTTTATGAAGTTTTTCCTTCTGCCTCTTACAAAATGCTTGCTAAAGAAAATGTTAAGTTTGAATTGTGTTTAAATGATTTTTCTGAAGGAGTAAAGGATATGCTAGATGCATCTGTAGCTGCAATTACAGTGTTTGAATTTATTAAAGGAAGAGGTTGTGAAGTTGGCGGTGAAGATGGTTTGGGTACAATTATTCTGCCCAGAAAAATTGAAGAATGGATGAAGAGGTAAAAAGTATTTGATACTAATCTGTGATAATCTGCAAAATCAGTGTTATCTGTGTGCTATTACTTTATATCTCTTTTGGTTCAATCCCGGGTTTTGCATAGGACAATCTCGCAATTCTCTTTGTTGCGTGATAAGCATCGAGCGAGCTAATCGCAATGGTTTCGGCTTTTTCGATATCAACATAACCATCACTCAGCAGAACATCTTCCGGAACAATTACTTCAAGAATTTCACCAACTAAAAAAGTTGTATCGTTTACTTGAATTTTATGTTCTTCAACAAAACGGCAGCCAATTTTAATTTTTGATTCCCTCACATAAGGGGCTTTTAATGTTGAAGTAAATTCAGGCGTTAAACCACAAGCCTCAAACTCAGAAGTATGTTCATCATATCTTGCAGATGTTTGATGTGCTTGTTTGTAAATCTCTTGATTTATGTGGTTTATTGTAAAACACCCGGTTTCTTTTATGTTAGTATAAGTATGCCTCGGAACAGATGCAGGACGAACCAACATTCCGACCAATGGCGGGTTTGCTCCAACGTGAATTACTGAGCTGAAAACAGCCAGATTGGTTTTACTTTCTTTAGAAATTGTCCCAATTAGATTTGCACTTTTAAATCCTGAAAGCGAGTTGACAAAGTTGGCGCGATACAGTTTTTCAAATTGCAGAATGTTTTCTTTATCTATTATCATAGTTAGTATCTTTTGATTTTCTTCTATTAAAGGTTAGATAAATCTGAGTGGGTGCACCAATTACGGAAGCCAAGGTTAAAATTGGTACTGACTCAATAAACCATTCAGATAAAAAAGGAAGATATTGTTGCAGAAATGTTTGCGAGTAGTTAGTGTTGTGATCTGCGCTTAATCTTAATTGTCTCTCCCAATCGGTAAAAATACAGCCGCCGGTAAATATCAGAGAAACAATTTGTCCGAATGAGAAAATAAAAAATGTAATTGCGAAGTAATCTTTCTTATGAAATTTCCTGAATCTGCTAGAGAAGATAGCAATGGCACCAGCGACTGTTATTCCAACAATTATCGCATGAAATAAAACCAGAAAATTTGCCAACAGAATTTCTATACTCATTTCCCTAATAATGATTTATCTGTTGGTCAAACAAATGATATGGATTAATAGTTTCTCAGCTTCTGATTAGTTTCAAAAGCTCCTCAGTCTTTTGCTTCATTAAATTTTCATCAGCTCTGGCTTCGACATTTAATCTGATGATTGGTTCGGTGTTCGACATCCTTAAGTTGAACCTCCAATTTTCATATTCAACACTAAGTCCGTCTGTCTTATCAATCTTTCCATCGGAATAAATTTTTTCAATCTCCTCAAGTTTTGCTTTAGGATTTTCGATCGTTGAGTTGATTTCTCCGGAGCAAGGGTAAGCCGCAATCATTTCACCAACAAGTTCACTCAGTTTTTTGTTTTCTTCAGACATCAATTGTAGAATAAGTAGAAAAGGAATCATTCCGCTATCTGAATAAGCGTTATCTCTGAAGTAATGATGTGCAGACATTTCACCGCCATATATTGAATTTACTTGTCGCATTTTTTCTTTTATGAATGCGTGTCCGCTTACAGACTGAACAGCAACTCCGTTATATTTTTCCACAATATCAAGTGTGTTCCAAACAAGTCTTGGATCGTGAACGATATTTTCTCCTGGATTATTTATTAAAATTGATTTTGCAAGTAAACCAACGATGTAATATCCTTCAATAAAATTTCCATTTTCATCGAAGAAAAAACATCTATCATAATCACCATCCCATGCAACACCCAATTCTGCGTTGTTGTTTTTTATTGCATCAATAGTTGGTTGACGATTTTCAATTAACAATGGATTCGGAACGCCATTTGGAAATTTTGAATCTGGTTCATTAAAAATTTTTATCATCTGAATTGGAAGATTTGGTTCTAATGCATCGAGAGCAAGTCCGGCACAGCCATTACCAGCATTAACAACAACTTTGAAAGGTTTAATTTTTGACGGGTCATAAAATTTTTTCAGATTATTTACAAAATCATTCATTACGTCAACTTTGATGTAACTTCCTTTTACCGAAGCAATTGGTTCAAAATTATCTTTTAATATCATCTGCTCAACTTCATTTAAACCAGAAGAGTAGCCAACAGGAACAGAATCTCTTTTAACGAATTTCATTCCATTATATTCAGGAGGATTATGACTTGCAGTGATCATAATTCCACCATCGGCATTAAGAAATGGGGTTGAAAAATAAATCATTTCTGTTCCGCACAAGCCAATATCAATTACATCTACTCCGCTGTCCATAAGTCCGTTTGCAAGTGCTGAACTTATTTCTTCAGAAGATTCTCTGACATCATGACCTATTACAATTTTTTTTGCGCCGATTAGTTTTGAATATGCTCTGCCAACTTTATAAGCTAAATCTTTGTTTAAGTCTGATGGAACTTTTCCTCTTATATCGTAAGCTTTAAATGACTCAAGTTTTTGCATAAATACTCCTATATAAATTAGAGTGAAAAAAATGGTTTTGCTTCTTAAAAAAAAGATTATAAGTTTTGCTCGAAATTTACTGAAATATTTTTTCAGTGAATTATTTTTGATTAGACTTTTATTCGTTAAAAATATAGATTCGCAACAAAAATTTGGAGTTAATATCGCTTCTACTGATACAGTAAAATGGCATTTCGCAAAATGTAATAATTCAAAGTGTAATTCTATTTTTCTGGTTCATCCGGAAGAGAATCCCGGCGAATTAGGTTTCATTTGTCCAGAATGTAGCAGAAAATCTTTGAGTTCACACATTGTGCAATGTTCAAGTTGTAAAACAATTTTGAATTTGATTCGTATTTCTCCACAAGAAGAAAAAGTAATTTTCACTGTTCCGAAATGTTCTCATTGCTTTGGAACTATTGAAGATGAGTGGGAAATAGAGCCATTATATCAGCCGGATTCTTACATTTAATTTTCAAAAAAGTATCAGAACTTCTGCTGAATTGAAAAAATTATTCCGGTGATGATGCATTTCTTATAACCATCTATCAAAATTTTAATTAATGCTTCAAGAAAATTTTGTATTTTAACGTTATATTTTAACATCATTAAATAAACACAAGGGTGAATATATGGTTTCAAAAATTTGGGTAAAAATTCAAAGTCATTTTCTTGCCCTCTTAATCATTGTATCATTTACATCTACTAATATTTTAGCTCAGAGCAATGATTGGCTGGGGCTGGATACAATTAAAGCCGGGAAATTCGATACCGGTAAGATGTGGACATTCGAGTTCCCACCAATGGATTATTTCAAATCTGAATATGGCTTTCAACCATCTCAGAAATGGTTTGACGATGTAAGAATGGC
>CAKZLD010000025.1 GCA_937125135.1 uncultured Ignavibacterium sp.
TTTTGAAATTGCGATTTACGGTAACCGCAATTCTCGGTTAGGCAATAAGAGCATAAATCATCCCAACAATAATCAAAATGAATCTTCAACTCAGATTCAGGAAAGATTTCCTTCAATATTTTGGTAATATATTCTTCTTCCTGATGAGACTGTTTAATAGAAAAATAAAATGGAAGTACCAGATGAAAGTCCAAAAATAATTTATTAGCTGATTTCCAAAATCTCAGTTGATGCACATCTATCCAGTAATTTCTTTTTGATTTTATAATAAAATCAGTAATCAATTCCAAGGTTTTTTTATCAGTTTCATTCATTAGACCAGAGACTGATTCTTTAATAAGTTTAAATCCTGTAATAAGAATATTTGCGGCAATAATCATCGCCAGAATTGGGTCGAATTCTCTGATATCAGTAATTAAAACTATAACCAAAGCGACAATCACTCCAATACTTGTTATTGAATCTGTCAACACGTGTTTGCCGTCTGCAACAAGAGTGAGAGAATCCGTCTTTTTACCGATTCTAATTAAATATAAGCCAAGAATAAGATTTATTAATCCTGCCCCCGATATTATTATTATTCCCACATTTAATTTTTGAATCTCAATCCCGTTGATCAAAGCATCAATACTTTCATACATAATGGTCAATGCAGCAACTAAAATTAAAATTCCCTCAATCCCGGCAGAAAAATATTCAACATTTCCGTGACCATAAAAATGAGATTCATCAGCAGGTTTAGAACTTAAATATATGCTGAACAATGCCATTCCAGTAGCGAATATGTGAACGATAGATTCAAGTGCATCTGAGAAAATTGCAGCAGATCCTGTAACAATATAAGCAGTGATTTTACCGCCAAACATTAGGAATCCAATAATCAATGAAATGTAAGCGGCTTTTCTTTTTTGATAATTCTTTTCCATAATCAAACTTTAATCAATTTTTCTGAAGCTTTATTTAATATTTCATCTCTCTTCGCAAAACAAATTCTTATTATTCTTTCATCATATTCGGAGTTATAAAATGGAGAAAGAGGAATTACTGCAACTCCGATTTCCTTAGTTAGATATTCTGAAAATTCTATATCATTTTTGTCTGAAATTGCCGAGTAATCGAGCAATTGAAAATATGTACCTTCTGTATTCAGAATTCTAAATCTTGATTGTAAAATCTTATCTCTAAAATAATCTCTCTTTTTCTGATAGAATTCATTGACAGTGAGATAATTATCAGGATTTTTTAGAAAGTCCACATACGCATATTGAATTGGTGTATTAACTGCAAATACAATAAACTGATGAATTTTTCTAAACTCTTTTGTTAAAAATTCAGGAGCAGCACAATAACCAATTTTCCATCCAGTAGTGTGAAATGTTTTACCGAAAGATGAAATGACGAAACTCTTTTTTGACAAAATTTCTGATTCACAAATGCTGATATGTTTCTTTGAATCAAATACTATGTGTTCATATACTTCATCGCTGATTAGAAAAATATTTCTGTTCTTTAGAAGATTTTCCAAACGAATTAAATCATCCTTACTAATAATTTTTCCTGTTGGGTTGTGAGGTGAGTTCAGAATAATTGCTTTTGTTCTTTCTGATATTCTTTTTTCAACTTCATCCCAAGGAATTGAAAAATCATCCTGCTTCAATTTGATAAAATCAGGTTTACCACCATTAGCCAATACTGCAGGAGCATAAGAATCATAAACAGGCTCAAACATAATAACTTCATCACCAGAATTAACGATAACAGAGATTGCTGTGTAAAGTGCTTGAGTCGCTCCTGCGGTTATCGTTATTTCAGTTTCGGGATTGTAGTAATGATTATACAGCTGTGAAATTTTTTCAGATATGCTTTTTCGCAATTCAAAAACTCCGGGCATTGGTGCATATTGATTAAAACCTTTCTTCATATAATGATTAACCAAATCTATCAACTCAGGACTGACATCGAAATCAGGGAAACCTTGAGAAAGATTGATTGCATTATAGCGATTTGCCATTTCAGTCATTACTGCGAAAATGCTCGTACCAATACCCGGAAGTTTCGATTTGAAATTCATATTTTATTTAATCCTGAATTCTGACAAATTTGGTCTGATACTATCATAAAGATTTTTCAATCTTTCAAAAGCGAAAAGATTACCACGTTGAGCCGCCTTTCGATAGTATTTTACTGCAAGTGATTTATTAGCAATCGTGCCTCTTCCCTTTTCATAGCAAAAACCCAATGCTACCTGTGCAAGTATTGAACCATTTTCTTCAAAGTTCAACATTGAGTTAATAATGTTTTTATCAATTTTCTGAGACTCATCAAAAATCTTTGTAAGTAAAATTCTGATAGTTGCTTCTTTGCTTCCCAGATTTTCAGCATACCTCCAAAGCTCAACTGCTTTTTCAATATCTTTCTTAAGATAATTCCCTACATAATAATTTAATGCAAGTTCATTGATCGAATTTATATGCTGATTTTTTGCTGATTCATTAAGTAGTTCGTATGCATCCTTTAGAATTATTTCATCAATAAAACCAAAACGAGCCAAACCATACCACACAAATTTTGCTGTGTTATTATTATTTAATTCACTTTTCAGAGATTGAATGAAAGATTTATTTTGAATTAAATCTAAAAGAAAAAATGGAGCTCTGTGCGAATCATATCTTATTGCAAGGATAAAATATTCGGTTGCCTTCAAATCATCTTTCGGTAAGAATTTACCTTGTTTATGTAAGTAACCTAAAAATGTGAGTACTTCAGGAATATCAAAGTTGGCAAGCGACAATAAATTTTCTAAGCCAAAATTATTTATGAAATCGTTTGCTGATTTAATGCTGATAGTTGAAGAATCTTTAATCAGGTTAATCATCAAAAGGTCTCTTACTATTTCATCTTCAGTGATAGATTTTTTCTTTTCATCAATATCAAAATCAATAAAACTCAAACCAATTGATTCATCTAAAGACTGAGATGAATATTCCTGATGAGATTCTTTTTCATTACTCGGTTTGAAGTTTTCATTAGAATATGAAATCTTATTCTTCATTAAAGAATCTTTAAATGATTCCGGTAACCTCGCATCCAATAAATTTAAAATATCCTCTTCAACACTGTAACCGTTTGACTTTGATCTGTTAATCCAATAATAAGCTTGTCTCCAATCCCGAGGGACAATCAAATTATCTGTGTATAGAATTCCAACAATGTATTGAGCAGGAGCAAAATTCCTGATAGAAGCATTTTTGAAGTATTTAAAAGCTTCAAAAGGATTCCATTCAACACCAATTCCATTCAAAAGCATCAAGCCATAATTGTATTGAGCTGCATTCAAATTTTGTGAAGCGGCTCTTCTAATCCAGTTAACTGCTGAAGGAGTATCTGCTGCAATGCCATCTCCGAAAAGCAATCGTAAACCTAATTCATGCTGAGCAATCGGATCACCTGAATTCGCCTGCTGAATTAATCTGAATTGCTGAAGTATCTGATATGATAAGTCCGGACGATAGAAAAAAGGATGTCTTTCTACTGGTCGGTTTTTCTTGAATGCAAGACTATAAGATGTGTCTTGAGAAAAAACAGATATTAGAAATAAAATAAAAAAGAGTAAAAGTTTTAATAACAAAATTGCCCGATAAATAATGATTTGTATATCTAAGACAAAAATATCATTTTTCAAATGCTTTTTTAAATAAAAAAATTTTCTGGTCAATGAAGCAAAAAATAAAATTTCTCATCATCTCTATAGCGATTTTCGCCATATCAATCCTTGTTATCAAATTTACTGTTCCTAATTACCACATTGATGGTGGAATCAATTTAAAGTCAAGCAGAGAAGAGATTTTAGAGAAGTCAAAACAAATTTATAAGATAATTTCAAAAGAGAAGTTTGGCGACAGTTACAGAATTTCATTAAAGAGAAATTTTAGTCTGATAAGCAACCTGAGAGATTCATTAAAATTTGATGAAGTTAATCAGATTCTCAAAGAAAATGAATTTTCATATTTCTGGGAAGTTGATTTTACCGAAGATAAAAAAGAACGTACTACAATAAGCGGTAACCCATCCGAAGCTGAGCTGAGTAACTATTACAAAGTTAAATTAAAATTCTCCCAATTTGGAAATTTAATCGGCTTTAGTAATGATTTTAACGAAAAACTTGTAAAGGAAAACTTAGACACTGATTCAGCACTGAGTTACATCGAAAATTTCATTTCAAGAATTTCTGATATAAAATTTAATGAAGATACAAATGCAGTTACCTCTGCTTTCTCATTCCAAATCAACAAGAGAGAATTTTCAGAAAAAGAAGCTAACAAAGAATA
>CAKZLD010000026.1 GCA_937125135.1 uncultured Ignavibacterium sp.
TTCACTTCATTTATTAGTGAAAATTTTTCAGCGAGCAATTCAATTACATAATTTTGTATATAAAGATAACTTTGAAGCAGGGGAGTAAGTATAATTATTCCAAGAGTAAATAAAAGCACTTCTGTTAAAGATGGAATTCTCAACCTAATAATTTTATCTACATTTTCATAAAAAAGTTTTGCAAAAATTAAAGCGGGTAAAAGAATGAATAAAAGTTGTCCGGCAATTGTCATAAGACGCAAACTGTTAACGGAAGCTTTATCTAAATCCATTCCGAAAATTATAATTGTTAATAATCCCCCGACTATTTGATAAAGAAAAAATCCACCGATCAATCCAACAAAAGCAGCAAAAATCGGAGAAACTTTTGATTTTACTTTATCTGGATTTTCGTCTTGAGGACTCTTTTCTCCCTCTGAATAAATCTCATTGTTAATATTATTTTCTTCTGACATTGAATAACTACATAATTGTTTAAGTCAAAGTTAAACGAAATTAACATAAATTTAAATTCATTCGTAAATGTTGGAAACTAAATTGATAACTGAAATAAATACATCTGAAGATTTGTTTACTAAGCAGTAAATTATGTATCAGTAATTCTAAATTTTAGTAAAACAATTATGAAAAAATTAAATATTGGCTGTGGTTATGACATCAAAGACGGTTACGTAAATCTCGATGTAGTAGATTATGGTGGAAATGTCATTCACGATATGAACACTTTTCCTTATCCGTTTGAAGATAACACTTTTGATGAAATTTACGCCTCACACGTTCTCGAACACTTGAATAATTTTAATAAGGTTATCACAGAGCTTTATAGAATACTAAAGCCGGAGGGAATTCTAATTGTTTATGCTCCGTTCTTTCTTAACACAAAATATTTTGGCGATCCGGATCATAAAATTCCTTTTTCAATCAGAACTTTCGATAATTATGAATACATCGAAAACAAAAAATTAAAATTCTATGAAAAGTGGAAACTTTCTCACAGAACAAATTATAAAACGGGAGCTCAATTCGAAGTAATAGAAAAAAAATTTATCACATCTCACTTTTCGATTCTGAAGTGGTTAGATTTTCTTGTGAATATAGAGCCAGTGATTTACGAGAGATTTTTCTCGGGTATTTTTTCTCCTGAAGAAGTTTATTTCAAACTGAGAGCAAAAAAGTAATTTAAATTTAAAGTGAAAATTTCAGCTCCACGAAATAGAACAATTACTATCAGTCAATCCGAAATCAGAAAGTTTTCAAAAAGACTTCTGAAGTTGAATAAAAAAGTTTCTGTAGAAGATGTCGCTGATAAAATAGTAAATCAGGATTTATTCGAAGCAATTGATTTTCTCCCAGATAATTTTGTTGATTTACTTTTTATTGACCCGCCATACAATCTTGAAAAAAAATTCAAGTCAAATCACTTCAGAGAAATGAATTCAGATAATTATGCAGAATGGATGGATTCGTGGTTGAGCAAAATGATTCGATTGCTAAAACCAGATTCTTCAATTTACATTTGTTGTGATTATCGTTCATCTTCAATTGTTGAAAAAGTCGGTCAAAAATATTTTAAAGTTAGAAACAGAATTGTATGGGAGCGTGAAAAAGGCAGAGGTGCTTCAAAAAACTGGAAGAACAACACTGAGGATATTTGGTTTTTTACAATTGGAAACGAATATAAATTTAATCTAAACTCTGTGAAGTTGATGAAACGAGTGCTTGCTCCTTACAGAGAAAACGGCAAACCGAAAGACTGGCTCTCAACTTCGGAAGGTAATTTCAGATTAACACATCCATCGAACATCTGGACAGATATAACCGTACCTTTCTGGTCAATGCCTGAAAACACAGAGCATCCAACTCAAAAACCCGAGAAACTTCTCGCAAGAATTATTCTTGCTTCTTCAGATGAAAATGATTTTGTTTTTGATCCTTTTGCTGGTTCGGGAACTTCGGCAGTAGTTGCTAAAAAATTAGGCAGAAAATTTCTTTCGATAGAGATTGATAAACATTATTGTTGTCTAATTGAAAAACGATTGGAATTAGCTGAGATGGATAAAACCATTCAGGGCTATTCCGATAATGTTTTCTGGGAAAGAAATTCATTGAACTTTCAGAAAAAAATAAAACCTAATCTTTAATGAATCTGAAAATCGGATAGTTTATTCCCGTCTGAAGTAGCTTTTTGAACTTTTCGTAATTGCGTAAACCAAGCATTGATTGTGGCTCGAAAGCTAAAACAATTACTTTTCTCTTTGGCTGATTAAGCGGAACAACATAATATTTTTCAGCATCAATTTCGTTTATCTTCTTCTCAATAATTGATACTGTCGGATTGCCAAATTTTTCTCCCTCAATTTCAATAGTGTCAATCTTTTCAATGTTATAAATCTGAAGATTACCTAACTGTGGAGTATTATCGTGATAATAAATTTTGTGATTGTTCAAAAAACCAACAGAGAGACTACAAGCTTTCGGAACGAGATAAGCATCTGGTTGGGGAACTTCCAATAATTTTTTAATTGAACGATTATAATTCTCGATTTGAATTACCGTATCTCTTTCCTCCGGATAAGATGTAACTGGTAACACAAATTTATTTCCATCATTGAAATGATCCATTTGAACTGCAACAGGAGAATTATCATTTAATAATTCTTTTCTTTCGTGGGCTATCAGATTTTTAATATCATTTGCATACTTAAAACAGAAGTTCAATAACGCCAACATAGCCTCCGCCTGACCTTCTGCTCTGTGTTTTATGTTTTCTATAAAATTATCTTTTCCGTTTTTCCCTTCGAGAATGAAAGAAAGTGTATTGAGAATTCCAAGACTTTGTCTGCCGTCATTTATATCAACAGTGCTGTGTCTCAAACGTTCGATATTTGGTGGACCTCCAACTACATATTCATTAAAAGAAAATTTTCTTGAGTGAAGCCAATCAGAAATAAATGGGAACACTTTCTCTTTCTGAAAGCTTTTTATTCTTTCAGATACGTTGGGATTGGTAATCATTCCAAGTTGTTCATCAGCTCTTTTGTAAAAACCAAAATCTTTCCAATCCTGAGAATATGGATAGTATTCGTGAACATCCAAAGTAACTTCAAAATTATATTTGTTGAAAAGATTATGAACTGCCTGAACTTCAGGTTCTTCGAGTAGAAGATGATTTCGGTTCAAATCAACGTTATTTGCATTTCTTCTTTTGTTAACTTCAGAACCATCGGGATTTACCTGTGGAATCAAAGCAAAATCAATTTTATCAAAGAGGAATTTATTCTCTTTTTCTAACAATCTTTTTGCAAGAATTAAAGCTCCTTCTTTCCCAGACTGTTCATTTCCATGCTGTTGAGCGAAAAATAAAATCCGAAGTTTTGTATCATCTTCTCCGAATTCATCTTTAGAAAATTTTAATACAAAGATCTCTCTGCCTTCAACTGATTTTCCTATCTCTTCTGTTTTCAATAAATCTGAAAAATTATCAAGTTCTTTTACAAATTCAGATAATTGTTTGTGAGATGTAACTGACTGAAAATTATTTTCTTCAAGCGGAAGTTTTTGTGCAAATGAATTTGAAACCAACAAAGTCAACAAATACAAAAAGGCAATTTTCATAATCTTAATCATATCCTTACTCTCCTTTCTTCTTTCCTTTTTTAGATTTTTTACCTGAAGTTGATTCGTCGGCTAATTTGACAACTTCTTCAAAAGTGAATGATGTGGGATCTTTATCCTTCGGAAGTCTGACATTCTTTTCTCCTGCTTTTAGATAGACTCCCCATCTGCCTTTAAGAATCTGATAGTTCGGATCTTCTTCAAATATTTTGATATACTTCTCAGCATCGGATTTAAGCTTATCTTCAATAATTGATATTGCTTCGTCCAATGTGATTGTGTGAGGATCGAACTTATTTTTTATTGAGATAAATTTGTTATCGAATTTGATATAAGGACCGAACCTTCCGATTGCCGCAACAATTTCTTTGTTGTGATATTCTCCAACTACACGCGGCAACTTAAATAATTCGAGAGCTTCTTCGAGAGTAATTGATTCAAGTTTCTGGTCTTTACGCAAGCCAGCATAAGTAGGAGCTTCATCGGGATTATCAGGATTTGTCAACTGAGCAACAGGACCGAAGCGAGCCATTCTAACTGAAACTGTTTTCTTTGTCGTTGGATCAATTCCAAGAATTCTTTCACCGCTTACACGTTCGCTTGTTTCAATTGTTTCTTCAACCTTTTGATGGAATTCCGGATAGAATTGCATTAGCATTTGTTGATATTTCAATTTACCAATTGCAATTTCGTCGAGCTCTTCTTCAACTTTTGCAGTAAATTGATAATCCATAATCTGAGGGAAATATTTCATAAGAAAATCTGTAACCAGCATCGCTAAATCAGAAGGAAATAACTTTGACTTTTCGGCACCGAAAATTTCTGTTTTGATAGAGCTAGTAATTTTTCTTTTAGCATCAAGATTAATTACTTTATATTCTCTTTCTTTACCATCTCTATCTTCTTTATGAACATACCCTCGCTTTTGAATTGTGCTGATAGTCGGAGCATAAGTTGAAGGTCTGCCAATTCCAAGCTCCTCAAGTTTTTTAACTAAAGTAGCTTCGTTGTATCTTGCAGGCGGACGAGTGAATCTTTCAGTTGCAGTTATTTCTTTCATTTCCAATTCATCACCGTTTTTCACTGGCGGCAAAATAGATTCAAATCCATTCTCTTCTGATTCTTCATCGCTGCTTTCAAGATAGACTTTTAAGAAACCATCAAATAAAATTACTTCTCCTTTTGCGACAAAAAATTCATCTGTGGTAGAGATTTTTATATTAATCGTAGTTCTTTCAAGTTCTGCATCACTCATTTGGGAAGCGATAGCACGTTTCCAAATTAGTTGATAAAGTGCTTGTTCGTCTTTTGAGCCACTTATTGTTTCTTTTGAGAAGTCAGTTGGACGTATTGCTTCGTGCGCTTCCTGAGCATTGGCAGATTTTGTCTGAAATTTTCTTGGCTGAAAATATTCTTTACCAAAGTCATTTTTTATTGTCTCCTCTGCTGAAGCTAAAGCAAAATCGGATAAGTTTACTGAATCGGTTCTCATATAAGTTATATGACCGGATTCATACAATCTCTGTGCAATAAGCATTGTTTTTGAAACTGAGTAACGAAGTTTTCTTGCTGCTTCCTGTTGAAGAGTTGAAGTTGTAAATGGTGGTGCAGGTGAACGCTTAAAAGGTTTCTTCTCAACTGAGTCAACGAAAAAGTTTGCTTCTTTACACTTTGAAAGAAACTGATTAACATCAGATTCGTCTTTAAGAAACTTTGGTAATTCAGCTTTTAGAATCTGAGTTCTGCCATTATCCGAATTAACTATAAACAGTGCAGTAACTTTAAATCTTGATTCAGGAACAAACGAATCAATCTCTCTTTCACGTTCAACAATCAATCTTACAGCAACTGATTGTACTCTTCCTGCGGACAATTTAGTTTTAATTTTTCGCCATAAAATTGGAGAAAGTTCGAATCCGACAATTCTATCTAAAACTCGACGAGCTTGCTGTGCATCAACAAGATTGTAATCTATTTTTCTTGGATTCGCTACTGCTTCTTGAATTGCTTTTTTTGTAATTTCATCAAAAACAATTCTTTTGATTTTTCTTTCAGGAAGTTCTAAAACTTCTTTCAAATGCCAAGATATAGCTTCTCCTTCGCGGTCTTCGTCAGTAGCAAGCCAAACATACTCAGCTTTTTCTGATAGCTTTTTTAATTCTTTAACTACTTTCGTTTTATCTTCAGGTACTTTATAAGTTGGAATAAATCCTTTGTCAATATCAATTCCCATATTCTTCTTGCTCAGATCACGAATGTGACCATAGCAGGAAGTTACAAGAAACTCTTTCCCTAAATAAGATTCTATTGTTTTAGCTTTTGCCGGCGATTCTACAATTACAAGATTTTTTGACATAATTTATCTTTCTGTTAAAAACGAATGCAAAATTAAACCATTCTGAGGTGAAAATTCCAAACAAAATAAACAACTTGGTTTGGTGATAAATTTTGAATGTTAAATATTAAATGAATTTGGAAGAAAAAATTTCCAAAATATTTTAGATAGAAATCAAATCTTTGTTAAAAAAAGATATTTTCTTTTTTGCTACCTGCTTTTAATTGTTACTTTGAATTTAGCAAGTGAAACACTGCAATTTGATTTTAATCCGTCATCAATTTGGAGAGTAACATTATAATCGCCCGGCTTGGAGTATATATGAAATACCTTTGCACCATAACCAACATTTTTATCTCCAAATTCCCAGGTGAATGATAATCCTGATATATCAGAGAATAAATCTGTTACATCAAAGAAAACTCCATCGTTTGCTGCACCAATAAATTCAACTACATCTGGCAGCTTTATATTACGAACACCTTTTTTAACAAAAACTGAAATAGTATCGGAGGATATGGGCTCTGATGAATAATATTTATCAAATAAGTCAATGGTTAAAATATAATTCCCTGGTTTAGAAAATTTATGGTTCAAATCCTTTGCGACAGAAACTAGTTCTCCATTTACTTTCCATTCTAAATATGGATTTGAAATAAGTCTTGATGAAATCAATGGTGTGATTTCAAGACGCTCTCCCATACAAATAATCGTATCATTTCCGATTGATATCTTCGGCAGCTCAATTATTTCAATTGACTTGTTGTAAATTGAAAAACTTGATTCGTATCCTGAATCATCTTTCACAATTAGTTTTATCGTGTATTTCCCCGGGAAGAAAAATTTATGACTTATTTTGTTTTTATTAATTTCAATTTTCTGATTATTTATAAACCATTCAAACGATATATTATCATTTTCAGGATCATAAGAGCCCGAACCGTCAAATTCTAAGATAGATTTTTCATAAGCTTCATTAACACTTTTTATTAAAGAATTTGGTGGTGCATTCACATTAATGATAAGAGTATCGCTGGTTTGATTATTTGAAATTTTTGTATTATCTGTAACTGTCAAAATTGCAGAGAATTTTCCTGACTGTGAGAAAGAATGATTTATAATTTTCCCATACTTTGTTTCGCCTGTACTGAAATCCCACCTGTATTCAGAAATATTTCCATCTTTATCAAAAGATTTTGAAGCATCTAAAATAAAACTTTCAAAAGCTGCAACAGAAATATCATTTCCAGCAACTGCAACTGGTTTTTCATTTACAAATACATTCTTAAAGGCCATGGTTTCATTGCATTCACTTTCTGAATCAGTTTTAATTTTTAATCTGACAGTATAATTACCTGCTTTATCAAAAACGTGAGAAGTGCTTTTACCAAATGAACTCGAACCATCTCCGAAGTCCCATTCGTAAGAGATTATTGAACCTTCGTAAGCCATAGATCCAGATGCATCAAGATAGAGAGTTTCACCTTTTGCAATAGAATCTTTCACAGAGAAAGTTGCCATCGGACCTTCTTTAACATTAACAAAAAGTTCATCATATCCCTTATTATCGCATTGACTACTAGGACTGCCTGTAACTATTAGTTTAACTTCATATTTGCCTGCTTTCTTATAAATGTGAGCAACTTTTGCCCCTGATCCAAATTCTCCATCTTCGAAATCCCAATCATAAGCGTCAACAACACCATCCACATCTGTAGATTTTGTACCATCAAAATAAACGGGAGTATTAACACAGGTTGTAATATCTACACCAGCATAAGCTAATGGAGATTCTTTTACAGTGATGAGTTTTGAATCAAACGAAGTATTGCAAGGCAATCCAGAATTATCAGTTACTTTTAATGTAACTTGATAGACACCGCATTTTCTCCAGACTTTTGAAATACTTACTCCCTCAAGAGTCTGTCCGTCATCAAAAATCCAATCATATTTTAGCAAATCACCTGCCGGATCTTTTGAAGCCAAAGCGTTCAAAATCAAAATATCACCTGTACAAATAGTTGTATCACTGCCTATCACTGCTATTGGAGGAGAATTGATTTATAAAATTATTTGCAATGAGTCTCTTGAATTTTGTAAACCATTGTTATCATCTACAATAAGCATAACAGGATAAATTCCCGCTTCTTGAAAACTATGTTGAACAGTAACTCCTTCTTTGATTGGTTTGCCATCGTAGAAATTCCAGTAGTAAGTCAGCGGATCACCTTCTGCATCCGTTGATTGTGATGCATCGAAAGTAACAACTTTATCGCACGTTTTTATTCTCCTTGATGTATTTGCAACAGGAGAGCTATTAATAAAAATACTCGCCTTGGTAACTGCTGATGAATTTGAAACAATTTGTTTATCAGCTACTTTTAATTCGATTTCGTAAAATCCTGATTTCTGAAAGATTTTATTAATGATTTTTCCTCTTTCAGTCGTTCCATCACTGAAAGTCCAGATATATTCGTCAATTTCGCCTTCAAAATCAGATGAAAGTCCTCCGTCAAATATTATTGGTGCGTTAATCATTCCTTTTGATGGAGCAGAGATTACAGCTATGGGAGACCGATTTACTAAAACGGAAACACTTTTAAAGTCATAAGTCGGAATTAAAAAATCATCTTGAACAGTAAGTCCTATCTGATATATTCCCGGCTGTTCAAATTTATAATAAAATGTTTCATCATTGCTGATTACTTTGTCTCCCAATGACCATGAATAACTTACAATTTTTCCGTCCGGGTCGAACGAATTTTTAGCAGAGAGTTCGAAAATTTGGTTTGGTGCAACTATCAGATTACTTATGGGGACGGCTACTGGTTTAGCATTTACTTTTACAAACGATTTTGTTTCTGCAGAATTATTTAATGTTTTTGTGTTATCAATAACTTTTAATGTAACAGCATATTCTCCCAGCTGAGAATAATTTTTATTAACCCTCATTCCTTCTGCTTTATTCCCATCACCAAAGTCCCATAAATATTTTGAAATAAAACCATCTTTGTCATAAGAATCTGAGGCATCAAATTCTGCTACTCCTGTTACTAAAAATTGTTTGTCTTTGGTGATTGCGACAGGTGGTTCATTGACTATTACAATAATCTCAGCGGAGGAACTCTTGGTTAATGTTGTAGAGTTATCAGTTACCGTTAGAGTAACTCTATATGTTCCGCTTTTTGAATAGCTGTGGTAAACTGTTGAGCCTTCTGCGGTTTGTCCATCACCGAAATTCCATTCATATCTGATTATGTTTTCATCTTTGTCAAAAGATTTAGAACCGTCAAAAAGTACATTTTCACCTATTGCAACAACTCTATCATTTCCGGGTCTGCTAACAGGTGGGAAGTTTATTTTCACCACAATGTCTTTTGAGTCTGTGTTGTTCTTCGCAACTGAATTGTCTTTTGCAGTGAACTTAATTTTGTATGTTCCCGGATTAGAGAATGAATGAGTAACTGTTTCGCCAAATTTTGTTCACAAGTTTCCAAAGTCCCATTTATACTCAATTATTTCTCCATCGTTATCTTTCGTGCCTGCTGCTGAAAAAGTAATAGTCTCATCTGTGGCACCGATTAATTCTGTTTTTGTAACTGCAATTGGTTTGTCGTTTACAATAACATTTAATGTGGCTTCTGAGAACCGGCAAGGAGATTCTGAAAAATTATCTTCAACTTTAAGTTGAACAAGATATTTGCCGGGCTTTTTGTACGAATGCCTAACTCTCACTCCCGAGTCAAAGTTGCCATCACCAAAATCCCAATTGTATTTTATAATTCTTCCATCAGCATCTGAAGAAGCAGATGCATCAAATAAAATGTTTTCATCAGGAGTAGCTATTTTATCATCACCAGCAACTGCCACAGGGGAAATATTAATCATTCCTGAAACTTTAATCAAAGCTGCTCGGGTAATATCATCAGATAGATTGTAAAGCAGCAAATCAGCAAAGAATTTTCCAGTGCTGTTGAAGGATTTTCGTACAACTAATCCTTCTAAAACTTCAGAATCTTCAAAAAACCATTTTGAATTAAGAGGTTTATTTGTTGGATCAATTGATTCATCAGCTCGAAACTGGACAGTTTTACAATCATCAAGATAAATTAGTTGTGTTTTAACAATCGTAATATTTTCAGGCTCATATTCAATCGGTGGATAGAGAATTGGTGTTTTCTTATTCTTAGAAGTTAAGACAGAAAAACACAAGTCGTTATCTATTGAATTAGACCAATTAGGTCCTAATGAAATTCCAATATCTTTTCCAACTTCATACTGATTAAGAATGAAATCAGCAGAAGCCCAATCTCCATCGCTAGAACTATTAATTTGAGTTACTTTCTTTAAAAAAGTAGAGTATCCGATGAACAAATTATCCAAATCAAAATTTTTCAGATTGTAAGAAATTTCTTTTTCATCTGTTCGTATTCGAAAAGTTACTCTCGGTGCTAATTTAGATAATCGGAATGTTGGTTCGAAGCTGAATATTTCTGCATTCTTGATTTGGATATTTTCAACATCTGATGAACTTAAAAAAACATCAAAGCCATTTGCGTCATTTCCACTTAATGCTTTTATTAAAACAGAATAATAACGATAAGCGTTTTTTACTGTCCCATCTGATTCGGAAAGCTTTGCAAAAGTTTTCCAATTATTTATGTATTCTAAATCTTCAGAAATAGTTTTTGAAAGAATTATCGGTTCAGTTGAAACATCAGCATTTTTCAGTCCATAAAGGAAAGTATTTTCATCAATAAAACTCTTAAACAAGATAACCTCGTACCTGCTAAAAGAATCGCCAAATTTAGTATCTAAATCTCCGCCGCAAGCTAAATCAAAAAATCTGACATATACATTTCCTTTATATTCAACAGGAATTTTGAAATGTATGAACTGACGATTATAAAAATCTCCCCAACTTGGTAGAGCTTCAGGTCCATAGTTTACAAAGAAAATTTTTGGTTGAGCAAATCCGCTACCGATTCCAAGAATTAATAATAAAAACAAATGAACAGTAAAAGCACGGGTTAGACTTTTTTTAATTCCGGCTTCTGTTTTCATATAAATTTTCCTGTCAAAAATTTTTTAATTATTAATCAAAACTTTTTTAGTTAGACTATGGCCAGCTCTGGAAATAATTACTAAACGAAGATTATCCTGTTCAACTAATCTTGGAAGCGATACTGAAAAGTAACCATTTTTATCAGTGTAAGATGATGTTTCTAACTTGGTTTTATCTGATATAAGTTTAACTAACGAATAAGCACGAGTAAAGCCTTCAAGAGCATTCTGTTTGGATGAAATCATAACTTCTTCATCTATCACTTTTCTATCTTTATCAAAAAATTCAATGTTCGGATTCAATTCGGCAAAGATTTGTTTTTTAATTTTAGACGAATTGCCAGACTGAACTGTGGAAACAAACTCGAAAACATTTAGTCCATCAGACAGAATTAGAATTCCTTTGTATTCTCCATTTTCATCAACATTAAAAAGATTAGAGTTGATAATCAGTTCAGCATTTTTTCTGTATGAATATTAATCGAAAATTCTTTCTCTTTTGAGAAGTTAAGCTCATCAACCAGACTAACTTCGAGAAAAGGTAGAGTAGTATCTAACTGAATTGTGAAATTGAAATGATTACTAAATTTGCCGGGCAATCCAAAATTATCTACTGATGCAATTCTCCAATAATAAGTGTTCGGGGGAAGTTGATTTAACATAAAAGAGTTGCTTTTTACTTACTTAATAAATTTAAAGATTGAAGTAAATCGTGAATCATTTGCCACTTCAATCCAGTATTCTGAAGCATTTTCAACCGAAGACCAATTTAATGTTACTGTGTTTTCAAAAATTTTTGAAAACGATTCTGGCAAAATCAGCACTGGAGGATTAAGTAAATTTTTAGGTTGGTTCGGCGCCTTTCCTTTTGCAATAGTCGATCCTTGATTTTCTTTTAATGTAACTTCAGAACCTTGTTCTTCTAAAGAAATTTCTCCTTTGAAATTTGCAACCTCGGTTTGAGCTTCCTGTTTATCTACCCAAAAATATTCTGAATTAATTTTTGTCTTTACTTCCTGAATATTGAGGTTAAATTCTTTTTTGGGAGTTTTAAAAAGTTTGTAATAAGTATCTCCAATTTCGAGTTTAACTGCTGATTCAGTTTTATTGTTCAGCAAATTAATTTTCGATTTAAGAATAATAGCTTGCGAATTTTCATTCAGTCTGAATTGATTTAAATCTGCAAATGTAATTTCCGCAAAAGAAGAAGATAACGTTCTGGTCAAATCAAGTTCAAAGAGTTGATCGTATAAAATAGCATCTTTCCATTTTTGAAGATTTGGTTTTCTTTTCTGAACAGTGCCTTTAATTTTTGAAAAGATGGCATCCGCATATTTATCGCGAATTTCGATTGTCTTTTTGTAAGCCTGATTGGCTACTTCAGTTGATTCCCGCAATAGAGCATTTGCTTCAATCCAGTTATTTCGGTTTTTTTGTTCAGAAGCTTGTTTAAAAAGCGAAAGTGCTTTTTCAATTTCTTTTTCAGCGAAATTCTTTGCCCCGTTATTTATTGATTTGGAGATAATTTCTTCAGTCTCTGAAAAAGTTATTTATCACAGCCACTACTTCTTTTTGCGGGATGATAATTTTCTTTCCTTCTTTCAATTCATTTAATGATGAAAGCTTGTTGAATGAAAGAATTGCAGTCCAGAAATTTGGATTGCCAAGAAACATTTCAGAGATAGTACGGATATTCAAATCTGAAGACTAAACAATCTCTCTAAGGTTTCCCTGCTGAGAATATGAATTAATGGAAAAGAAAATGAAAATTAAAAGTGTAAAGGGGAAAAATGATTTAACTATTTTTTTCATAAATTTCTCCTTTTGGCAACTCTAATATAAATGTTGCACCGTTACCAAACTCACTTTCAAGACTGATTTTTGCTCCTTGTAATTCGACTAACTTTTTTACAATCGAAAGTCCTAATCCTGTAGAGTTTTCTCCTGCAGTAGGCTTTGCTGATAACCGTGCAAATTTTCCAAATATTTTTTCTTATCTTCTTCTGTAAAACCGGGTCCTTCATCTTTTACATAAACAAAGACAGAATTATTATCAATGTTATCTCTGTAGGAAATGTATACATTTTCCCCCGGCGGAGAAAATTTTATTGCGTTTGAAACAAGGTTATCTATTATTTGAAGAGTAATGTTTTTATCAACTTTAACATAAATGTTAGATTCGTCCACCTGAAGAAAAATTTTGATTTCTTTCTTTGATGCCAGTTCGTTATTACTATGAACAATCTGATTAATAATCAACTCTAATGATGTTGATTCTATTTTTATTTTAACTTTTCCTTCTTCAAT
>CAKZLD010000027.1 GCA_937125135.1 uncultured Ignavibacterium sp.
AAATATCCTTTAAATAAACTATTAGTGGAAATTAAAATCTCACCATTATGATTTGTTTCAATTTTACAATTCTCTACAGGTATGCCAACAGTTTTGGGTTTGTATTTTACATCTTCCGCTTTTACTGCTGTAACAAAAGAGCAAGTTTCAGATGAGCCATAAACTCTCATAGGTTTCCAACCTTTTTCATCTGCCATAATTATCAATTCATCTTCAATAAATCCTCCTCCTACCAAAGTTGATTTTATATTCTTTTCGGGAATTAGATTTAAGTCAATTAGTCTTTTTAATTGAGTTGAAACTAATGACAAATGAGTCGGTTTATATTTTGTAATTGCTTCAAAAATTGAGGTGATAGTTAAATCTTTTGGAATTATTATTTCACAACCATTTAATAAAGCTCTAGTAATTATTTGAAAACCACCTATATGATAGAAGGGAAGAGATGCCAAGATTCTATCTCCAGGTTTTAGGTTCAAAATTTCCTGAGAATTAAAAACACTGTTGAATAAAGAATTAAATGTATGAACAACTCCTTTTGGAGTACTACTACTTCCTGAAGTGAATATGACTATCGCTTCGTCATTTAAATCAATATCGAAATTAAAAGATGTGGAATGATCTTTCGATAAATTATCCAACTCAATTTTATTAAGATTTACTTTATTTAACTTGTCCGAATATTCAGTTTCAATAATGATATTATCGAAGCAATAAAAATTGATGATGTCTTTTATTTCTTCAGATGTCCATTTAAGGTTAAATGGAATCACACATTTTCGACATTGCCATAAAGCTAAAATTATTTCGACAAACCGCTCTGAATTAGAAATCAATATTGGTATGAACTTTTTAGACTTTGTGAGAACCTTATCAAATGATGAAGCTAGTGCATTAGCCCTTTCAAAAAGTTCTTTATAAGAAATTGATTTGTCGAGTGTTCTTATCGCAATTAAATCATCTTCTGTTGAAAATTTTGATAAAAAATCTTTTGGCATTTTTTTAGAAGAATTTGTCAGCAATTAGTCCCAGTGAAAATAGTAAACCAAATAACGCAGAATATTTAGCTGTTTGCTCCAAAGCAACATTTAGCTCGCTTCCAGTAAGTGAATAAAGCATTTTAACTAACCGAATTGAAAAGGGAATAGTTAGCAAAGGAAGTAAAATAAAAATTGAAACGTTGTAATAAGTAAATAAGATAATTGGGACTAAAAAAGATATAACCATCAAAGAAGTATATTCGAATTGTGAAAAAGTCTTCCCGAAAATTACAGCGAGAGTTTTCTTATTGACTTGTTTATCTTCTTCAATATCTCTGTAATTGTTTACTATCAGAATATTTGTAATCAAGGCTCCAACAGGAATCGAAACTAGAAAACTAAGTAATGATATTTCCATCTTATGCAAATAGTATGTTCCCATTGTTCCAGCAATTCCAAAAAACAGAAAAACAAATAAATCTCCCAGACCATTATACGCAAGTGGAAAAGGACCAGCAGTGTAGGCTAATCCGGCAATTATAGATAAAACACCTACTACAAAAATTTTCCAATCTGTCACATAAACAAGATAAAGCCCTAATATGAAAGTTAAACCAAAACATAAAACAATAGCTAATTTTATTTCTTTAGTTTCGATTAACCCTGATGCGATAACTCTTATCGGACCTTTTCTTTGCTTTGTGTCAGCGCCCTTTAAATGATCGTAAAGATCATTTGTAAGGTTTGTTCCAATCTGAATTAAAAAAGAACAAATCAACGCAATGAAAGAATTAAGGAAGAAAAACTTTCCTTGATTGATAGCTAAAGCGGAGCCAACAAGAACAGGAACAACAGCTGCAAATAATGTTTTCGGACGTATTGCAAGAATCCAACTATCAAGTTTGGAGATATTACTTTCAGCTTGATTCATCTTTTCTTTTAAGGAAGTTTAGGAAACTTTTTGAAGTTTGGTTTTCGCTTTTCAATGTAAGCATTCTTTCCTTCTTTCGCTTCATCACTCATATAATAAAGCAATGTAGCATTTCCGGCAAGTTCTTGAATTCCTGATTGTCCATCCAGTTCAGCGTTGAAAGCAGACTTTAAAACTCTGATTGCCATTGGGCTATGCTGTAAAATTTCTCTTGCCCATTTTACGCCTTCTTCCTCCAAGTCTTCAACGGGCACAACAGTATTAACCAAACCCATTTCAAGCGCTTGTTGTGCGTTATACTGTCGGCATAAATACCAAATTTCTCTGGCTTTTTTCTGCCCAACAATTCTTGCCAGAAAACTTGAGCCAAAACCACCATCAAAACTTCCAACTTTAGGTCCAGTCTGTCCGAAAATAGCATTATCAGCAGCAATCGTTAAATCACATATAACATGTAAGACGTGTCCTCCTCCGATTGCATAACCAGCAACAAGAGCAATTACAACTTTTGGAATGCTTCTGATTATTTTCTGAAGATCAAGCACATTCAATCGGGGGACACCATCATCATTACCAACATATCCCATATCTCCTCGAATTCTTTGATCTCCACCAGAACAAAATGCGTATTTACCATCTTTAGCAGGTCCGGCACCTGTTAACAAAATTACTCCAACAGTCTGATCTTCTCTCGCAATATTGAAAGCATTTATAAGTTCTTTAACGGTTTCAGGCCTGAATGCATTTCTGACTTCCGGGCGATTGATAGTAATTTTTACAATTCCTTCATCTTTGAGTTTCTCATAAATTATATCGGAGTAGTTGCCAATTTTTTCCCAATTCATTTCCATTTAATCCTCTGATTTATTTTTTCTGATTTTCATTATTTGAAATTTGGTTAAAATAATTAGTAATAATTTCGATAAATCTTTTTGGCTCTTCCAAATGAGTATTGTGACCTGCATTTTTGATCACTTTATGTTTTGCCTTTTGAAATCCTCTTACAATCTTGGAGTTAATAAAAGTATATTTTGTATCAAGTTCTCCACTTATCAATATTACTTTTACAGGTAAAGTTTTTAATTTATCGTGAAGCGGTGGCATTATTCCAGTAGAAAATCCTTTTAATAAATTTATCAATCCGATTTTACTGTTATTATATTTTGTCTTTTTAAGTCGTTTTAATTTATCATTTGAAAATCTGCGTTGAGTATTAAACATTTCCTGATCTTGCCAAAAATCTATGAATTCTTCCATAGTGTGAGACGATATGAATTCAATCAATTTCAAATCATCTTCGTATCTTTTATTTCTTTCAGCTTCATTTTTAATTCCTGCAGAAGCACTTTCTAAAACAAGTCCCTTAATATCCTCGGGATATTTTATTGAAAATGCAAGAGCTGCTCTTCCTCCCATCGAATAGCCAAGCAAAATGATTTTGGAACTTTTGACAATTCTTTCTTTTACTGTTTTAATTTGCTCGATGATGGATTCAGTATTATAAAATTCAGGAATAACAGGATGGTCACTTTTTCCGTGTCCAATGAAATCCAGACAAACATAATTAAAATTTTCCGGAAGAGAATCAATTATCGGAAACCAGTCTTCAGCACACCCTGTAAAACCGTGCAAAAAAAGTATAGTTTCTTTTCTTGTATCAAATTCTCTTGGAATCTCAACGTTTAATTTTATCCCAGAATGTTCGATGTACATATTTAACTCAATTTTTTGGAAATTAGTTTACAAATTCTCTCTCTAAAAACTTTCTTCAAAGATTTAGTAATAAATGGATTAACTTTTACTTCCAAAATTACAGAGGATTTAATTTTGTTTAACATATCAAGATTTTTGATTAAGTCGTCCGAGTTATCACTAAATAGATAATCAATTGAAAAACTTTCAGCTACTTTTCTGAAATCTAAGTCTGTCGGTGTTAAGAAAAATTTATGAAAAACTTTTTTATAGCTCGCTATCGGAAGGTATTCAAAAATTCTTCCACCATAATTGTTTAATAAAATTATTTTCAGAGGTATGTTAAAATTTCTAATGGGAAGAAGTGAATTTAAATCATAGAAAAAAGATAGATCGCCTAAAATCAAGAAAGTTGGCTTTTTATTGTTAGCACTGATTCCTGCAGCGGTTGAAATTATTCCATCTATTCCACTTGCACCTCGATTTGTAAAGATTTTAATTTTCTTTTCCACTTTACTGATGAAAAAATCGAAATCTCTTATTGGAAGACTATTGCCAATGAAAACAGAACAATCATCAGGAATTTTGCTTATTAATATTTTCAATAATTCGACTTCAGAGAAAATGTTTGAAAAGGTATCTGTTTTTATTACTTCAATTTCAGAGTCCAATGATAACAAGTTTAATATGGTGTCTTTTGAATTGACTTTAAGATTTTCTTTTAATAATGATTTAAGAAAATTAACTGGATCCGATTTGATTATTTTACCTTTCTTTGCTGAATCGAATCTGTCTCCAAATTCATTTACTATTATTCGTTTAGATTTGTTCTTAACTAAATAGTCTTCTAAAATTGTTGAAGTGATACTCCTGCCAAAATGAATAATTTGCTTCGGCTTAAAATAAGATTGAAATTCATCGCATCTCAATAAAGAGTCGTAATTATAGATAAGATTATTCAACTTCAAATTATTGCTTCGCAATCCAGATGCGAAATCAGCAAAGATCGGGATGTTATATTTAACCGTTAATAAGTTAAGTAGTTTAGTGAAATCATTGTTAAAGTTTCCATTACCAACAGTTATCAGATTTATAATCTTATTTTGAAGATTAAATTCTGAATTGTGATGATTGGAATCATTTATAATTTTATTTTCTAATAACGCTTGTGAGTGCTTGATTGAATAATCAACAAGATGTATAGGAATTTTGTCAGTGTAGGAATCTGGTTCAAACGGTTTTTCGAATTGAAAATTGAAATGAACTGGACCAATATCTTTTCTCAAACAAATATCGACTCCCTCAGAAATTATAGTTAAAAATTTTTTGATGTTTGTTTTGGTAATTTCCTTCATCGGAATATCTGAAGAGAATCTAATGTGATTTTTGAAAATATTTTTTTGATTTATCGTTTGATTTGAACCTGTATTTCTTAAGTAAGCTGGTCTGTCAGCTGTGCATACAATTAAAGGTATTCTACTCTGATATGCTTCAATTATTGCAGGATATAATTCGGCAACCGCTGTACCAGATGTTGTTATTATCAGTGCAGGGAAATTTGAAGTTTTTGATATACCTAATGCAAAGAAAGCGGAAGACCTTTCATCAACAATTGGAAAAGATTTTATTAATTTATTTGTAGCAGTAACTAATGTCAACGGAGTGCTTCTTGAGCCGGGCGAGATACAAGCTGATTTTAATCCTTTATTAACCAAAAAATCAATAAACAGATTTGACCAGAAAATATTTCTATTAATCTTCAACATCGAATAAATCTGTTATAGCTTTTAATTTCAGTTCCGTTTCTTGGTATTCATCAATAGCGTTTGAATTATTGACGATTCCACATCCTGCAAAAACGCTTAAGAAATTTTCCTTGATCAGTCCACATCTGATTGCTACATAAAAATCGGCTTGACTGTTGAAATTGAACCAGCCGACTAATCCAGTAAAAATTCCTCTTTCAAAATTTTCCAGATTTGGTAATTCACTTATTGCTGTGTCTTTTGGAATTCCGCAGACTGCAGGAGTTGGAAAAATTTTGCTGATTAGATTAAAGACATCGCAATCTTCTTTTAATTGTCCTTTGATTTCAGTTTGCAAATGCTGGATGTTTTTCAATTTCTTAATTTTGGGTGTATCAGATATATGAAAATTATTTATAACACCCCGAAGATTAGATTCCAAATAATCAATTACAATTTGATGTTCATTTAGATTTTTGTTATCCATCAAGAGTGATTGAGACAAATTATTATCCTCAATCTCTGTTCTACCGCGTTTTATTGAGCCAGCTAAAGCTTCGGATTTAAATTCTGTTTGATCTATCTGTACTAATAATTCTGGGGAAGAACCAAAGAAAAACGAATCATTAGACTTGATTAAAAAATTAAAACAGTCTGAGTAATCATTATTAATCTTTTCAAATATTTCTGAAAAATCTACGTTACCAAAAATTTCAAATTCTTTCTTTCTTGAAAGGACAATTTTTTGAAGTCGGTTCTTGTTTATCATCTCTAATGAAGAATTGACTTCTTTCTCCCAATTTACTAATAAATCAGGCTTAACTTGTTTTATCCTAACAGAGTTTCTTTTGGCTTCTTCTTTGGATTGATTGGATGCTAAATCAGAATCAACGATAGAGTCATCGGATAGTGAAAATTGAATCAGCAACGATTCGCTTTTGTTTCTATAAAAAACTAATTCTGGCAAGATCCATTCTGAATCACTAAAATCACTCCACAGATTTTCCTTAATAGAAGAAGGGAATTTTACGTAACCAAAAAAAACAGGGAAGTTGTTTTTAATACTTAAATCATTAAGTTCAATTTTGTCAACGATTTTTTTGTAAATAAAATCTAATTCTTGATAACTTGATTCAAAGGAAATGATTTTACCAACTGCTAAAACTTCAAAATCAGATGAAGGTTTAGCAAGATAAATTATGTTGCTAAACTTGAGGGAATAACTTGATATCAATGCAGAAATTTTAATTCCATTCAGTAACGAAATCTTTGGAATAATTTTTAGTCTATTTTCGGATATTTCAATCATTCAAACTTTTTCTTTGGAAATTTTTACTTTGAAACTAAATAAAAATAATACTTTAAAAGTTCACAAAATTTTTAGAAGTTAATATCATCTTCAATCGTATTTAGTATTCTGAGATAACTTTCGTATCTAAGTTCAGGGATTAAAGAATCTTTAACAGCTCTTAAAACTGAACAATCCGGTTCGTGATGATGAGTGCATGTATTAAATCTACAAGCATTTAGAAAGTTACGGAATTCAGGGAAAAAATGACCGAGATCTTCTTTCTTTATTCCAAAGGGGTCTATCTCTCTTACACCGGGTGTGTCAATGATGTAAGTTTCATCTTCGATGAAAAATAATCTGCTTGTTACGGTTGTGTGTTTTCCCTTCATAGTAGATGGACTAACAGTGGCAATTTTAAGATTTAATTCAGGATCGATTTGATTTAAGATGGAAGATTTTCCTACTCCTGATGGACCCCAAAAAAGAACTTTTTTATTTCTTATCAAATTTTTTATTGTATCAATATTGTGCCCGTTTACAACAGATGTTTCGAGTGTATAATAACCGATGCTCCTGTATAAGCTTGACCATTTAGTAAATTTCTTCTCTGAATCTAAATCAATTTTGTTGATAATTAGACTACTTTTTATTCCGGAGCTTTCCGCAGTAACAAGAAATCTATCAACAGTTTTATTATTGAAAGAAGGTTCTGTAATACTTGAAACGATGAACACTTCATCAATATTAGCAGCGATGATTTGCTCTAATCTTTCTCCCCGATAACTTGCTCCCCTTATTCTTGGTGCTTTTCTTGAAAGATAATTTTTTCGATTGAAAATTTCTTTTATTACACCGGATTCATCTGCATTTAAATCAAATTCAACTAAATCACCAACTACTGCAATGTCAGTATGATAAAGTTTATCTTTCTTTAAATTGAAACTCTTTTTGAATTTCCCCTTTAAAGAGCATCTGATTTCTCGGTGATCTGGCAGAGATAAAACGTAGTAATCTTTACTTTCAACTCTTGATATTATACCTTTAATAACTTACTCCATAAATAAAAAACGCCATATCGAAAATATGGCGTTCTCAAAATATTAGCAAAAAACATCTAAAAACGATAGGTTGTAGTGATGATAAACTTGTGGTACTTAATATCCTGAAAAGTCCTCGAAAGATTTGAACCATAATTATCACCAATATCTTTCCACCAACCGTAAGCATATCCCAAATCTATTCCAATTACTCCATCAGCTAAGAAACCAATTCCACCTGTAAAGTATTTCTTATCAAATTCAGAATCATCATTTTCAAAGGGAGATTTTTGGAATATGTAACCACCTCTGATTCTTAAACCAATATTTGGAATTGTGTATTCAGCTCCAAGATTGTAATTGATAGTTTGTCTTAGTAAAGATTTTATTCTTTTATTTTGGTCTGAAATATAAGTAGGTGTTAGTCCTTCTGCATCAGTGAATTCAAGTTCTGTATAGTTTATATAATTTAATTGACCACTGAGTATTAAGCCTTGTAAATTAACCGAAAATCCACCTGATACTTCAAAGGGAGTTCTTATATTGTACTTCACTTCATCGCTGTAATCTTCAGAATCTAAAGAAGTTGACCAATTTGCAAATTCACTTGAACCTTCAACGATAAATTTTTCTTTAATTGTGAAAAGCTTTGGGAATTGAATCGTTGCTCCGAATCTTCCAAAATTATTAAACTGATATAAAAATCCTATTTTAGCATTCCAACCTTCTAAATCCCATTTTAATAAATTTTTCAGATAGAAAGATCTGAAATCGGTAGTTTTTGTATAACCTGGAGCAGTTATTCCTTGGTAATTATTTTTTGAATCGTCTTCATAGTAATCAAAGTCTGAACTATAATTACCTGATAAAATTGATAAATTGGCTCCAACAAATAGATTTTTATACACTTCAATCGCACCAGTAAGTGTCCAACTATTAATTGAACCTGAATTCAACATATTCCCGCTTTGATTTAATCTTCCGTTTATAATTGTATTTCCATCATCATCTGTTAGAAAAAGATCATAGGGAATATCTGTATCTAATAAGCTCTGTATTTTGGAATTAGTCCCAGGATTAAATCCATCAAATTGATTACTTCCGATTAAATCTTTTTGAGAATTATATGCCAATCCAAAAACCAAACTGCCTCTAACTGTTGGAATTGGAAAAGCGAAGCTGGCATTATTTAATAGTGTTTGACTTGCATTACTTTTGGTTTGGTTTCCGAAAAATGTTGTAATATTGTTAAAACTTGAAATATCTAATCCGCCCATAAATTCAAGTCGTTTTACTAAACCTAAACCGGCGGGATTAAAAAATGAAGCTGACCCATCGTCACTCAACGCAAGGTAGCTATTGCCCATTCCTAAAGCCCTTGCATTCATTCCTAAGCCAGGCACTCCGACTCTTAGAGCATCATTAAAATTCTGAGCTAAGCTCATTCCACTGAATAATATGAAAAATAAAAAAAATAATATTCTCTTTGACATTTTATCTCCTGGTGTTTCCTGAATTTCTATTTCCGCTTTCGTTTCTGATCGAACTATTATTGTTTGAATTTGATTTAGTTCTGCTTTGTTCCTCATTTATATTATTTGACTCAGCTCCTTTATTACCGTTAGTTTGAGAACTTGTATTGTTATTACCTTTACTATCTCCGGATGTTGTTGTAATCGGTGGTGTGTATTCATTTCTTCCAGAGCCGCCACGTTCAAAGATCATCCTTTCTCCTGATTCGTTTCTTAAATCAGTGGATTTTTTATTTCTTTCTTTCTTCGTAGAGATAATTTCTGAAGGGTTATAAATATTAATTGGAGTTAGTATCCACCATGGTGTGCTGTAATAATCATAATATTTACCATAAAATTCAGAATTGTAAAATTCGTTTTGAGAATATGATTTTGGCATTTCATCACTTGGTAACCAAAGGACAGTGTAGCATCCGGTTAAACCGAATAAAGCAAAAAATAAAACTGTAATCTTCATCTTCTTTCCCTATTTGAATCTGATTGATTTCTTGAACCACCGTCATTTCTTGGAGGTGGAGTCGAATTCTGTCGTGGTGAATTATCTCGCGGAGGATTGTAAGTCCTCGGCGGGGTTGAATTATTTTTGGGTGTATTGTAATTTCTGTCAGTTTCACGTCTGTTTCTTTCATTTTGAGAATTTCTCGAATTATTTTCTCTCACATCTTCTCGTCTTCTTTCATTGTCTCGATTAATGTTAGGATTTTTTCTTTCAGTTTCACGCTGTCTGTTTACTTCTCTTTTTACAGGTGGCATAGTCCTGTCTCTTTCATTATCGGTTCTATTTCTTTCAATTCTGGTGTTAGTTCTATCTCTTTCTAAATTCCTTTCTCTTTCACGATTAATAATCATTCTATCATTTCTATCACGATTAAAATCTCTGCCAGTATTTCTTATCTCATTTCTTGTTAAAGTGTTTCTTTCTCTTTGTTTAAGTTGATCTTTTAGCAAATCTTTTGTGTCTCGAGTACCGTTTCTAATTCCAGAGTTATTTCTTAAGCCAAATGAATTCCTTAATTTATATCCATCACCACTTCTATGGTAATTGGTAATAGTATAATAATTCCAATGATATCTTGGATACCAATAATAGGGAGGATACCAATAGCCAATAGGATAAATCAAAGTTGGATAAAACCAAGGGTCTGCGTACCAATAATTCCAATACCAAGGGTCATAATACCACCAATATCCGATACCAAATCCGATATAAAATCTTGGATAATAACCCCAGTAAAATTTTCTAAATCCGAAAGGATAATCATAGAAATGATAGTGATAAACATTACCTCTTGAATCATATAAAGTATCAGAGTAGCTATATTGATCATCGTTGTAATATTCATTCTCGGAATAATCAGATTCATAATTATAAACTCTGTTTGGTCTTTCATCAATTGCTAATTGAGTATAACAACCAGTTAGTAAAAATAAAATTGGTAAAAGGACTAATTTTTTCATAGCATCCTCCGATTTTAAAGCAAATTTATGGAACAAAAATCTTGCCTGAGATGGACAGAAAAAATGCAAAAAAATATGTTTATTGAAACGAGTAATTTTAGGTTGTAAAGTTTTTACTACAATGATGTAGCTTAAGATAGACATCAATAAATATTATTAGAATATACTCTTTATATATTCAATAGTAATAGCTCTGTCTGCCGAATTCGGACTCCACCGTTTATTGTTAAAAATATCTCTAATTTCTAATGAAATAGTGATACCCGAAGCAACAGAAAGTTTTAAACCAAGATTTAAATAACCATTACCTCTTCCAAAAGAAGTTGCAGAATTATCATTAAATCCAAAGTCATATTCACTTACAAATGAAAAGCTTTCACCAATTGTTTTCTCAGCTCCGAGCTTAAAATTCAAGAAATTATCACCGTCGTTTTTTTCAAAAGAATAATTAGCTGTTGCGTGTAAACTTAGGTATCCTAAAAATTGAAAATTTTTGCTAGCACTGGCGAAGAAACCCGGTGACTTTATCTGGTATCTATCAGGATTTTCATATTCTAAACCTTTACCTTGAGAATCAAAACCAAGGGTAAGAGCAGGAAAGTTTATTGACTCATTTAGTAGTCTGAATCTGATATTTACTCCCGGTAAATTATACCAATCAGGTTTTCCTGAACCAATTATGTTTGCTCCACCGTATGAAATTCCAAAACTAACATTTTCAAATACTCCCACTTCCAGTTTGCTGATTACAACTCCTCCTGGCATAATATTGTTCGTTACGCCGACATATCCTTTTTCAAGAATTCCTGCAGCTGGCATATCAATTAAGTTTCTGTATTCAAATTTAGCTGATTCTCCTGCAGAGCCTTGAGCAAGTAGATTGATTTGAACTATAAATAAAAACGAAAAGAAAAGTAGTTTATAATTTTTCATAGTTCCTCTTTCAAGAAAATTACTTGTGATAAAATAATAATTTTCCGATATTTATCTAAAACTTTATTGATTATCAGTTGAAAAACTAAAATTTCTTGAAGCTTAAATCTTTCGAAATTTTATGTAAAACGGTCTTTACAAATGACTTTATAAACATTAATTTTAAGTAATGTGCAACTTTTTTTGATTTAATGGATAATTCTAAATGGATTTAGCAAAATCTTTAATACTTAATTTATCTCTTGTAATTACACTCAGTTTTATCTCAAGCCTTATTTATGAGAATTTTTATAAGAATAAAAAACTTAGTGATTTCTTGCAGTTAATTATTTTTTCCTGCTTGGCTGTATATACTATTCATAATCCTGTTGTTGTCGCAAATGATTTTAATTTCGATGGTAGAACAGTTTTAATTTCAATTTCCACACTTTTTTTTGGTTGGTTCGTTGGAATTGTAACGGCTTTAGTTTCATTGATCGCAAGGTTTACGTACAGCACTGTGAATCCATATTCGGCAACAGCAGCAGTATTAGTTCCATATCTAATTGGTTTACTTTTTCACATTTTAGTAAAGAAGAAGTTATATAAAGTCGGTTTTATTAATTTGTTACTTTTTGGCTTGCTAAATTCTATAGTACTTTTTTTAGTGTTATACATTATAAGACCAATAAATAACTACGAATACTTAAAAATCCAAAGAATAGCTTTAATAATCTTTCCAATTATTACAACATTAATAGGATTAGTCATTAATTCGAGTATTAGCAAAACTAAACTACTTTTGAAAGTGCAAGAAAGTGAATCTCTTTGGAAAGCCACCTTTCACAGCATTAAAGATGGTATTGTTATAATTGATTTGAATGGGAAAATAGTAAATGTCAATAATGGCTTTAAAGATTTGTTTAGAATTTTAGATTCAAAAGCTCTAAATGGTAAGTCCTTTAATGATTTATTACAATTAAAAGACTTTGAAACTCAAGAAAGATTATTATTAAATTTCAATAAATTTTCAGAACCAACAAAAAATCACAATATTATAGATAGAAGAGTAAATATTTCTTTTAATCAGAAAAGTCTACCAGCCATTATTTACTTGATGAAAATTACAGATAAAACAGAAAAAATTTTGGGCTACGTTTTTGTCATAAGAGATATTTCTAAAGAAATAGAAGATCAGGAGAAATTAGTTAGCAGTGAGCAGACTTTTAGAGGGGTTTTTAATTCAATTCAGGAAGCAATATATATTCAGGATATTGATGGTAGTTTCATTGATGTAAACGATGGTGCTGTTAAAATGTATGGTTACGAAAAACAAGAGTTTATTGGCAGGACACCGGCTTTTTTGAGTGCTGAGAATAAGAATGATAATCTTGATTTAGTGTCTTTATTATACAAAGCTTACAATGGCGAACCACAAATATTTGAGTTCTGGGGTAAGAATAAATACGGTAAGATTTTCCCTAAAATAGTCAGATTATATCCGGGAGAATATTATGGTAAAAAGGTAATTGTGGCTGCAGCGATTGATATTACTAATATAAAAATTGCAGAAGAAAAAATATTGGAACAAGAGCGACTTTTAAGAATCTTATTAAATGTAACTCCCGACATAATTTACGTTAAAGATGGTAATGGAAATTGGCTCGAGATAAATAAGGGAATGTTAGAATTACTTGGAATTTCTGATGAGGGGGCAATAGACAATGAAAATCTCTC
>CAKZLD010000028.1 GCA_937125135.1 uncultured Ignavibacterium sp.
CCTAAACTTTATGCTCTTGAAGAAGAATATGGTGGATTGATTATTGGCACAATAAGAAGCATCAAAAAAAGAAGACAGCGGGCAGAAAAATCAAAACAATCTGCAAAGATGATTTCTTTTAAGTCTGGTATGATTGCACTACCGAATGCAATAGCAAAGTATTTTGGTGATAAAATAATTCTTAACGCAGATGTTTATTCTGTATTTAAGTCTAATGATAAATATAAATTGGTTTACAAGTTAAATGGCGAAGATTACTCTATTGAAACTGATGTAATTGTTTCAACTGTACCCAGTTTTGTTGCGAGTAATATTTTTGAAAAGTTTAACAAAGATTTCAGTGAACATTGTAATTCAATTTATTATCCTCCAGTACTTGTTTATTATTTGGTTTATAAAAAAGAAGATATCGGACATCCACTTGATGGTTTTGGATTTCTGATTCCTGAAAAAGAAAAAAAGTCTTTTCTCGGAGCATTATGGAGCTCAGTAATTTTTCCATTTAGAAGTGATGATAATTACGCTGCATTTACATTGTTCATTGGTGGTTCGAGGAATCCAGATTTTGTTAACATTGAAAGAGAAGAGCTATTATCAAAAGTCAGGATGGAGTTTGAAGAAATAATGCAAATCAAAGGTGAGCCAGCATATTCTTCAAACAGATTTTGGGAAAAAGCAATTCCGCAATACAACATTGGTTACATTGAACACGAAAGATTTTTTGATGAATTTGAAAGGGAGAATCCGGGTATTTTTATAAGTGGAAATTTCCGAGGTGGAATTTCAGTAGGGGATTGTATTAAAAATGCTGAAATTGTTTCCGAGAAAATTTTAAAATATTTTTAATTTCTTTGCGACTCTGCTTGAAATAATTTGGTTTCTCGCAAAAACGCAAAATCAAAAAAGGAGTAGTAATGAGTACTTTCCCAACAATCCGTCATCGTCGTTTACGTTATAATCCTCTAATAAGGGATATGGTTCGTGAAACTGTATTAACAAAAAATGATTTGATTTATCCCTTGTTTGTAGTACCGGGAAGTAAAGTAAAAAATCCAGTTAAATCAATGCCGGGCGTTTATCAGATGTCTATTGATATTGTTGTTGAAGAATGTAAAGAAGTAAGAGATTTAGGTATTCCGGCAATAATTCTTTTTGGGATACCAGAGCTTAAAGATGAAAAGGGTTCAGAAGCTTATGATCCCAATGGGATTATTCAGAGAGCTGTCAGGGCTATTAAAAAAGAAGTAAATGATCTTGTTGTAATAACAGATGTTTGTATGTGCGAATACACTTCTCACGGACATTGCGGAGTTTTACACGGTGAAGAGATTTTAAATGATGAAACGATTGAACTTCTCGCAAAAGAAGCTCTGACACACGCACAGGCAGGTGCAGATATGATTGCACCATCTGATATGATGGATGGAAGAGTTGCAGCAATAAGAAAAATTCTTGACGATAACGGATTTAATAAAATACCGATTATGAGTTATGCCGCTAAGTACGCTAGTGGCTTTTATGGACCTTTCCGAGATGCCGCTGAATCAACTCCAGCTTTTGGTGACAGAAGATCTCATCAAATGGATATTGGAAATATTAACGAAGCATTAAGAGAAATAGAAGAAGACATAAAAGAAGGTGCTGATATTGTAATGGTTAAACCTGCAGGTCCTTATCTTGATGTTATAAGAGAAGTCAAACAAAGATTTGGAATGCCAACTGCAGCTTATCAGGTAAGTGGTGAATACTCTATGATAAAAGCAGCTGGCGCAAACGGCTGGATTGATGAAGAACGTGTGATGGTTGAATCTGCATTCGCAATCAAAAGAGCTGGTGCAGATATGTTCTTAACATACTTTGCAAAAGATTTAGCAAAGTGGATTGATAAAACAAGAAAATAGTCATAATAAAATGGAGAGCTATTTATGAATCCTTTGTTAGAAAGAATCGAAATAAAGCCAGATGTTTGTTTCGGCAAACCTTGTATTAAAGGAACAAGAATATGGGTTTCTCTTATACTTGACCTACTGGCAAGTGGCTACGATTCAAAAAAAATTCTTGAAGAATATCCTTATATTTCTGAAGAAGATATTCGAGCATGCATAGCTTATGCCGCAGAGATAACTCGCGAAAGATTCGTTGAAATTAAAGACTAGCTCAACTATGAAGATCAAGTTGGATGAAAACTTAGGAAAATCTATAAAGAAAATTTTTGAGGATAATGGTTTTGATGTTCTTAATGTCTTTGATCAAAATATTCTTGGTTGTTCAGATAATCACCTTTACAACCTTGTAAAACTTGAAAAAAGATGTTTGATTACATTAGATAAAGATTTTGCTGATGTTATAAGATTTGACCCTATTGATACATATGGTATAATTGTACTTAGATTAAAAGGGAAAATTAATCTGAACTTAATTGAAAAAATGATTCATAATTTCTTAGAATATCTTAAGAGAGAAGAACCAATAAATAATACTTGGATCGTAGAGCCAGATAAAATCAGAATTCATCAAAGAGAATAAAATTTCAATTTAAAGGTTGTGAATATCCTTGTAGTTCGCCAGCATAATCAGATTGGCGATATGTTGTGCTCGCTTAGTCTTTATAAAGCAATAAAGAAAAAATATCCTAACTCACACATTACTCTGGTTGCAGCAAAAACCAATTATGATATTCCTTACTTTGATATCAACCCATACATAGACAGAGTAATTGTTTATGATAAATCTTCCCTAAAAGCCATCCTGAACTTTTTCACACAAATCCGTGAAAGAAAATATGATTATGGTTTTGTGCCTTCAACTATTGCATTATCACGCACATCTCATCTTGTAAATTTTCTTTCCGGCGCAAGTAAAAGAATAGGCGTCAATTCAATTAATGGTGTTAAAAATAAATCGTCATACCTTCTAAATCTTAAATCTGATTTTAATTGGAAAGGGAAACACCAACAAATAAGAAATCTTGAGATAGCAAGAATTGCAGGTTTTGATTTATTTGATGAAGAATTAAAAGACATAAAATTTGAATTTACTCAAGATGAAATCTCTATTGCAAAAAATCATCTTAGTAAACTCTTTATAGATAATTCGAAAAGAATAATTGCGTTTCATCCGGGAGCAGGGAAAAAACAGAATATCTGGCCAACTAATTACTTTTTTGAGCTAATTCTTAAACTCAAAGCTGAGTTTGATATTTCTGTTTTATTTACTACTGGAAAGATAGATAAACCAATTATTGATGAATTATCAGAAAAAATGCATAACAGTAATGTTTCGTTTAGTCTATTAGAAAATAATGTTTCTATTAGACAGCAATCAGCTATTCTAAGCTTAGTAAGTCTTTATATCACTAATGATACAGGAAGTATGCATATAGCTGGTTTTGGCAGGGCTAAAATGATTTCATTATTTGGTCCAACAGATCCGAAAGAATGGTGCCCGGAATATGAAAAATCATATTTCATTAAATCAAATTCAGGAAAAATTGAAGATATCAGCATTGAACAGGTTTATCAATTAGCAAAAAAAATACTGAAAGATTAAAATGAAAAAAAATATTTTGTCAGAAATTTTTATTTATCCAATCAAATCACTTGGTGGCATTTCATTATCAGAATCCGAAGTAGAGGATCGAGGTTTAAAGTTTGATAGAAGAATGATGCTTGTTGATGAACAAGGAACCTTTATGACTCAACGTGATTTTCCACAAATGGCTTTGTTAAAAACTAAAATTCAAAATGAGCAGTTGATAGTATATCAGTCACCTAAGAATCAATCAATTACTCTTCCTTTAGCTGAAAAACATTTTAATAATGATAAAAAAATTAAAGTTATGATCTGGGATGATGTTTGTGAATCAATAATCGTATCAAAAGAAGCGGATGATTTTTTTTCTGATTTAATTGGAATAAAATGTCATTTAGTTTATATGCCCGATGAAGCAAAAAGAATTGTTGATCCTAAAAGAAAGTATGTTAATGATTATCATACAGTAAGTTTTGCAGATGGCTATCCGTTTTTAATTATCGGACAATCTTCACTTGATGAATTAAACAGTAGATTGGAGGAGCCTGTTCCTATGAATCGTTTCCGGACCAATTTCGTTTTTACAGGAGGAGAACCATTCGAAGAAGATAATTGGAAAGATTTTCTGATTGGAGAATTGCACTTCAAAGCTGTCAAACCTTGTGCAAGATGTGTTATCACAACTACAGATCAGGAGACAGCGATACGTAATCAGGAGCCGCTCAAAACTCTTTCAACATTCCGTAAGTTTGGTAATGAAGTAATGTTTGGAATGAATCTAATTTCATTTAACACAGGAAAGGTGAAAGTTGGTGATGAAATTAAACTTATTTAATTATTAAATTTTGATCAGTAATGAATTCAATTTTTAATCTTAATTTCTTTCAGGTATGAAAAAGTTTCTAATTTTTATTATCAGTTTAATTGTTTTTAATTACTGTTCTACTCATAAAAATTATTTGCCGGAAGAATTTTGGGGAATGAAGTTGAACAAAAAATTAATAGGAAATGAAGCAAAAGATTTTGTTGACAGATTACATTTTCAAAATGTTGCAACTGAGAAGAATGAGATTGGATTTTATACCGGGGCAGTTGGAAATGCTGCTGTTTACATCACTTACTACAATTCCGCAGAAAAAGCTGATGATGATTTTAGAAAAATGACTGTGAAAATTTCTCCTGAAAATTCTGTCTTCGTAAATGGAAAATATGAGACAATAAACAATAAAAATGTTTATAGCTGTGTGGGGATGGGACAAATTCATTATGTTTTTTCACATAAGAATTTACTTTTCTGGATTTCAGTTGACCCGAATTTCAGCAGGCAATTCTTCGAAGAGTATTTAACTTTTGTTGTTGATTGAGTTTATATTGATTATCAAGTCGAGCTAAAACCCGCCTTTGAGAATCCGCTAAAAAGCTTAGACAAATCCTAAACTAAACTTTCCAAACTTTTCCGTAAAGTTATGAGAGTACTCAGATACCAATCCAATGTTCAGGTGAACTGACAACCCCTCTTATCTCGAATTTAGTTTTTCCGGGATTCAGAATATAATTGAAGTTGTATTGAACAACTCCTTTGAATCCTTAGTTTGAACGGCAAACTTCGCAAGATACTCCTTCATTAGCACGCGAATTAAATTCTGGTCTCGGTGGAAGAACATCTCCGGCTGCGAATGATAGAAAAGCGTGGCATCCATTACAGCCTGATTTAACTTCTGCAACTTTCTCATCTTTTTCGGCGTGCGGAACAGCTAATTCAAAATATTCAATCTCATTCCAATGATGAGTGTATGATTAAGACATCATTGCTTGTTTCCTTGCTGATAAAAATCTTTATGACAAGAAGTACCACAGATTCAGGTGTTTTGAAATCTTCGTATTTGAATGCTCCCAAAAGCTCTGCTCCTGCTTTTTGAGCATAGGAGACAAAACTTAAAATAAGAATCTGAATTATGATTATATATTTAAGGTTCATTTCAATTCCTTGAAGTTATTGAGAAACGAATTTGGTGGTGTTGTAAATGGAAAATCTACATAAAAGTAATATTACTTAACTGAATCAAACATAGAGTAATATATGAATAATGTCACGCATTTCTTTTTTCAAACAACGCACTATTACATAAAGATTGTAAAAAAAATTAAATGACTTATTTTTGTTTTAGTTTAATTAAGGAGTTAGAATGAGAAACAAATTATTTCTTTTTGTTTTAGTTTTTAGTTTTGTTGGATTTGCTCAAATTAAATATCCGGAAACTAAAAAAGTAAGCGTTGTAGATGATTATCACGGAGTGAAAGTTGCCGATCCTTATAGATGGCTTGAAGATGACAATTCTGAAGAAACAAAATCTTGGGTCAACGAACAGAACAAAGTTACTTTTGATTATCTGGACAAAATTCCTTTCCGCAATAAAATTAAAGAGAGATTCACAGAAATATTAAATTATCCTAAATATGGTGCTCCGTTCAAAGCGGGTGAAAAATATTATTTCTTTAAGAATGATGGTTTACAAAATCAAAGCGTTCTTTATGTGAAAAATAATTTGGATGCTGATGAAGAAGTTTTTTTAGATCCGAACAAATTTTCCGAAGATGGAACAAAATCATTGACAACACTTTCATTTAGTGATAATGGAAAATATCTCGTTTATGGAGTTTCATCCGGCGGTTCTGACTGGAACGAATTTTTTGTGATGAATGCTGATTCAAAAGAATTATTATCTGATCATCTGAAATGGATAAAATTTTCAGGAGCTGCTTGGAAAGGAGATGGATTTTATTACAGCCGTTATCCAGAACCACAAGGTTCCGAACTTTCTTCTAAAAACGAATTCAGTAAAGTTTATTACCATAAAATCGGAACGAAGCAAGAAGAAGATGTCCTTGTGTATGAAGATCCCTCGAAACCAAAACGTGGTTTCAGTGCGCAGACAACTGATGATGAAAGATTTTTAATTATCTATCAAACTGAAGGAACAAGCAAAAATGCTTTTATGGTGAAAGATTTATCAGAAGAGAATGCTAAATTCATTTCAATTGTTGATGACTTCACAAATAACTATGGTGTAATTGATAATGTCGGAGATAAATTACTTGTCAGAACAGATTTCAATGCACCTAATTATAAAGTAATTTTGATTGATCCCAAAAATCCGGCAAAACAAAATTGGATTGACATTCTTCCCGAAAAGAAAGATGTTTTACAATCAGTCAGAATTATTGGCGGGAAGTTGGTCGCAACTTATTTACAAGATGTAGCACATCACGTTTATATATTTGATTTGAATGGAAAACCCGAAGGTGAAATCGAATTACCCGGACTTGGGACTGTAAGTTTTTCAGGAAAGAGAGATGACAATATTGCATTTTATACTTTCACATCTTTTACTTCGCCCGGAACGATTTATAAATTTGACGTGAATACAAAAAAATCAGAACTCTTTCGACAGATTGAACTCAAATTTGATTTTGAAAATTATGTAACAAAACAAGTTTTCTATCCAAGCAAAGATGGTACAAAGATACCGATGTTCATTGTTCATAAAAGAGATTTGAAACTTGATGGAAATAATCCAACTTATCTTTATGCTTATGGCGGATTTAATGCAAGTATGTTACCTTCATTCAGCACTTCAAGATTAATGCTATTGGAGAATAATGGTGTCTTTGCTTTGGCAAATATCAGAGGTGGGGGAGAGTATGGAGAAGAATGGCATCGTGCAGGAATGCTTGATAAAAAACAAAATGTGTTTGATGACTTTATCGCTGCAGCAGAATATCTGATTAAAGAAGGATATACTAATCCAAATAAACTTGCTATTGCCGGTGGCTCAAATGGTGGACTTTTAATCGGAGCAGTAATCAATCAGAGACCTGATTTGTTCAAAGTTGCTTTGCCCGCTGTCGGTGTTATGGATATGCTGAGATTCCACAAATTCACAATCGGTTATTACTGGGTTGTTGAATATGGCTCAAGCGATAATCCCGAGCAGTTTAAATATCTTTACGAATATTCTCCTCTTCATAATATTAAAGAAGAGCTGAATTATCCTGCAACACTTGTTACAACTGCAGATCACGATGACAGAGTGGTTCCGGCTCATTCATTTAAGTACATTGCAACCTTGCAAGAAAAGTATAAAGGAGATAATCCTGTTTTGATCAGAATTGAAACAAAAGCAGGACACGGTGCTGGTAAACCGACTTCAAAAGTAATTGAAGAGATTACAGATGTATGGTCTTTTGTATTTTATAATCTTGGAGTTGTTCCTAAATATTAAATTAACGATGAGTTGCAAAACTTTGGTGTTGCCTATTTTATCGTTACTGTTTATTTATCGTTTGTAATTATGAGGTAATAATGAAATTAAAACAATTATTTGTTTCCATATTTTTTATTTATGCTTCTGCAAATTTGTTTTCACAAAACACTTATGAGTTTTTACGAATCGATCCATCAGCAAGAGCATCAGCACTTGGTGGAAGTTTTGTATCCGTTACTGACGATGCAGATGTAATTTTTTATAATCCATCTGGAATAGGATATTTGACAGGTAATCCGATTTCTTTTTCATTTGTTAAACATCTGCTTGACATAAATCTGGCGAGTTTGTCATTCTCTACTGAACTTGAAAATATTGGAAGATTCGGAGCTGCTGTTAAATATATTAATTACGGCACGTTTGAACAGGCAGATGAATTTGGAAACCGAAATGGTGAGTTTGGTGCAGGTGAACTGGCGACAATTATTGGTTATTCAAATAAACTCGATGAAAATTTTTTCTACGGAGCAAATGCAAAAATTATTTATTCTAAAATTGCCGATCGCTCTTCATCTGCCGTTGCAGTGGATTTGGGTTTGAATTATTCTTTCCCTGAAGAGATGTTGAGTATTGGTTTTTCTATTTTGAATCTCGGTACTCAGATTTCGTCTTATTATTCAACTAAAGAAGAGCTTCCATTAGATATTGTGCTTGGAATTTCAAAAAGATTAGAACGAATTCCTGTTCGATTATCTTTGGATTTTCATCGTCTCAATGATAACAAAGAATCTTTTAGTAAGAGATTTAAGAGTTTTAATTTCGGAGCCGAGCTGACTTTGAGCAAGGTTTTGAAGCTGCGATTAGGTTATGATAATCAGAAACGAAGTGATTTGAAAATAGGAACAACTGCAGGAATTGCCGGATTTAATTTTGGAATTGGAGCAACTGTTTCTTCATATCAGTTTGATTATGCTTATTCTTCTTACGGTCTGATTGGTGCTTTACATAGAATTGGAATTTCAACAAACTTAGAATTTTAACAAATATGATTAGTAAAGAATTACTTGAAGTACTTTGTTGTCCTGAATCAAAAGCTGATTTAATACTTGAAGGCAATTTTCTAATTTCAACAGACAAAGCCACAAGAAGAAGATATAGAATTGAAGACGACATACCAATTATGTTGATTGAAGAATCTGAACAACTCAGCTTAGAAGAATGGACAGAAATTATGAAGCGTAATGGAAGAGAAGTCTAAGCTCTCTCTAATTAAGAACTTCTTCGATTCAAATAAAAAGACTCCATTACAAAAAATAGAAGATGAATTCCTCAAAGAAAAAAATATTCAACTTTTCATAAAACGAGATGATCTTCTTCATCCATTCATCAATGGCAATAAGTGGTTCAAACTGAAATACAATCTTATCGAAGCTGCAGAGAAAAATTTTAATCAACTGCTAACTTTCGGTGGAGCTTACTCAAATCACATTTCTGCATTTTCTTATGCCTGCAAACTTTTCGGATTTGAAGGAATAGTTGTTATTCGTGGAGAAGAATACCCGGAATTAAACCCCACATTAAAGTTTGTAAAACAAAATGGAAGTAAAATACACTATATCTCAAGAAGCACGTACAGAGCAAAATATTCTGAAGAGCTTTTGGAAGAATTGGAAAATATTTATGGAGAGTATTCTCTCATTCCAGAAGGTGGAAGTAATAACCTTGCAGTAAAAGGATGCTCGGAAATAGTATCAAATATTGAAATTGATTTTAATTTTATTCTGACTGCTTGCGGTACAGCAGGAACGCTTACAGGAATTGCAACATCTTTGCAATCTAACCAAAAAGCAATTGGTATTGCTGCACTTAAAAATGCTTCTTTTCTCAACGAACAAGTCAAGCAACTTTCAGGAAATTCTAACTTGAATTATGAGATTTTTCTTGACTATCATTTTGGTGGATATGCAAAGTTCACTTCAGAATTATTAAATTTTATTAAAGAATTTTATTCAAAGCATAACGTGATTCTCGAACCAATTTATACTGGAAAACTACTCTACTCTGTTTATGATTTAATAAACAAAAACTATTTTCCGAATGAGTCAAAAATAGTTGTTTATCATTCGGGTGGTCTGCAAGGCTATGGCGGATTGATTAAAAATAAAAATGTACTGAACATTTATAAAAGTTTTAAATGGAGTGAATATGAAAAAGAATTTATTTAATAGAATAGCTTACTTGTTGGCAGGAGTTGTTCTTACTTCAATAGTATTCTTTTCTATCTCTGGATTTAAGAGTGAAGAGATTAAAAGCAATGTAATTAAGGAAGAAAAATTTTTTGAAATAAAAACTCCGAACATTCCTCCAGAGATTTCTCTATTTGGTGAAAGAATTCCTATCGAGAGTTTTGACATCTACGAAAGATTAGAGCGAGAGATGATTGTAAATACTTACCTTCATTCTGCAACTTTGCTTGGATTGAAAAGAGCAGGAAGATGGTTTCCTGTAATCGAGCCAATATTAAAGAAGAATAACATCCCTGATGACTTTAAATATTTAGCTTTAGCAGAGAGCAATTTGGAAAACGTAATTTCATCTGCCGGTGCAACTGGTTTTTGGCAGTTTATGGAATCTGCCGGGAAAAAATATGGACTTGAAATAAATGAACAAGTTGATGAAAGATATCACGTAGAAAAATCAACTCAGGCAGCGTGCGATTATTTGAAAGAAGCTTATGAAAAATTTGGAAGCTGGACAATGGCTGCTGCAGCTTATAATGCTGGTTTCAACGGAATAGAAAAATGGAGCAATATTCAACAGAGTAAAAACTATTATAATCTTCTTTTGAATACTGAAACAAGCAGATATATTTTCAGAATTGCAGCATTAAAGATAATTCACGAAAAATCGCACGAATATGGTTTTCAATTGAAGCCATCAGAAAAGTATCAGCCGATTAAAACAAAAGAGGTTCGGTTAGATTCATCTGTTACAAGTTTTACAGAATATGCGGGTTCAATCGGAATTAATTATAAAATATTGAAGTATTTTAATCCTTGGCTTCGTGATACAAAGTTGGAAAATAAAAAAGGGAAATCTTATACGATAAAAATTCCTGCTGAAGAAAGCATGAAAATTTTCCCCGAGAACTATTGATTTTAGTTGCCAGATAATTTTGTTACAGTTCCACTTGAACTATTTATCCAGAGAACTAAAGATTTATTACTTGAGTAAAAATTAACAATCCAATCAGCGGAATTGTTTATAGTAAGAGTTGTATCAATAGTTTTACTGGGGAGAAGAAATAAATCAATCTTTGAATCAGAATTTTGTGTGATAAATGTATTGCCTCCATGCTTCAATGCAGTATCTATAATTGCGGGACTATCTTTATAATTCGCATTTGGGTCAATCGCAATAGTTGAAAGTTTACTGAAAATGTTATTCATTATTCTTCCAGCAGTTGAATCTTTTACAAATGAAATCATCTTGGCAAAATTGATTGGTGACTTTTGAGGACTTGCAGCAAAAACCGGAACATAAAATTCGTTTCTTTGAAGTTTATTTGACTGAACAATATAAACAAATGCATTTTCAATTTTCTTTAAATCAATTTTGCCGTTTTTAGAGACGTTCCAACCATAAATGCCAGTCAGTTTAGCATCGGGTGCAAAATCGCTTCTTGCTTTTGATAAGACATCATCAATCTTTTCTTTAGCTGTTATCTCTCTAAAAATAATGTTTTCGGGTTCTGTTATTTCCTTACAACCTTGAATTAGTATTACTAATAACAAAACGTATAATATTTTCATTTCTTCAATTGAAAAACAAATTATAAAATCTTTCTATTTGGGATTTCAATTCCAGCAAGTTAACATTTCTTGATATTCTGATCGTTTCTTTTCCATCAAAATAAAAAATAATAGTTGGAACACTAAAAACAGACAACTGTCCAGAAATTTCTTTTGTTTCTTCGATATTGATGTAGCAGAAATTGATCGTCGGAAAGTCCGATTCAATCATTTCAATAATTTTTGGTTTGAGAGATTTACAAACATTACAATCGTTTTTACTCAAATAGAAACAAATTGCATTAAAGTTTTTAATTAATTCAGAAAATTCTTTAAAGTCATTCCCCGATTCTAAAACCATAAACTTGAACCTGAACCTGAACCTGAACTTGAACTTGAACCTGAACTCAAACTAATGATTCTGCCCCCCAACCCCGTGAACATGACCATGAGATATTTCTTCCGAAGTAGCATCCCGAACGTTAAGAAGCTCCACATCGAATGTAAGATCTTTACCTGCGAGTGGATGATTAAAATCTATAACAATATCTTCATCTCGAACTTCTGAAATTGTGAAAGGCATTTTAGTTCCATCGGGAGCGGAAGCTATGTATTGCATTCCAACTTCCAAAAAAATCTTCAGGAAATTCTTCTTTACCAACGACCTGAACAATTTCATCTTTGTATTCACCATAAGCATCTGCGGCTTTGATAGTAATAGTTCTTTTTGAACCGATTAACATAGAGTCAATCTCTGATTCAAGCTTTGGTAAAATATTTTGATGTCCGCTCAGAAAGCTGAAAGGCTCTTCTCCTTCAGTACTATCCAAAATATTTCCGTGCTGGTCTCTTAAAGTAAAATTTAAAGTTACAACTTTGTTGATACCTATAGCCATAAAATTCCCTAATAATAATTTGTGATGAAAGTTAGTTAAAGACTTGGAAAATAAAAAAGCAATATTATGAATTAAGAAGTGTGCACCCTGGGGGACTCGAACCCCCGACCAATAGATTAAGAGTCTACTGCTCTACCAACTGAGCTAAGGGTGCGTTGCAAAAATAAATAAAGCAGAGAGTTTTTCATAAGAATTTGAAAATATCGAAGAATAAAATCTCGTAATTAAAAATGGTGATTGTTTGAATTGAAATTTAACTGTGCATCAGAGCTTTGATTTTCTTGATCGTTAACGGAGCAGAGCCTTCGTAATGATTGTTTACATTTAAATATATATCTACTTGTTTTTCATCAAGCAGTTTAATCATCTCAATTATTTTAGATATCTCATCATCCTGCGGTTCAATTATCTTATTCCATTTTCCTTTTGATTTTTCTTCAATTCCACTTCTGTCTTTACCGTGCAATCTAATTACCAAAGGACTAACCAATTCATCCTGAAACTGATAAAAAATTTCCCAGATATTTGGCATATAATACCCTTGAAGAAATACCATTGATAACTTATTTCGCTTCAAAAAAAGAAAGAAGTTTTTATTCAAGAAATTTGGATTTCGTATTTCAATACCAAAGTTAAAGTTAAACGAAATCGAATTGAAGAAATTTTCAAATAAATCAATGAACTCGTTCAATCCACTGAGTTTTTGCTTATTTAAATATTCGAATTGAAACATCAACAAGCCAATTTTGTTCTTCATCGGGGCGAGAATATCAATAAATTTGTTGAATAATTCGGTGTTCAGAAAGTATGGGTTAGGTATCAGAGGACTATTCTTTTCTTTATTATAAAAATGAGTAAGAGTAATGCTATTTGGTATTTTAATAGTGAACTTAAAATTCTCTGGGACAGAATTGGAGTAACTGATTACATCGCTTGTATTTGGTAACAAAATTTTTTTTGAATCAAACAAAGACCAAAACCATTGATCTATTTCAACAGTGTCGTATAATTTTGAATAATATTCGAGGTAGTTAATATTATCTAAATTCGGATAAACAATTCCTTTCCAGGAATCATATTTCCAACTGCAAGTTCCAATTCTGATACTCATTATGAAAGTTATTCGTTTTAATCAAAATTATAAAAAGAAGTGGTTTATTAAAAAAATTTTTGAGTATAATTTTCTTATCTCAAATATTTTATCTGCCCGATGATTTGTATTTCTTTAGCTCTCGATTTTGAATTTTGATTCTTAACTCCTATAGCATTCCACCATATATCTAAAATGATTTAACAAATCAAACAACAATTACATTTCCAATAATCTTAAAAGTCTTGCTATTTTTGTGTAGGAAAATTTCCGAAATAATTCTGGCAAATAAATAAATTAATCAAGGTTCTTATGCACGAACTGTCTATTGCCCAGAATATTATTCAAATTGTCAACAGCAGTGTCGAACAAGATAAACTTGCTCTTGTTGATAAGATAAATTTAAAGATTGGATTGTTGAGTAATGTTCTCAAAGAATCTCTGTTATTTAGTTATAAATCTATAACAGAGAATACCGCACTAGAAAATTCATCCCTCAATATAGAAATACTTCCCATTAAAATCGAATGTAACAATTGCAGCGAATCAAGTACTACTAACGACTTCATCTTCAATTGTCCAATTTGTAAAAGTAATTCTATCTCGGTAGTTGGTGGAGATGAATTAATTATTTCATCAATTCAATTAAAGACGAAAGCGGCTGAAAAATGAGTGTAATGATCGTTGAACGAAAAGTTCTCGAAAAAAATGATCAGATTGCTTCTGAATTAAGAAAAAAATTTCAGACAAAAGGAATTTTTGTTATCAATCTGCTTAGTTCGCCAGGCTCCGGCAAAACAAGTTTAATTGAAAGAACAGCAGAACAATTAAAAGACAAAATAAATATCTCAGTAATTGTCGGTGATGTTCAAACTGATAACGATGCAAAAAGAATAGGGAGCCTGAATATTCCTGTTGTTCAGATCATTACTAATGGAGCTTGTCATCTTGATGCACAACTTATAAAAGATGCATTTGATAAAATTGAACAAGAAAAAATAGATCTTTTAATTATTGAAAATGTTGGAAATCTTGTTTGTCCCGCCGGTTATGATCTCGGCGAAGATAAGAAAGTAGTTTTACTAAGCACAACAGAAGGCGATGACAAACCATTAAAATATCCGGCAATGTTTAGAAACTCATCTGTGTTGATAATAAATAAAACAGATCTGATTCCTTATGTTGACGCTTCTGTTAAAGAAATAGAGAATAATGCAACTTCAATTAATTCTTCAATCAAAATATTTAAAGTGTCTTGCAAAACTTCAGAAGGAATTGAAGATTGGTGCAATTGGCTTTTAATACAGATTAAAAAGTGAAACAACGATTTCAAATATTGATTCAAGGAGCTGTTCAGGGAGTTGGCTTTCGTCCCTTCATTTACAAGCTCGCCGACGAGCTGAACTTGAAAGGAATAATCTCTAACACCGTCAAAGGAGTCCATATCGATATTGAAGGTGATGAGTTGCTTCTTAATGAATTTGTAAAAAGAATGAAAACGGATAAACCGAAACATTCTTACATTACCGCTTTTGAAATAATCAGACTTGAAGTGAATAATTATGATGATTTCAAAATTATTGGGAGCGATTCACTCGGTGATCCAGAGGCAATCATTTTACCTGATATTGCTGTTTGTGATGAATGTTTAGCCGAAATGTTTGATCCGAATAATCGAAGATACCATTACCCTTTTATAAATTGTACGAACTGCGGACCGCGTTATTCCATTATTGAATCGCTTCCTTATGACCGACCAAATACTTCAATGAAAATATTTCTTATGTGTGATGAATGCAAAGAAGAATACGAAAACCCACTTGACAGAAGATTTCACGCTCAGCCTATTGCATGTCCGAATTGCGGACCAAAACTTCAACTGCTTGATCAGAAAGGAAATTT
>CAKZLD010000029.1 GCA_937125135.1 uncultured Ignavibacterium sp.
AGGAAGATATTCAGACTATTGCAAAGGTTTTAGAGCCATTTTCATTTAAACTCACTCCAAATCAATTCTTTAAAGAGATTAACAATTTAATCATTCAACTAGGTATTGTTTCAAAAGCTGTAAATAATCAAGAAAAATTTGTTGAGAAAAATACCAGAGCATTGACTGAATTTGTTGAAATGCTTTTTGACATTTCTGAAATATTAGAAATTGAATATGGCAATCAGAAACAATCTTTGAACTTTTACTTAGATAAAATCAGAGCTGCTACACAGTTCACCAGATATAATATAAAAGAAAAGCCGGGAGTTCTAATTACTTCTGTTGATGAAATCAGAGGATTGAATTTTAAGGTACTATTTTTGGGTGGATTAGTGGATGGTGAATTTCCAACTAAGTACTCTCCAGAAGTTTTTATTCCACATAAATATAAAATATTGGAAGAAGGTCATCTCTTTAAAGAAAGGTATAAATTTTATCAAGCGCTCTCGGTTGCAAATGAGCAGATTATTTTGACATATCCAAAAAACCATGATAATTCCGAATTAACAGTTTCATCTTTTCTGAATGAAATAAAATCTATTGTAGAATATGAAGAAATAAATGCAGAAGATTATGAAACAATTATCTGCTCTACTTTTGAAATGAAAAAGAAATTGAGTATCGAGAGTCTGAAAAAAGTTGATGATAAAATAATCTCGCAACATAAGATTAATCTTGCAGATGTAATCAAAAAATCTGAATTTGATTATCAAAGGAGAAAGAGCTCATCTGAAAAATCTAACTTCAATGGGTATTTAGATGTTACAGAAGATGATGAAATAAAACAATATTTCGAAAGATTCAGTTATCAGCAAAGTTATTCCGCTTCAAAACTTGAGGAATTTGTTAAATGTCCTTTTAAGTTTTTAATGAAACGTATTTTGAATCTTCAACCTTATAAAGAACCCACTGAAGAAGTTGAAGCATTTGAAATCGGAACTTTAATTCATTCTATCCTTTTTCAATTTTATACAGAAATTAAAAAGAAAAATTTAGTGATTGAAAAATGTAGCGACGAACAATTTGAAGAACTTTGCGATATTATTTTTCGAATAGCTGAAAGTAGAATTAATAAAGAAAATTTTGAAAATGTTTTTTCTTTTTTTGATCTTGAAAAAATTTTAGGAATTAACGGTAATAGAAAATATTCGATACTTTATAGATTTTTAGAAGAAGAGAGAAAGCAGAAAAATGGATTCAATCCTTTTTTGTTCGAAAAAAATTTTGGCAAATACTCCGATACTTCAAAGGTTCAATACAATGGAATTAATCTTCAAGGAACTATTGATCGAATTGACGTAAATGAGGAACAAAAACTTTTCTCAGTAATTGATTATAAACTGCGTAGGAAATCAATTTCAAAAGATGATATCAATAATGGAATTTCCTTACAGCTTCCTCTTTATCTTTTTGCCGCAAAACAGATTTTGCAAGCTGAGTTTGGGGATTCTTATAAACCATACAGTGCAGAGATTTATTCACTTAATATTTTCAAAGATGAGTTTGGCAGAAAAATAATTCATAATTCAAATGCGAAAAAAATTAGTTCAGAAGATTTGATAACAATAAATAATTCTATGATTGATATATTTACTCAAACAGTTGAAAAATGTGTTGAGAAAATCAAAAACGGTGAATTTCATCTTTCAACTCTAAAAGATAGAGAGAAGAAAGTTTGCTATTATTGTGAGTTCAGAAATATTTGTCGAGTGGACGAAATTATTTAACTTTATATAAACTACTATGAAAACAATTACCTTTTTACTCGTTATTATAATTAACACATTCTTATACTCACAAACTGAAGTTCCTGTTTGGGTTAAGTCTGAAATGATGAAAGCTGAAAAGAAACTTGCATTAGGAAAAATTACTTATCCAGGCGACTCAAGATTTAATGTGAAATACTATAAGCTCGATTTGAGAATCAATCATATTTTACAAAGGATCTCAGGTAATGTAAGAATTGATGCCACCGCAGATTCAAACAATCTTAGTTCAATATTTATAGATTTAGCATCTTCTTTAGTAGTTGATTCAATTAAAATGAATAACACTTTGCTTCCATTTACAAGAAATGCAGATAAAACATTTATAAATTTTATTTCGCCAATAAATCAGGGTCAGAAATTTTCTATTACAATTTTTTATAATGGTGTCCCTTCAAGCTCTGGTTTTGGAAGTTTTACTTTTGGAACCAGACCGGGTGGACAACCATCAATCTACACCTTGAGCCAGCCATACGGAACAAAAGATTGGTGGCCTTGTAAAGATACTCCAGGTGATAAAGCTGATAGTGCTGATATTTGGTTTACAGTTTCAAATCCTCTTAAAGCAGTATCTAATGGAAAACTAACTGAAATAGTTAATAACGGTGATGGAACTTCGACTTACAAATGGAAAGTTAGATATCCAATCGCACAATATCTGATTTCACTTGCAGCGAGTGATTTTGTCCAATATGATAATTACTATCGCTATTCACAGACAGATTCTATGAAATTAAATCATTTCATCTACCCCGAATCTTTTTCACCTTCATTAAAAAATCTTCTTGATTTGACTCCACAAATGCTTCAGGTTTTTGCTCAAAGATTTGGAGAGTATCCCTTCATACTTGAAAAATATGGTCACGCAGAATTTGGCTGGAGTGGAGGAATGGAACATCAGACTTGCTCATCTATGGGATTTTGGAGTGATTGGATTATCGCTCACGAATTAGCTCATCAATGGTATGGCGATGCAATTACTTGTAAAGATTGGAATAACATTTGGCTTAATGAAGGTTTTGCAACTTATTCAGAAGGTTTGTGGATTGAAGCAAAACAGGGAAGTCAGGCTTATCAAAATTTCATTTCAGGAAAAATGAACACAGCAAAAACTGCCGTTGGCTCTGTTTATGTTACCGATATTTCATCGGTTGGTTCAATATTCAATTACGCACGCTCTTATGCTAAAGGAGCAGTTATTCTTCATATGTTGAGAGGAATTGTTGGCGACTCTGTATTTTTTAATATTATGAGAACATACACTTATCATCCATCTGTTGCTTATGGTGTTGCGACTACAGAAAATTTCAAACAAATAGCTGAAATCGTTTCAGGGATGGATTTAAATTATTTTTTTAATCAATGGGTTTATGGAGTAAATTATCCCAAGTATGTGGCTAGTTGGAGTACGAATCAGCTTAGTGATTCTCTAACTTTCTTGAACATTGTAATTCAACAACAACCGAATTCAAATCCAACATTTTTTACAATGCCAATTCAGTTTTTAGTCAAGAGAGCAAGTCTTTCCGACACTATCGTAACAGTTTTTAATAACCAACAAAATCAAAATTTTCAAATACCGATTAGAGGAGCTATAACATCCGTTCAGTTCGATCCAAAGAATTTGATATTGAAAGATGTGTCTTTTGCTTATAGTAATAATGACCAAGAAAGCAATTTCAACTTTGAGTTAGAACAAAATTTTCCAAATCCGTTTAATTCAACAACTGTTATTCGTTTTACATTGCCACATGAACAAAATCATTCAGAAGGATTAAAATTAGTAACAATTAAACTTTATAATTTACTTGGAAAAGAAATTGACACAATTGTAAAAAACTATTACGAGGTTGGAACACATTCAGTTTCATATACTATGAAAGATCATCTTCCTTCAGGTGCTTATTTTTATACATTAAGCTACGATGGTAAAAAGACCACAAAGAAAATGCTGTATCTGAGATAAGACTAACTTATTACTTTTTTATAGGAATTTTTTCGAACCATTCTGTAGAACTGAATTTGAAAAGCATTGCACTGCTGTAAATTATAATATAGATAGGTAAAGCAAACCAAGCACCAGTTAAACCAAAGTCAAGATAAATTCCAAAGAAATAAGCTAATGGAACAAATACCAACAAGTTTGAAATAACTTCTATTTTCATCACATAAACCATTTTGCCTGCTGCTTGAAGAGCATTTGCTAAAACTATTCCAGTTGCATAAAAAATTTGTGCGACTCCTGCGACTCTCAAAGAATTTTTAGCAGTTTCAATTATTGAATAGTCATTTGTGATTATCAAAAGCATAAATTGAGGAAAGAGAATGAAGATAATTCCTAATGAAATTGTATAAATAGATGCGACTTTTGCTGTTTCGAAACCGAAAATTCTTGCGAGTTTGAGTTTGTTTGCGCCTAAATTGATTCCTACTAAAGTTTGAATTGCAATTCCAAAACCAAAGCAAGGCAAAAAAGAAATAAACAATGTGGTGATTATTGCCTGTGACGCTGCTTGCTCCTTTGTCCCAATAATTCCTGTAATTCCGACAAAGCTTAGAAAACCAATTAATATGAAAATATTTTGAAACGAAACAGGGAGGGAAATTTTCCAGATTGATTTAATAACTTCTAAATCTAATTTGAAATGTCTGAAGTTTTGATATTTAGTTCGATATCTTTTCAAAAGAAGAATATAAGTATAAAAAAGAAAATCAAAACCGGTAGCTAATGTTGAGCCCAAACCTGCACCAGCTAATTCCATTTTGGGAAATCCGAGATTTCCGAAAATGAAAATGTAATTGAAAATTATGTTTAACAGATTTGTAATCAATCCCGAAACCATAAAAGCTTTGCCCTTATTGATTCCGAAATAAAAACCTCTGTATGAAACCGAAATAAGAAAAAGAGGAATTCCAAGGAAGCGATAAAAAATGTAATCAGAGGCATAAGCAGTTACATTTACATCAGAAGAAAATAAGTCAGCAATCTCGTATGAAAAGAAAACACCAATTGAAGTTACAATACTTCCGATTACTATTGAAATCAGAAGAGAGTTATTGAGAACATTCCCGCATTCAACATAATTTTGCTGACCAAATCTTCTTGCCACAATTACGTGAGTACCTGTTGCAAGACTTGAGAAAAAACTTATTAATGCCCACGTAGCAAGCACACCAATTCCCATTGCTGCCAAAGCATAAGTTGCATTTTCGAGCCTTCCAACCATAGCAGCGTCAACTAATGAGACTATCATTTGTGTTGAAAGCCCAGCAATTGCAGGAAGAGCAACTCTTAAAATTTTTCTATAAAATTGCTTTTGTGGTAATAAGTTCATATTAAAATGTTACAAAACGTTTGCAAGATAAAAAATTACTGACTAATTAACTCAACTATTAAAAAAATTATACTGATGTTTTGTCCAAATCTGATTAACTTTATATAAATGAATAAAAGCACTTATGAGTTCAAACTATAAAATATTAAGTCATACTGCAGATATTGCAGCTGAAATTGAAGCAGATTCATTAGAAGAATTATTCAGAGAGGCATTTAATTTCTGGTTGAATTCTGTTGCTGAAATAGAGACTTTTGATTTTGAAGATGAAATTGAAATAAATCTAAAGGCTGACTCACTTGAACAATTGCTGGTTGATTTTCTTAATGAGGTAAATTTTCTTCTTATAGTTAAAAATATTTTATGTGTCGAGATAAAAAATCTGAAGATTGATACAGAAAAAAAATTATTGCATACAAGTTTGAATGTCCAAAATTTGAAAGACATTTCATTATTAAAAGAAGAGATTAAATCTGTCACTTATCATCAAATGGAAATCAGGAATAAGAAGGATAAATATCAAGTCAAAGTTGTTTTTGATATATAAAAAAATCGACATTGAGAAAAATCAAACACCAAATCCCGAAGGGATGAAATTATTATAGAAAAAATTGAATAATGAAATCCAAAATCCCGAAGGGATGAAATTATTGTAATATGAATATCAACGGAATTGAATTAAAAAAAATCAGAGAAAATCTCTGGGAAATACCACAGACCAATGGAATGCGTGTTCCCGGAAGAATTTATATTTCCCGAGAAATGCTTGAATCAACTCTATCCGAAGATGAAGCATTAAAGCAAGTAATGAATGTTGCTCATCTGCCCGGAATTGAAAAATACAGTTTAGCTATGCCAGACATTCACTGGGGATATGGTTTTCCAATTGGTGGTGTTGCTGCAACAAATCTTGATGAAGGAGTGATCTCTCCAGGCGGTGTTGGTTATGATATCAATTGCGGAGTTAGACTTGCTATTACTTCACTCACTCAGGAAGAAGTCCAACCAAAACTCGAATCTTTAATTAACAGACTATTCCAAAACATTCCAACCGGTGTTGGTGCAAGCGGTGCAATAAGAAAACTTTCAAAAGCAGATTTGAAAAAAATACTTGAGAAAGGTTCTGTATGGGCTGTTGAGAATGATCTCGGAACTCAAAACGATATCCAGTTTACTGAAGAAAGTGGTACATTAAAGAATGCTGACTTCAGTGTAGTTAGTGAGAGAGCACTTGAGCGCGGTGCTGATCAGGCAGGGACGCTGGGTTCCGGAAATCATTTTCTCGAAGTAGATATTATAAAAGAAATTTATGATGAGAAGGTTGCACAGGTCTTTGGACTATTTATCAATCAAGTTGTTATTCAGATACATACAGGTTCAAGAGGTTTAGGTTATCAGGTTTGTGATGATTATTTGAAAGTCCTTCTGAAAGCATCTGAAAAATATGGTTTTAGACTTCCTGATAAACAACTTGCTTGCGCACCAATTAAATCGCAGGAAGGACAGGATTATCTTGCAGCAATGCAGTCAGCTGCAAATTTTGCCTGGAATAATCGGCAGGTAATTATGCATCTGGCAAAGAAAAGTTTCCTTGATACTTTCAATATGAAGGAATCTGATTTAGGTTTCCGATTGGTATATGACGTTTGTCATAACATAGCCAAAATCGAGAAACACAGAATTGGAAACGAAATAAAAAAAGTCTGTGTTCATCGCAAAGGTGCTACAAGAGCTTTTCCTCCCGGAAGTGAAATGATCCCTGAAAAATATAGATCAGTTGGTCAACCAGTTTTGATCCCCGGTGATATGGGAAGATATTCTTATGTTGCAGTTGGAACTGAAAAAGCTATGGAAGAAACATTTGGTAGCTCCTGTCACGGTGCTGGTAGAAATTTAAGTCGGCATAAAGCAATGAAAGAAGCAAAGGGCAGAGATCTCGTCAGCGAATTGAAGAAAAAAGGAATTATTATTCAAGCAAAAGGTTATAAAACAATTGCAGAAGAGATGCCGGCTGCATATAAGGATGTAGCAGATGTTGTTGATGTTATGCATAAAGAAGGAATTACAAAAAAAGTTGCGAAGCTTAAACCAATCGGTGTAATTAAAGGTTAAAAGATGTTTGAAGAACTTTATTTATTATCTGGTTGGAAAGAAAATTTACATCTTGGCATCTTTGTAAAAGAAGAATTATTTCACGCAGAGACGCAAAGTCGCAAAGACTCGATTGAATCTTTTTATCTAAATGTTTTGAAGAGAAGCTATTGAGATTCTATTATAATCCTCCTGGAATAATAAAAAAAATCTTTAGTGATTTTTATTGGAATACCAGCAATAAAAAGATTCTTCTTACATTTGATGATGGCCCTATTCCAGAAACAACTGAAATTATTCTGAATCAGTTGAAGAATTACCAACTTAGAGCAGTTTTCTTCTGCGTTGGTGATAATATAAGAAAATACCCTTCACTTGTAAAAGAAATTCTGAATGAAGGTCACTCGATCGGTAACCATACATTTAATCATAAGATTTTGAAAAAACTGTCTTATCAAGAAAAACTAATTGAAATTGAATCTTTTAATAAAATTATGGAAGATAATTTTGGATACAATGTAAAATATTTTCGTCCACCTCACGGAAAATTTCAGCTAACAACAAATTCTTTGCTTAAGAAATTCGGACTTAAAAATATAATGTGGTCACTTCTAACTTATGATTATAAAAATAATCTTGAAGTAGTTAAGTTTGCCGTTAAAAATTATTTAAGTAGTAACTCGATAGTTGTTTTACACGATAGTATGAAGTCAAAAGATATTATTATAGATTCAATTAAGGTATTGAATGAAGAAGCATCAAATAGAAATTTTAGTTTTGGAGATCCAACGGAATGTTTGAACTGATATTCACAATCATCATTGCAGGTTATTTCATCCAGACTGTGATTTTTATTATTGGTGCAAACAAAAAGTTTGATAAAATTCCATTAGAAGAACTTCCAACTGCTACTGTGATTGTTGCAGCACGAAACGAAGAAGAAAATATTCTCAGAACTTTAAATTCTCTGGCAAAGCTTGATTATCCTGAAGGTAAACTTGAAATCATTTTAGTTGACGATCAATCAACGGATGCCACAGGAAAAATTATGGATGAGTTTATAAAGGGGAGAATTCATTTTAAGAAAATCACTACTCATAAAGATGATTTGAAGCTGATAGGCAAAATGAGAGCACTTGCTTATGGAGTGAAAGAAGCTACAGGAGAAATTATTCTTACAACTGATGCAGACTGCGAAGTTAAACCTACTTGGGTAAAAACAATTTGTAGCTATTATAAAAAAGATGTTGCGTTAGTTACAGGATTCACAACACAGGTTGCTGATAACTGGTTTGGTGGAATGCAGGCAATTGATTTTATTTATCTGCTTACTGCAGGTGCCGGAACAGTTAATATCGGTAAGCCAATTTCCTGTATCGGAAACAATATGTCTTACAGAAAATCAGCTTATGATGAAGTTGGCGGATATGAAGCTCTTCCTTTCAGTGTTACTGAAGACTTTACTTTAATGAATGCAATCTACAATCTCAAAAAGTACAAAGTCATTTTTCCTCTTGATAATGATACACTTGTTACATCACTCCCTTGTAAAAATATTAAAAGTTTAATAAGACAAAAGAAGCGGTGGGGAGTTGGTGGACTTGGTGTTCCATTTCGTGGTTTTGTTATTATGTTCTGGGGATTTCTTGCTAATCTGTTAGTACTTTTGACTCCACTTTTTTATTCACCAACTTGGCTATATCTGGTTGTCTTTAAAGTTTCGATGGATTTCTTTCTGCTTTATCCTGTTCATAAAAAATTGTGCATTGAAAAAAATCTGAAATACTTCTTCCATCATCAAATTTACTATTTGATTTATGTTGTGATATTACCATTCGTTGTCTTACTAAATAAAAAAGTAGTTTGGAAAGGAAGAACTTACTAATGCTGCTTCTCTGTAACTACTATGTAACTTATCGTTGTAATGCTTATTGTGAATTCTGTCATTTTGGTTTTCACGAAAATTTCAAGAATACTCCATATGCTGAATTAAATGATTTCAAATCAAATGTTGAACAACTTGCTAAGCTTGGTGTAAAATTTATTGATTTGACTGGTGGTGAACCTCTGCTACACAGAGATATTGCTGAAATGGCACAATTTGCTCGTTCTTTCAAAATGCAAACGAGTATAACAACTAACGGATTACTCTATCCAAAGTTTGCTGAGAAACTTGCCGGCAATGTTAATTTACTACATTTTTCTCTTGATTCTCCTGATGAAGAAGAGCATAACAAAATAAGAAAAGTAAATTGTTACAAAAGTGTATTCAAGAGTATTGAAATAGCTAAATCGCTTGGTGAATTTCCGGATATACTGTTCACAGTTACAAATGAAACTTACCACAAGTTACCACGAATGCACGAGATAGCACGAAAGAATGATTTGGTGCTTTTGGTTAATCCGGTTTTTTCATATTTCGGAAATCCGGGACTTAGCCATGAAGCGGTAGATTTTGTTGAAGAATATTGTGATGGTAAACTTGATGTGTATTTGAATAAAGGTTTTATGAAATTAAGAAGAGATGGCGGTAATCATATTGATAATCCGAAGTGCAAAGCTGTATCAAGAGTGATTGTTATTTCACCAATGAATGAGATAATTCTGCCTTGTTATCATTTTGCGAATGAAAAATTACCAATTGATCGTCCAATCAAAGAAATTCGTCAATCGGAGAAAATTCAGTATTATAAAAAAATGGAAGGTAGATTTGATTTTTGTGAAGGATGTACCGTGAATTGCTATTTTGAGCCGTCATTTGCTTTTCCGACAAATTACTATGCTATAACAAGTCTTACTTCAAAATTCAAGTACAGTTATCATAAACTTATTAAACAAAAAATAAAAAAGTTAAACTTAAAGACTTCGAAATAAATGAATACTGATTTTTACAGAAACGATATGACACACTTCGACCCGTTCAGTGTGACACACTTCGACAAGCCTCGACTTGATACTCGTATCAGGTTGGGTAAGATGAATATGACAAGATACTTATTAATTATTTTAATTATGGTTTGTTCAACTTCACAAATCAATGCTCAATCTTCAATTTGGTTTCCTAAAGAGCTAAACATTCAGCCATTTACTGCGAATTTCCTTGAGCCAAAAGCGGGATTTCTTTTTAATACAAGCGATGATAAAATTCGATTAGATATCGGAACATCTCAGGATATTCTTCATTTAAATAATCAGAATAATATTTTTTCATTCGGTGCTGATTTATTCACTTTCACTCGACTGAGAAGTGAAAATGATTTTCATTTCCCGGTTGAAACGATTGACTACTTATTTGGTTTGAATTCATCATTCAGAAAAATCTTTGAAAATTATGAAGTTGGAATAAGATTCAGATTTTCTCACATTAGTGCTCATCTGGTTGATGGACGATTTGATAAAGCAACAAATCAATGGAGAGAGGGAAGATTGCCTTTAGTTTACAGTCGTGAATTTTTGGAATTATTCCCTTTCATCAGATTTAAAGATTTAAGATTTTATGCGGGACTTACTTACATATTTCACTCTTCACCAAAGTATGTAAAAAAAGGAATCTATCAGCTTGGATTTGATTACTTTGCAACACAATTCTCATTTAGTTCAATCACTCCATTTGTTGCTTATGATTTTAAGTTGAATGGTAATGAAAAATATGTTGGTAATAATTTTATTAACTTTGGGTTGAAGATTGGACAATTTAATAAAAAAGGTTTCAGTATTTATTATTCATACATTTCAGGTATGAGTGTTCACGGAGAATATCTGGGAGTAAAAGAAAATTATTCAAGTATTGGATTTAATTTGGATTTATAATGTCATTAACAGAATTTTCTGAACCTACCTTCAGCAATTCACCACCGCAGTACACATACACAACGACTGCACGGAAGGAGAAAGCAAAAAAAATTAAAAGTTATTTTATTCACGTTGGATTATTCATTCTCACTTTTATCACTACAACTATTGCCGGTGTTGAATGGACAACAGGATTATTTCCTCCTTATGAATTTTCAATGTTAGCTAAAGGCTTGCCATATTCAATCAGTATTCTTATAATCATTACATTTCACGAATTTGGTCATTACTTTGCCGCAAAGTATCATAAAGTCAGGTCAACTTTACCATTTTACATTCCTTTTCCACCGATACAATATTTTATAAACTTCGGAACGATGGGCGCAGTGATCAAAACAAAATCACCAGTATATTCCAGAAAGGCGATGTTTGATATTGGTGTTGCCGGTCCTATTTCCGGATTTATTGCTACACTTGCAATTCTTATTTATGGATTTGTTAATGTTCCTCCTGTTGAATATATCCTGCAAATTCATCCAGATTATTTCTCACCTGAGTACGGCAAGGAAGGATTGCAGCTTGTTTTTGGTGATTCGATTTTGTTTATGCTTTTACGTGAAATATTCGTTCACCCTGAAATGTTCTTTCCACCAATGAGTGAAATTTATCATTATCCATATTTATGTGCGGGTTGGTTTGGTCTTTTCATCACGAGTATGAATATGATTCCTGTCGGTCAACTTGATGGAGGACATATTTCATTCGCAATGTTCGGAGATAAAAAACATTATGCAATTTCTTCAATTGCTTTTATCGTGTTATTCGTGACCGGTCTAAGTGGCATACTTGATTCTGCTTTAGGATTTAATTTCGGAATTGGTTGGTCTGGGTGGTTGTTTTGGGCAATGATACTTTATTTCATTATTCGGCTTAAACATCCACCTGTTCCAGATATTTCAGAACTTGATTTCAAAAGAAAGATAATTGGTTGGATAAGTTTTATCATTTTAATTTTATCATTTTCTTTATCTCCCATCTCGATAGGAAATTTACTTTGAACATAAATAACATTGATTTATAAAATAGATATATTTTTACCTTGTTACAGTAACTTAATTAGAAAAAATTACAATATGATTTTAATAAAAAACAAAAAAATAATTTTATCATTTCTATTACTGACTTTAATATTTTTTAATGCTTGTGAAAAGAAATTTGATAATGTAATAGATTCAACTAGTTTTAATTATCAGGTTCGTTCGGTTTCTCCGAAAGACTCTGTAATTTTTAATATTATGGATTCGTCCTTAGTTGTAAACATTCAATTCAGTCAGACCAGCAATTTAAATTCAGTTTCAGCTCAAATAACAGATCCGATTGGTAAAAAATTCTTTGCCGATAAAATAAGTCTATTTGATAATGGTAAATCTGAAAATGGTGATTTAATAGCAGGAGATAAAATTTATTCGAATAAAATTTTTATGAAAAGTAAAGATGTAAGCGGTACTTATAACATTAAGTTCTATGTTGATGATAATTTGGCACAGAATCGATTTGTTGCCCGAACATCATTTTATTATAGAAATGGTGAATCGAATATTGCTCCAGTAATTTCAAATGCACTAATTGATCCGGACACTTTAGTCGTAACTACCACAACAACAATTCAAACAAGAATTAAAGCTGAAGATCAAAATGGATTAAATGATATTAAGGAAGTTTATTTTATTGTTTTCAGACCTGATGGAACAACTAATAATATCAAAACTCAACTTTTTGATGACGGAAACATAAATAATAATGGTGATCTAACTGCGGGAGATGGAATTTATTCAAGAAAAATTCAGGTAAATGAAACCAACACAAAAGGAACTTACCGATTTGAATTCCGTGCAATAGACAGAGGGGGACTTCAAAGTAATGTTATTAACTATTTAGTGTTGATTCAATGAGAAAATTATTATCAGTTATTTCACTATTATTTTTTGCTCAGAGTTTTTATGGTCAAGTTTTAGATTTTAGACTTGGCGATGAATTAAAAAATTTGACAAAATCCACTTCACTAAATCCAACTAGTAATTCAATCATTGATATTATAACAATTGGAGACACAATCTGGTTAGGCACAAGCAGAGGAGTCAGCGTATCGTTTGATAAAGGAGAAACGTGGACAAATTTTTATGGACGATCTGATTTCGGAACTGACAATGTTTCTGCAATAGGATATTATAATGGAACATTCTGGTGTGCAACTGCTAAATCCGTTGAAGTTCCAGGTGGTCAAAGATTGCCTTCAGGAACGGGACTGAAATACACAACTAACAATGGAATAACTTGGGTAACTATTCCACAACCAGTTGATGATCCAAATGATGATATTGTTCAATACGGAATAAATCAAATAAGAGCATTACCTGTTACTGTTACAATTCAGAATTTGACTTACGATATAGCATTTACTCCCGGAACAATTTGGATTGCTTCTTTTGCTGGTGGATTAAGAAAAAGCACGAACAATGGACAAACCTGGCAGAGAGTTGTTCTTCCATCTGATAGATTAAATTCCATCAAACCTACGGATACTTTAAATTTTTGTCTTTCACCTGTTGCCGGTAGTTTTTGTTCAGAGGGAAATCTAAATCATAGAGTTTTTTCTATAACTACAGTTAATAACTCTACTATTTATGTAGGCACAGCTAATGGAATCAACAAATCAACCGATGGTGGAATTAGCTGGGTTAAATTTAATCATCAGAACCAATCAAATCCTATTAGTGGTAATTTTATTACTGCTCTTAGATTTAATTCTCAAAATAATTCTATTTGGGCTTCTACCTGGAAAGCTGAAGATCAAAATGAATTTTATGGAGTAAGTTTTTCTTTAGATGGTGGAAATAATTGGTCAACTACTCTTTCTGAAGAGCGACCTCACAATTTTGCCTTTAAATTTGATCAGACGATTGTTCTCACCGGTAACGGAGCATTCAGAACCACTGATTTGGGAAGGAGTTGGATTTTACCCAATTCCATTTTTGATAAAAACACAGGAGCATCTCTAAATACAAAATCTTTTTACAGTGCTGGTGTTACTGGTGAATACATCTTTTTAGGAAGTGATGACGGTCTTGCAAGATTAAAAGAAAATTTTGGAACAATATGGGAAGGCGAGTGGAAAGTCTATTTCGCTTCTCAACCACTAGCTTCTTCGGATGAAGTTTATTGTTATCCGAATCCATTTTCTCCAAGACAGGAATTGCTGAAATTTCGTTATAGCACTAAAGGTAAGCAGTCAAATGTTACGATCAGAATATATGATTTCTCATTCAACTATGTTGCAACCGTAATTCAAAATGCAAAACGCTTAACGGATTTGGAAGGAACTCCTGATTTCTGGAATGGAAGAGACGATAATGGAAATTATGTCCCTAATGGTGTTTACTTTTACAGAATTGAGATTGGAGATGATTCTCCTCTTTTTGGTAAAATTTTAGTTTTGCAGTAGAGGTATGTTTGAATAGAATATTTAATGAAATAAAAAATAATTTCTATGTCATCCTGAGTTTATCTCGCTCAGCGTCCTACGGAAAGGATGAAGGTAAGAGGACGTCACACTTCGACAGGCTCAGTATGACAGACTTCGACCTGCCTCGACTTGAAAGTCGAGTCAAGGCTGGCATGCTCAGTGTGACACTCTTCGACTTACTTAATGTTTCAAGACAATTAATTTTATTTATTTTATTATTGCTTTTAGTATTTTCATCTTCACAATTTGCTCAACCAAAATTCAGTGAAATGTCTGTCAAACCCGGAGCATTCAGCAGAATGGGTTTCGGTGCAAGAGGAATTGGAATGGGAAATGGACTTTCAGCTGTTATTGAAGGAAATCTTGTCTCATATTACAATCCAGCTTCTTCAGTTTTTCAAAAAGGAAATGTTGTACAAACTGGATATTCGTTATTATCATTAGATCGGAAATTAAACTTTCTAAGTTTTACCAAAAGATTTGAATTTTTCTCATCGAAGGACACCTCTTTGAATAGAAAACCAACATCTGTTGCAGGGCTTAGTGCCGGAATAATTAATTCTGGAGTTTCTAAAATTGATGGAAGAGATAACAATGGTCTAAAAACTAAAGAATTATCAACCTCTGAAAATCTCTTCTTCCTTGGAATATCTAATCGGTTTTCCGAAAAATTTGCTATGGGCTTAACCATAAAATTTTATTATTATAAATTATACGAACAGGTCACATCAACATCAGTTGGAATTGATATTGGCGCTTTATACAGGTTTAATGATAATATTACTTTTTCTGTCGCATTAAATGACTTAAATAGTAAATATAAATGGGATAGTGGTCCTATCTATGGTCAAAATGGAATTTCATCTGAAGAAAAATTTCCATTGCTTAAAAAGATTGGTGTCAGTTATAAAAATTCTGATTATAATTTTCTAGTTGTTGGAGAGTTCGAAAGTAGCAATGCAGGAACAAATATTATTAAAGTTGGTGCTGAGTATAATATTTTTGAAGGTTTGTTTTTAAGAGGTGGCATTGACCAATATAACCTAAGCAACATTGATTGGCCTATTAAACCATCTTTGGGCTTTGGATATTTTTATAACTTATCCAATTATACGATAGGAATCGACTATGCTTTTATGTTTGAACCTTATTCATCTTCAGACAGACACATAATTGGAGTTAATTTTAATTTTTAATTATAAGCATTTAATATGAAAAATTTTGTTTTGATTCTAATAATTCTTACTCTTTTTGATGCATCAGCTCAAAATGCAGGAAGCACGGGTTTATCGTTTTTGAAATTTGGTTTTGGTGCCAGGAATTCGGCAATGGGTGATATTGGTAATGTAATCTCCGAAGACCTTTCAGCTTTACATTATAATCCATCAAAGCTGACACTGAAATCCGGGAATGAAGTGATGGTTAGTTATAATTCCTGGATTCAGGATGTTAGCAGTCAGATGTTTGGTGTAAAAACAAAATTTCTTGGACTTCCTTTCGCCGTTGGCTTTAATATCACAAACGTTTCAGATATACCAATAAGAATTAGACCAGGTGAACCGCAAGCGAAATTCGATGCTAATTATTTTTACGGAAGCATTTCATCTGCTTATAGTTTTTCTGATAAATTATCTATCGGAGCGACTATGAAGTATCTTTATGAAGGATTATTAAATGATGAAGCTACAGGTTTAGGTTTTGATTTTGGTATAAATTATTTAACTCCCTTTGAGAGACTCAGTATTTCAGCCGTAATTCGAAATTTGGGTTCGATGAATGCACTCAGAAATCAATCAACAAAATTACCAGCTGAATTTAGAATTGGTCCTCAATATAAAATTGAATTATCTGATTACTACTTTGATTTTATTTTTGCCGGTGAGTATCAAAAATATTTAGATTCGGATAGTCATTTAAATTTTGGATTGGAAGTTATTTACAATAAGATTTTAGCTTTGCGTACAGGTTATCAAACAAATTATGAAATACGCGACTATACAGCTGGAATAGGTTTGATGTGGGGTAATTTAAAGTTTGATTATGCTTTTGTTCCGTTCCAGTCAGGGTTTGGAAACAGCAGTATTTTCTCTTTAGCTTTTAATTTCTAATAAATATGCCTTCGGATTCTAATAAATTTGATTACATTACTCATTACAAAACTGATTCAGAGGAATTTGATTATTTTGAGGAAAGAGTCGAGCCTGCCAAACACGAGGAAAGAAGAGTTCACGAAATTATCTTATCACAAATCCCGAAAAATTCTGATTTATTCCTTGATGTCGGATGTGGTTCAGGTTGGCTTGCAAAAAGTCTCATCCCAAAAGGAAAAAAGGTTATATCCTTAGATGTATCGAAAACAAATCCAACATTAGTTCATAAAACTCTTAAAAGCGAAAAACATTTTCCGTTAGTTGCTGATTCATTCAAATTGCCTTTTAGAAATGGTTCTTTCGAATGTGTGGTTGCTTCAGAAGTGATAGAGCATACAATTGACCCTGCAGATTTTATTAGTGAATTATTTCGAGTGGTTGCTGATAACGGTCGGCTGATTATTTCAACTCCTTACAAAGAGAAATTAAGATATCATCTGTGTGTTCATTGCAATAAAAAAACTCCCGAAAATGCTCATCTTCATTCTTTTGATGAAGATAAATTATCAAATCTCTATAAAAACTCAGACTTGAAGAATTTCAAACCGATAATTTTCGGAAATAAAGCTTTAATTTTTTTAAGGACACATATTTTGTTGAAGTATTTGCCTACATCGTTATGGTTAGCGGTTGATTGGTTAGCTAATCAGATTTATAAAAAACCTTTGCATATAGTTTGCGTTTACTACAAAAGTTCTTGAATCTTTTTCTCTAAAGCTTTGAATTCATTCTCCCAGCATAAAATTTTTGATGCTTTTTTACAATTATCTTTCAATTGCTCATAAAGGAATTTGTTGTTACATAATTTATCAATAGTTAATCTCATGCTTTCAATATCATCTTCTTCAACGACAAATCCCACTTCGAACTTATCTATTATTTCTCTCATTTGCGGTAAATTCGTTGCTAACACAGGAACTTCAGCCATTATGAATTCGAATAGTTTGTTCGGAAGAGCATAATAATAACTCAAGCTCAGATTTTCAATAAGTGCCAATCCGAGAAAAGCTGATGAAGTATAATCAACTAATTCTTGCTGAGCGATTTTCCCTTCAAAAATTACTTTGTCTTCGATTAAGAAAAATTTTGATAAATTCTTATAATATTCAAGATGTTCACCATCACCAAGAATAACTAAAATATAATCATTTGACTTTCTGAGAATTTCGTAAATTAACTTTAAACCTCGTCCGTGAACGACTACACCCTGATATAAAAGAATTTTTTTCGTTCTATCAATTTTGTATTTGCTGTTAAAATCAATGGGCGATTTTGATTTCTTAAATGTCGGTAAGTTTCTTATTACGATAGTATTGCTCAGATGATATTCTTTTTTCAAAAAATCTTCATCCATTCTGCCTGTAACAATTACAATATCAGCTTTGTTAATGAAAAATCTTTCAGTCAATCTCCATAGCTGTTGAACAAATGGTTTTTCTTTTAATCCAGCCAAGAAGCCGAACAACTCTCTGCAATCGTAAATCACTTTTGCTCTTTTAAGTTTGCCAATTATTACACACAAAGGCAAACAGTATAAATCTTCTGCAAAAATTATATCATATTTTCTGATGATTAAATTGTATTTGAGAATGGAAAAGAATTTTAAATAGAAGAAAATGGAGGGAAATTTTTTCTGTAATCTGTATATGGTTTGTTTTCCCTTTGTTGATTTAAAGTCAGTTGTTAACCAATCAAATCCAATAAATTCTACATCGTATTCAAATTCGTTTAGTGAATTAAAAAGATTAAAACATCGTGTATCAAAATTTATATTACCAAGAAAAGCGATGAGAACTTTTTTCTTGTGCATTATTCGTAAGAATATTTAAGAGTATTTCTCATAACAGTTTTAGCATCGAACTTTTCTTTGAAGTCAATCAAACTCAAACTTGGAGTCATTGGGTTTAGAGCTTTAGTATCCTGCGAAACTCCGATATCAACATATTGATAACCGTTTTCAGTTGACCACTTAACAACTTCATACATTACGCGATGAATTGGCTTCAAATGCTCATATTCATAAAGTAACATATTATAAAAACAAAGAGTAACTGTCTTATTGCAAATGAAAAGACTCGAACCAGCAATTGGTTTATCTTCATAATAAACCATAAAAAGTTTGAGATTATCAGGAAGGAGTTCTTTCAGTTTTAATAAATCTTCATAAGTGTGAGTAGGTTTAACACCGTGTCTGGCTTTATTCTCAACTAAGATTGGATAGAATTGATCATATCTTTCATTTATTTCAACTTTAATGCTTTCATCTTTTAATGTCTTTCTTATATTTCTTCTTACTGTTTGTTGAAATCGGGAAATAATATCTTGTTGAGGGAAGAGTTTGATAGCACTTGAGATATAGTGCAAATCATATTTGAAACCAAGCCAAAGCATAGCAAAATCAAGATTTTCATTTGGATGTTGTTCATAAATTCTTGGAGCAGAGGTTAATATAATTTCTTTCCATCCTTTATCTTTTCCATAATCAATAAGAGTTTGAACAATCTTTAACGCTTGTGAGAATTTAACATCTTTTGTAACTATCGAACCGTAACTCGCACCAATGGGAGATTCAAAAGTTTTTCCGTCGTTTAATATTGAACCTGGTAAAACAGCAATTATATTTCCTTTCTCCAAAAATATCAGATGATTAAAACTAAACTTTCCGGGTTTATGATAATCAAAAAATTTCTGAAGATGGAACATTGTTCCGTTGTTGGATTCCAGAACAAATTTGTCCCACTTTTCTTTCCAATCGTTTTTATATTCTATAATATTCATTAGAATTTTAATTTTTTATCGAAATTTACTAAGAATTCACTTAACGGAATGAATATCTTTTAATGTATATATCCAGAAATTTCCGAAACTTATGATACCTTTTTTTTGCTTATGTCTACTCTTTCTAAATAAGGGAATTCATATCCTTGCCATTGAAGTTCCTGACTATGCTTCTCATTAAAAATAATAATTGCTGAACTATACTTAAGTAATTCAATTTGCTCAATGTTTGTAATATTGAAAGAGTTAGAATATTCTCTGCGAATAATATCAATTCCATATTTAGTAAAGTGATCAGAGTAAATTGGTATTTCTTTATTCTGAATTAAATAATCTTTGAAGGATTTTTTAACTTCAACTTCAAAATAAGTGCAAAATGATTTTGACATATCAGAACTTTCTATTAGATACAATATTTGAATTGGAATTATAAAACTGAATCTTAATTTAGAAATTGTGTCACTCACGATTAATACTGAGGGGAAAACAAGTGGAAAAAAGCACCAACTTCTTTCAAGATTAAGTGGTTTATAAATTTCGATTGAAGTTGGAAGAAAAATTAGAAGGAAACAGGTTATTAAAAACCAATTACAATTTAAAACTTAAACTTGAACCTAAAATTGAACTTGAACCTGAACCTGAACTTAAACTTAAACTCATTCAATTTATACTTATTTTGTAACAGAAAAATAAACTTATCATTTAAAAAATCAATTCGGTTGTTATGAATAAAATAAGTGTCATAATAATTACTAAGGATGAATCACAAAACATTAAAGATTGTCTTGAAAGTGTTAAATGGGCAGATGAAATTATTGTCGTTGACTCTGGCAGCAAAGATGATACTGTTGAAATAGCAAAAAAATACACTGACAATGTTATTTTTAATGAATGGAAAGGTTACGCTGATCAGAAAAATTATGCTCTACAAATGGCAAAAAATGAATGGGTCTTAAGTTTGGATGCAGATGAGAGAATTACAGAAAGTTTAGAAAAAGAAATCCTAAATTCTTATTTAGATCAATTTGACGGTTATAGAATAAAAAGAGATAATTATTTCCTTGGAAAAATTATTAAAGGATGTGGCTGGGGCAATGATTATCAATTAAGACTTTTTAGAAAATCTAAAACTACTTTAACAAATAGACTTGTTCACGAAGGGTTCAGTGTTGAAGGTAAAATAAGTAATCTTAAAAATTCAATGCTTCATTACTCATATCGCAACTTTAAAGATGCTTTTGAAAAAATTAATTATTATTCAACACTCGAAGCTATAGAGAAGCAAAATCGTAAAAAAGTTAATGCATTTACAATAGTAATTACACCAATTTTGGCTTTTTTACAGCATTTTATAATCAGGAAAGGTTTCATTGATGGAATTTATGGTTTATTTGTATCTATACTGAATGCTTACACTAAACTTCAGGTTCAATTGAAAATATGGGAATTGAATAATAAATCTTCCAATCTTAAATGAAAATTTTAATTGTACCTAATAGTTTCAAAGGAAGTTTATCGTCTGTTCAAATTAGTAAAATTATTTCTGAAATATTTTCTGAACGTTTCGAGTATGAAATCTTTTCAGTACCATTAAGCGATGGTGGAGATGGTTTTCTTGATGTGATAGAGTATCATTCAAAAGAAAGATTAAGGAAATATTCTTTTGAGCTAAATTTTGATGATAAAAGTACAGAATGTTCTGTGTTGTTCTCTGCATCGACAAAAACAGTTTATATAGAATCAGCTGAAGTAATCGGATTAAAGAAAATTAGTTCGAAGGACTTGAAACCACTTTATTTGAATTCTTCCGCTCTTGGTGATTTATTGAATAAAATTTCAAATGAAAGTGAAAAAGATACAATCCCGTTCTTTGAAAAAATTATTATTGGGGTTGGCGGAACAGCTACTATTGATTTGGGGTTAGGGGCTCTTGAGAAATTAGGTTTACAATTACTTGATGAATCAAATAATCCTCTTAAAGTTATTCCAATCAACTTTTCAAAAGCAAGAAAAATTATTCCTCCACAAGAAAAATTTCAGAGAGAAATTGTTTGCGTTGTTGATGTTCAGACTAAATTATTTGGTAAAGAAAATGCTATTGATATCTTCGGACCTCAAAAGGGAGCTAATGAAAATGATTTGATAATTATTAAAAAAGGAATGGAGAACATTTTCGAATTACTTAATAGTTTTTCTTATCAAATTGATAAAAATAATCTTAATGGAGCTGGTGGGGGCTTGGCTGCTGGGTTGAATATTTTTCTAAATGCTGAAATAGTCAGTGCAGAAGATTTTATTAAAGAAAACTTTTTAGGAAAATATCTGAACGAGCATTTTGATTACATCGTTACAACAGAAGGAAAGTTTGATATTCAATCTTTTCAGGGTAAGGTAACAGGAGAGATAATAAAAATGTTTAACCAAATAGTTAAGAAAATATTTGTCGTTTGTGGAAATGCAGAAAAAGATGTTATGAACTTTATTCCAAGAAATGTTGAGGTCATAGAATTAAATAGTTTTTTCGGATCTATTGAAGAATCTATTAAAAACTCTTCTTATGGACTTAAATTGGCTTTTGATAGAATTATTGAACAAGTTCAGTATTAACCCTCAAAATGAACTTAAGTAATTGACAATTTTAATTAAATTCAAAAAGTAAATTTTAGATTTTATAAGGCTTAAATGAAAGAATATCACGATTTAGTAAAACTCGTTATGAACGAAGGAGTAAGAAAATCCTCGAGAACCGGAATAGACACAATCTCTTACTTCGGAGCATTTTACAGAGTTGATTTATCAAAGGGTTTCCCACTATTGACTACAAAAAAGATGGAATGGAAATCTCTGCTCCATGAAGTTCTCTGGTATCTTTCTGGCGAGGAACATATCAGAAATCTTAAACAACACACAAAAATCTGGGATGCGTGGGCTGATGAAAATGGAAGACTTCAAACTGCTTATGGAAGATTCTGGAGAAGATTTCCTGTCCCGGAAAAATCTGCTCATCTGGATGGAGAAATATTTTTAGATGAATCCAATCCATTCGTAAAAAAAGAAGAAAATGGCTCGCTAACTTTCGATCAAATCGGCTGGGTTATAAATGAAATTAAAAGAAATCCCAATTCAAGAAGATTGGTAATCTCTGCTTGGCATCCAGCTAATGCAGCTGTTAGTAAGTTACCACCTTGTCATTATACTTTTACTTTCAATGTTAATGATGGTAAGTTAAATTGTCATCTTACGCAACGGTCTGGAGATATTGCATTAGGAATTCCATTTAATCTTGCTGCTTACTCTTTGCTTACTCAGATAATTGCACAGGAGACAAATCTTAATTTAGGATTTTTTGCACATACTATTATTGATGCGCATATTTATGTTGCTGAAAAAGGTTCACCTAATGAAAAATACGATCACCTTGAAGGTTTGAAACTTCAATTAAGTCGGGAACCATTTCCATTGCCTAAGTTAGAAATCAAAAAGAAACCGATTGATGAACTAACTTTCGATGATTTTGTGTTGATAGATTATCAGCATCATCCTAAAATTAGATTTGAGGTTGCTGTTTGAAAAAAATTATAATTGTTGCAATTTCAGAAAATAATGTAATTGGTAAAACGAATGGTGAAATGCCTTGGCACGTCAAAGATGAATTCAAACACTTTAAAGATACTACTTTTGGTTATCCGATTATTATGGGTAGAAAAACTTTTGAAACACTTGGCAAGCCACTTAAAGGAAGATTAAATATCATTATCACAAGAAATAAAAATTATTCGGTTAGTTTCAATGATGTAATAATTTTAGATTCACTTGAAAAATCCTTTTCCTATTGTGAACAAAATAATTTTGAAAAAGTATTCGTAATCGGTGGGGGTCAAATATATTCTCAGGCAATTAGTCTTGTTGACGAAATGATTATTTCAAAAATGAAATTTAAAGCTGAAGGAGAAGTTGAATTCCCAAAAATAAACGAAACGGATTGGATAATAGAGAAAATTATGGAACACGAATTATTCGAAGTTTTTTTATATCGAAGAAAAAATGTCAGGCAGAATTAAAATATTACCCGAAAATTTAGCTAACAAAATTGCTGCCGGCGAAGTTGTTCAAAGACCTGAGTCGGTTGTCAAGGAATTGCTCGAAAATGCAATTGACGCAGGTGCAAAGAACATAGAGCTAATCATTAAACAAGCAGGTAAGTCTCTCATTCAGGTTTGTGATGATGGCTCGGGTATGACCGAGGCAGATGCTTTACTGTGTATTCAGAAACACGCAACGAGTAAAATTTCTTCTCTTGAAGATTTGGAAGCAATTAAGACTCTGGGCTTCAGAGGGGAAGCATTAAGTTCTATCGCAGCAGTATCTCAGGTTGAAATTAAAACCGAAACGAGAGAAGATGAAATCGGAACATTGATTAAAGTTGAAAAAGAAGGTGAGATAATTAAATCTAAAATATCAACTTCAAAAGGAACTTGTGTTTCGGTTAAAAATCTTTTTTATAATACACCTGCCCGAAGAAAATTTCTAAAGTCAGATTCAACAGAGCTTAAACATATTATTGATACTTTTAACAGAATAGCTTTAGCAAATCCTAAAATAAACTTTAAATTTTTTAATAATGATGATCTGATTTTCGATTTCAAAGAAGGTACTTTAGAAGATAGAATCTCACAGGTTTTTGCTGATAATATGTTAGATGCTTTATTAAAAGTGGAAGAGTTTACTGAGTTTATTTCACTTTATGGTTTCATTGGTAAACCCTCCATTTTTAGGAAAAGTAAAGGTGAACAATTTCTTTACTTAAACGGAAGATACATCATAAATAAAAACATCAATCACGCTGTGTTTAATGCTTTTGAAAACATTCTTGAAAAGGGCGACTATCCTTTCTTTGTCCTATTTCTTGTTATTGATCCATCCAAAGTTGATGTGAACATTCATCCATCAAAACTTGAAGTTAAGTTCGATGATGAGAAAGACATTTACAACTTTGTTTTAAGCATAATCAGAAAAACGATTGCGTCTTATGACCTCATCCCAAATGTCTCACTGAACAATTCATTTGAATCTGAAATTGAATCAAAATTAAATTTTGATCCATTTGTTAGTTCAAGGAGAAATGATTTTTCGGACAGACCAAATTATTCAAGAAGTATGGATTATGTTACTGACGAAGATATCGAACTTGTTTTTGGAAATTTAACTGATGAAATATCTAAGGCAGATGAAACAGTATTGCCCACAGTGGACAAATATTTTAATACGGAAATGGTTTCAAAGTCTGATGAAAATGAAACAGAACACGACAAAGGATTTATAATACAACTTCATAACAAGTACATTCTTTGCCAGATTAAATCGGGGTTGATGATAATAGATCAGCACGTTGCCCATGAAAGAATTCTCTATGAAAAAGCTTTGAATAGAATGGAATCTAATCTTCCTTTCTCTCAGCAACTTTTGTTTCCAATAAAAATGGATATTGATCCTGCTAGATTAGAGCTGTTAAAAGAATTGAACCCATACTTGGAGAAATTAGGTTTCCAACTAAAATTTAAGTCGTCTAATAAAATTATAATTGAAGGTGTCCCTGAAGACATTAAGAGTGGTTCTGAAGAAAGAATTCTAAGAGAGATGGTTGATGAATTTCAAATCAATTACAGAGAAAAAAGATTAGAACAGAAAGATAATCTTGCGAAATCATTCTCTTGCAAAACTGCGATAAAAACAGGTGATAAACTTTCTGAAAATGAGATGCGTTTATTGATTGATCAGTTATTCGGAACTTCAATGCCTTATGTCTGTCCACACGGAAGACCAGTATTGATAAAAATTTCATTAAATGAATTTGACAAAAGATTTGGTAGGACGTAACATTAATCTTAATTTTGACAAAAAATTTAGAGGTATCAATGATAAATTCTGATTTTCTAAAAAGAAAAAACGAATACGAGAGAAAAGCTGCTGAATCCAAAACTACAGGAATGAAATTTACAACTGTTAGTGGTCAGGATATTAAAGTTTGTTATACTCCTGATGATGTAAAGGAAATAAATTATTTGTCGGATTTAGGATTTCCCGGCGAATATCCTTACACTCGTGGAATTCATCCGAATGGTTATCGCGGCAAGATTTGGACAATGCGTCAATTTGCCGGGTTTGGAACACCAGAAGATACAAATCAAAGATTTCATTATTTATTAGAACACGGTCAAACAGGATTATCTGTCGCTTTTGATCTGCCAACTTTAATGGGTTGGGATGCTGATGCTCCACTTAGTGAAGGTGAAGTTGGAATCTGCGGAGTTTCGATTTCTTCTCTGAAAGATATGGAAATTCTTTTTGATAAAATTCCTTTGGACAAAGTTTCCACTTCAATGACAATAAATTCTCCCGCTGCGATGATATTTGCGTTTTATCTTGCTGTTGCTCAGAAGCAAGGAGTTGACTTAAAACAATTACGTGGTACATTACAAAATGATATTTTGAAAGAATACATCGCTCAGAAGGAATATATTTTCCCTCCTCATCCATCAATGAGAATTATTGTTGATATGATTGAATACTGCACCAAAGAAGTTCCTCAATGGAACCCTGTTTCAGTTAGTGGTTATCATATTCGTGAAGCTGGTTCAACCGCAGTTCAAGAATTAGCTTATACTTTAGCTGATGGTTTTGCATATATTGAAGCTTGTATAGAAAGAGGAATGGATGTAGATGATTTTGCCCCGAGGATTTCTTTCTTCTTCAATTCACACTTAGATTTCTTTGAAGAGATTGCCAAATTCAGAGCAGCACGAAGAATTTTTGCAAAACGAATGAAAGAAAAGTATAATGCGAAAAATCCAAGGAGTTGGTGGCTTCGTTTCCATACACAAACAGCAGGCTGCACTTTAACAGCACAACAACCAGAGAATAACATTGTTAGAACTGCAATTCAAGCATTAGCTGCAGTGTTAGGTGGAACCCAATCGCTTCACACAAACTCAATGGACGAAACTTTAGCATTACCAAGCGAAAAAGCTGTCAAGATTGCATTGAGAACTCAGCAGCTGATAGCATATGAAACTGGAGTAATAAACACTGTTGATCCTCTCGGAGGTAGTTATTTTGTTGAAGCACTAACCGACAAAATGGAAAAAGAAGCAAATGAAATCTTTGAACAAATAGATGCTTTTGGTGGAGTTATTCCAGCTATCGAAGCTGGTTATTTCCAGAAAGAAATTGCAGATGCAGCATATCGCTATCAAAAAGAAGTTGAAAGAAAAGAAAAATTTATCGTTGGAGTTAATGAATTTGTAGAAACTGATGAAAAAATTGATATCCCTATTTTAACTATTTCACCTGAAGTTGAAATTCAACAGAAAAAAAGATTAGCTGAATTGAAACAAAGCAGAAATCAGGAAGCAGTAATAGAATCTTTATCTGAAATAAAATCCTCAGCACTTGATGGAAAAAATTTAATGCCTGTTTTGGTTAAAGCTGCTCATAACTATGTTACGCTTGGTGAGATGGTCGCTGAATTAAAAGAAATATTTGGTACATACGAAGAAGTTTCGGTGTTCTAATGTTTCGTGATTTTTTAAAACTGATTAGAATTAGTAACTGGATAAAAAATTTATTTGTTTTTGTTCCGATTATTTTTTCATTGCATCTTTTTGAAATTGATTATTTTATAAAAACGCTCATAACATTTTTATTGTTTTGCCTTAGCTCAAGTGCAATATATGTTATTAACGATATCGTTGACCTTGATGCAGACAAGCAACATCCTGTAAAAAAAAACAGACCTTTAGCTTCAGGAAAAATATCAATCAAATCTGCCTATTTAATAGCTGGTATTTTAATTTTTCTTTCAACTTTCCTATCATATTATTTCGATAAAGGGCTCTTAATTATCA
>CAKZLD010000030.1 GCA_937125135.1 uncultured Ignavibacterium sp.
ACAAACAAAACTTTTATTAAACAATTTGAAGAAGCTGATTTCTCTTCATTAGATAAAATAATCGATGCTTTTAGTGTAGAAAAGGTTACTAAAGAATTTTATCAGGAAATTGCTAACTGGTATTTCTGGGCAATGGATAAAGTCGAATTTCCAGATGATGAAGATAAGAAAAGAGAAGATAGAAATGCTAAAAACCTGATACGCCTGATTACCAGAATTATTTTCATCTGGTTTATGAAAGAAAAAAATCTTATTCCCGCAACTTTATTTGATAAATCTGTTGTTGATGAGATTTTGAACAAAACCGACAAAACAGCTAGCACTTACTATAAAGCCATACTTCAAAATCTTTTCTTCGCAACATTAAATACAAAAATGAAAAAAGATGACGCCAACAGCAGAGTCTTCGTTGAAGAAGCAAAAAAACGTGGCTTCATAAGCGACGCCTACCTTGAACAAGGATTTTATCGTTACAGCAGATTTATAAAAAATAAAAACTTATTTCTCGAACAATTCGAAAAAGTGCCCTTTCTTAATGGCGGCTTATTTGAATGCCTCGATAAAAAAATTAACGGCAGAGAAATAAGAATTGATTGTTTTTCTGATAACCCGAAAAATGAAACCCGACTGAAAGTGCCTGATGACTTATTCTTCATTGAAAACGAAATTACAGTTGACTTATCAAAATATCTGGATAATGGAACAAATAAAAAAGTAACAGGACTTTTAACGATACTAAAAAGATATAACTTTACGATTGATGAGAATACTCCGATAGACCAGGATGTTGCTTTGGATCCTGAGCTATTAGGAAAAGTTTTTGAAAATCTTTTAGCCGCTTATGTTCCTGAAACAGCCACAACGGCACGAAAAGCTACAGGCAGCTATTACACACCAAGAGAAATAGTAGATTATATGGTTGATCAATCTATCATAGCTTATCTTAAAAATAAAATGATTGAAGGCGCTACGAGTTTCATTCTGCTTGATTCAGATCAAAATGATATGTTTGAAAATAAAGGGAGAAGAGGCCAACTAAAAATAGAAGAAGAAATTTTACCAAGCCGATGGATTGGTAAAGAAGATGAGCTTGAAAATGAAATTAAAAAACTTCTTTCATATGAAGATAGCACAAGTGCATTCACAGAAAAAGAAACAGAAATTCTTATTAATGCTATAGAAAACCTAAAGGTAATAGACCCGGCTTGTGGTAGCGGAGCTTTCCCAATGGGAATTCTTCACAAACTTGTGCTTGTGTTACATAAACTTGACCCGAATAACGAGTTATGGAAAAAGAGAGTTCTTGACAGAGTTCCTGCTGAAATCCGTGCCGAAACTGAACTATCACTGCACAATAAATCTATTGATTATATTAGAAAATTAGGGCTTATTGAAAATTGTATTTACGGAGTTGATATACAGGAAATTGCTATACAAATAAGCAAACTAAGATTTTTTATCTCTTTGCTTGTAGAGCAGGAAATTGATGACAGCAAACCTAATCGTGATATTAGAGCATTACCTAATCTTGAAACAAAATTTGTCGCCGCTAATTCTCTTATCGGATTAGATCAACCTTCACAATATCAAATTACTTCAAAGACTATCGAAGAGTTAGAAAATAAATTATTTACAATTAGAGAAAACCTGTTTTATGCAAATAGCAGATTGGAAAAATTAAGACTGCAAAAGTTGGAAAAAGATTTAAGAGAAAAACTAAACGAAGAACTTAAGAAAAGTGGTTTTGCAAGAGATACTGCAGAAAAAATTTCTCAATGGAATCCATTCGACCAAAACACTCACGCTGGCTGGTTTGCTCCTGAATGGATGTTCGGAGTAAAAGATGGCTTTGACATTGTTATTGGCAACCCGCCGTATATAAAAGAATATACAAAAAGAGACGCATTTGATGGTTTAAGAAATTCTCAATATTATCAAGGCAAAATGGATATATGGTATTTTTTTACATGTAAAGGAATTGATCTACTTAAGGATAATGGCTTACTTACTTTTATCGCTCAAAACAATTGGTTAACTAATAATGGTGCATCCAGAATGAGAAATAAAGTTATTAATGATACAAAAATAGTCCAACTAATTGATTTTGGACCATATTTTATTTTTGAAAGTTCCGATACACAAACTATGATAATGATATTTCAAAAAGATAACAAAACTGACAATTATCATATAGATTACAGGAGAATTGTTAAATGCAAAAATAACGATGATATTATAAATCAGATTTTGAATAAACAAATTAACAATGATATTGAATATTTAAAGCCTTTGATTACAAGAAATGAGTATAGAAACAAAACCTTAACATTTTCGGCTAATGAAATTGAGGTAATTCTGCAAAAAATGAAAAATAGAGGTAATTTTAATTTTACAAAAGATGAAATCATTCAAGGAATTGTTTGTCCTCAAGATTTATTAAATAAAGAAAATTCAAGAAAACTTGAGAACAAATATCCTGTAGGTACTGGTATTTTTGTCTTGTCAGATAATGAAAAAAATAAAATAAATCTAACAGAATTAGAGAAAGAAATTATCAAACCTTATTACACAACACAAGAGTTACATAAATATTATGGGGATCCACATAATAAATTTTGGATAATATATTCAAAATCTGATATGAATAAAAGGATAGATAAATATCCAAATATTAAAAAACATCTTGATAAATTTAAAAGAATAATAACTTCTGATTTTGGTCCTTATGGTTTACATAGAGCAAGAAAAGAATCTTTTTTTAAAGGAGAAAAAATTATTTCATTAAGAAAATGTATAGCTCCTGTTTTTACATACACTACTTTTGATTGTTATGTGTCTCAAACTTTTTTTGTAATTAAGACCGATAGAATTAATTTAAAATACTTGACAGGAATTTTAAACTCTAAAATTTTGGCGTT
>CAKZLD010000031.1 GCA_937125135.1 uncultured Ignavibacterium sp.
CCCCTCCACTTCTGAAGTACCCCCCTCCACTTCTGAAGTACCCCCTCCCACTTCGGAAGTACCCCCCTCCACTTCGGAAGTACCCCCTCCCACTTCAAAGGTTCAACGTTGAAGCAAAAAGGTTCAACGTTGAAGATCTGAAGTACCCCCCCCCACTTCAAAGGTTCAACGTTGAACAAAAAAGGTTCAAGCTTGAACAAAAAAGGTTCAACGTTGAAGTAAAAAGGTTCAACGTTGAAGATCTGAAGTACCCCCCCCTACTTCAAAGGTTCAACGTTGAACAAAAAAGGTTCAACGTTGAAGATCTGAAGTACCCCCCTCCACTTCAGAAGTACCCCCTCCCACTTCGGAAGTACCCCCCTCCACTTCAGATGTACCCCCTCCCACTTCGGAAGTACCCCCCTCGACTTCGGAAGTGTCTCTCCTTCAACTTATGAAGTGCCATTTAAAACCGAAAAAGGAGCAAAATCTTCTAAAGAAAATAATTTAATATAAAAGAAAATTATTGAGAGCTTTGATAAAAAAGAGAACCAAGAAATTTTGAATGGATAAAATAATTAGCCAACGAGCATATGCTCGTGGCTAAAAAATGTAAATTTAGTTGGCTGTGTAGTTATCCAACCCGACAATGTTGATTTTTTCAACTTTCAATCGGCCAGTACCTCTTTTGATGAGACCTAATTCGTGTGCAGCTGCTTTTGAGAGATCAAGTTCGCGACCCTCAATATATGGTCCTCTGTCGTTTACTCTTACAACAATTGAACGACCATTTTTGGGATTTGTAATTTTGAGTAAAGTGCCAAATTTCATAGATTTATGAGCAACAGTATAAGCCATCTGGTCGAATCTTTCTCCATTAGCGGTTTTTCTACCGTGAAAGCCGGGTCCATACCAAGAAGCTTTCATCATTCCTAAATCTTCATACTCAATCAGGGATAAATCCGCTGCAGGAGATTTTACTGCAACATCAGCTTCGCTTTCGGCAATTACTGGCTCTATAGTTTCATTATTTGACTGAGACACTTCGAGAGTAAAACCGACAATTGAGATAAAAGCCAACATTACAATTACTTTTTTACTGAACTTCAATAATAACCTCTGTTTGTTATTAGAAAATTTACAGGACAAAGATACCCCCATCCCTAAGACGTGGCAATGATTAATTTGGCATTAGTCCCTTGATAGGATAATTGTCAAATATTCGACCTTATTGGTATTTCGGTCGAATTTTGAAGGTATTACAAATCTTACAAAAGTTTTCTGAGGCACTTTTGAATATTTTGACTGTATAACTATAAAAAAATTCTGGAGCAACCGTGAATAAAAAATCAAACTCCGCTACTTACTTAATTCTGATTCTTCTTTTTTCATTTTTAACTTTTATTGGCGCTTCATCCAATCTCCTTCCTGATAATGAAGTCTTTTACCTGTCAAATTATTCGTTGTTCAAACCGGGAGATGAAATAAAAGTTAACATTTATAATTATGGAAATTCTAAGTTGAATTTGGATATTTCTCTCCTGAAAGTGATTGAGCCGATAAAGCTTTTTAATAGTCTAAGTTCGAATAAAAGAAGATATAATTTTGATATTTGGGGCGAAAATAATCAGCTTCTGTTAGAAAATACTGAGAAAGTCAGATCGTGGAAGTATTTTGTTGACCGACGTAATTTCTATCAGAATTACATTGATATTGGTAAGATTGAGGATGCCGGGTTATATATCCTTCAGGTAAAACATCGAAATCAAATAGCTTACTGTCCGATTCTGGTTACCAATTATTCTATTATCTCCAAAGAGTATAAGTCAAATCTCCTTGCAACTATTGTTGACATTCAAAAAGGTAATTTTATTCAGAGCTCTGAGATACTTGTTTATAAGAATAACTCTATTGTCTCAAGATTACAACCAGACAAAAGCGGGGTATTTCTTGAAAAATTAGAATCAGCAAATAATGATTTTCAGTTATTCGCAAAAGTCGGAGACGAAATTATTCCTTTCAATATCTATTCATTTTTCGGAGCTGAAAATCAGTTGAATCTGATTGGTTATGTTTTCACAAATCAACCTGTTTACAGACCTTCACAAATTGTAAACTTTAAAGCAGTTCTAAGATTAATCGGTGGAAATGAAATTAAGAATTTTGAGAATAAACTTTGCAGAGTCAAAATCACTTCTCCTCAGAACAAAACTGTTTTCTCCAGAGAGATATTGACTAATGAATTCGGTACATTAAACAGTAGTTTTCAATTAGATGAGGAAGCAGATCTTGGAAATTATTCGATAGAAATTTCTCACGATAATTATCGTGTCTTTGGAAATTTTTCTGTTGAAGAATATAAAAAACCCGAATTCAAGGTGAATGTAAATACAGAACTTAATCACTACGCCTTTTCTGATACAATCACGGGAACTATATCTGCCGAATATTATTTCGGAGCAAAAGTTAAACAAGCTGCTGTGAAAATTAGTGTTTTCAAACAGCAATATTGGTTTCCATGGTGGCGTGGTCATCGTTTTGCATGGTTCTATGATTCGTTTGAGAAAATTCGTCCCTATCCGGGATTGGGAAACGAGCTTATTAAACAATTTGAAGGCGAACTCGATGAAAATGGTAACTTTAATTTTTCTATTGAACCACTTTTTGAGAAAGATATTGATTCCCGATATAACATTGTCGCCGAAGTAACTGACCAATCCAGAAGAGCAATATCCGGCTCGAAAGAAGTTTTAATCAGTCGTGGATTGTTTTCAATTTCTACTTCTACCGAAAAATATTTTTATCAGCCAAATGAAGAAGTCAAAATAAAAGTAAATATTTCTGATTTTGAAGAAAAAGGAGTTCAAACTGAATTTAAAGTAATTGTCAACTACCCTGAAGACAAACTTTACAGACCTTCACAAATAAAAGACACTCTTTTAGGAAAGACAAATCAAAACGGAATCGGATTAGCTCTTTTCAAACCCAGAAGGAATTTATCGGGCTATTATTCTTATCAGGTTATTGCTGTTGATAAGAAAAGAAATGAAGTAAGTGCTTCGGGTTCTTTCTTCGTCGGTGATTATCGAAACTATTTTCAAACAAGTTTTTCAAACCAGATTGAAATTGTAACTGATAAAGATGTTTATGAAATTGGAGATACTTTAACTGCAATAATTTTCACACCGATTGAATCCCAACAGTTTTTACTAACGCTCGAAACTGATGAAGTTTTGAATCATAAAGTTTTAAATTCAAAAAATCATTCCGCAAAGTTTGAATTTGTAATTAGAGAAATTTTTGCTCCTAATTTCAATATCAGTGCTTGTTTCATAAACGATAAAATGTTTTATCAAAATTCTAAGTCTGTGGGAGTCATTCCAACCGAAAAGTATTTAAGTATCGAAATAAAAACAGAGAAGAATAAATATAAACCTCGTGATAATGTTGAGTATTCTTTATTTGTTAAAAACTTAAAAGGACAACCAGTTAAAAATGCGGAGTTATCTTTTGGATTAACCGATGAAAGCTTGTACGATATTGTTAGGGATAAATCTGAACCAATTAATAAGTTTTTCTTTTCGCCGAGATATTTTTATGTTCCTACTAATAGTTCAGTAACTAACTTTTACTTCAATTCTACAAGCAGACCTGTAACTTATCTTGAGGAGTTTTACTTTGATAAGAAAAAAACTGATATTCCTTATAACCTAAATTACTCTGGTAGATTTACTCAAACAGATTCCATTTTTCAGAAGTCGCAGCTCAAAGCTGTACTGATTGGAACAATTAGTTCTTTCACAACTAAAATTGATTCTTTGGATAATTTTGAATTTAGAAATATTCCTGCCGATAAATACCAATTATTTATTTCAAACACCAAAGGAGATCTTGCTTTTATTAAAGATTTCGTTCTCACTTCTGATTTACGTGAACAGATTAAGTTAAATGAAGCATTGATTGATAAAATCCAGAATCTGATTAATAAAGAAAATGAACAGGAGACTATTCAAAATTTTGGTATGCAGGAAAGAACTATGTTTATGACAGAAAGCGATGCTGCATCTCTTTCCAAAGCTTATACTAATGGAGTTGTTAAATCAGATTTTGTCCGTCCAGAAGTGCGAAAAGATTTTGCCGATGCAGTAATCTGGCTGCCGAATATTTATACCGACTCGAATGGCAAAGCAAAACTTGAAGTAAAACTGCCTGACAATTTAGGAACTTGGCGAGCTACGGTCAGAGGAATTACTAAGGAAACTTCGGTCGGTGAACAAGTGAATAAAATCATCAGTACAAAAAATTTACTGATAAGAGTTGAAATGCCGAGATTTCTCATTCAGGGTGATGAAACTACAATCTCCACTATTGTTCATAACTATCTAAATCAAAGTAAACGAACTAAAATTGAGATCAACCTTGAGAATCTTAAACTTATTTCATCTCAGATTAATTCAGAGGAAAATTTTAATAATCTCAGTCAAATAAAAAATGTTTATGAAGTTAATCTTCCTGCTAATTCTGAAATACGAATTGATTGGCGTGTATCAACTGAAAGTTACAAAGCTCATGCAGTGGTTCGTGCTTCTGCACTTACAAACGAAGAATCTGATGCTATTGAAATGAAAATTCCAATCAATCCCAAAGGAATAAAAATTCAATTACCAATTTCATTTGACAGCAACGAAAATGATTTCAGAAAAGAGATAGAATTTGAAATTCCATCTGATATTGAATTAAGTAGTGCCTCGATTAATTTTTCCGTCAATCCTACTCTGACTGCATCGCTACTTAATACTCTTGAAGAACTTGTCGGATATCCCTATGGTTGTGTTGAACAAACGATGAGCAGATTTTTGCCTACTCTTTATGTAAATAATTTGCTTCGTACTCAAAACATTAAAATATCTTCTTCGGTTTTAGACAATATGCCAAAGTATGTTGAAGAAGGAATCAAACGCTTGACTGATTTTCAACAGCCCGATGGAGGTTGGGGTTGGTGGAAAAACGACAGAAGCAATCCTTTTATGACGGCTTATGTTATGTTTGGCTTGAACTTCGCTAAACAAAATGGTTTTTCTGTTGATGAAAATGTTTTCCAATCCGGATTGTTCAATCTCAATATGCTGATAGAAGATTTTAATGAGAAAGAAGATATGACCAAACTTGTTTATATGATTTATGTTTATAGTGAAATAAATAAGAATAAAGCCACAGGAAACGAACATAAAGTAAAGGAAAAACTAATCAGTCTTTCACGAAACTTAAATAATGCTTATTCTTTGGCGCTTGCTGTACTTTCATTTAATAATTTTAATGAAAAAAGTTACGCTAAAAATCTGATTTCAAAATTAGAAACGATGGCAACTCAAACAGGACAATTCACATTTTGGGAAGAAGGAGAACAAAGTTATTACTGGTATAATGATAATGTTCAGGCTACGGCTTATGTACTAAAAGCTTTGATAGAAACTTCTCCGGAGAATCCTTTAATTAACAATGCCATCCGCTGGCTATTGATGAAACGACAAGGATATAGCTGGAATTCCACACAGACAAGTTCAATAGTGCTATTTGCAATAACTGATTATCTTAAACTTAGAAACGAATTATCTCCCGATTATGATATTTCTGTTTCGCTAAACGGGAAAAATATTTTCAGAAAAAAATATTCTGAAAGAGAGGTTCTTTCGGAATCAAAGTCTATCAGACTTTCAGAAGAAAATGGAAATTTTTTAAGGAAAGGAACAAATAAAATAGTTATTGAAAAAAGTGGGGTAGGTTCTGTTTACTTTTCAGCAATATTGAATTTCTACACTGATGATATTGAAAATGAAAACAAAATCTTTACAGTTGAACGTAAATACTATCTACTTCAGTCGGTTAATCAAAAAAATAGGATCGTCTTTAAGAAAAGCAAATTTGAAGGAGAGATAATAACAGGACAGGATTTATTAGTAGAAACAAGAATCAAATCTAAAAAAGCTAATCTCGAATATCTTATCACAGAAGATATGCTACCAGCTGGATTTGAAGTAGTAAAAGATTTGAATAACTATCAGATTATCAGTGAAGAAAACGAAGAGAGGATCAATGTTCAATATCCTATTGATGAATATTCACATCGAGAATTCCGTGATGAGAGAGCAGTATTTTTCTCGACATATTTCAGTAAAGAAATTACATACCGCTACATCATAAAAGCCCAAATACCGGGAAGGTACAACATAAATCCAGCACAAACGTATTTAATGTATTATCCTGAGTTCAACGGAAATACAGAGCTGAGGAAGATAAAAGTTAGATAGATGGATAATAGAAAATTTATAAATAAAAGTTCGAT
>CAKZLD010000032.1 GCA_937125135.1 uncultured Ignavibacterium sp.
CCGGGATCAATCTGACCATTCCAACCCTGACGATCAAAATCATGATTTTCAACGAATGTTGAAACAGCAAATGGATTCATCCCTGAATTTATTAGTCCAGCAGAATAGAGATTATTCATATCAAAAGAGCCGCTAGTATTATTGCACATTTCCTTCAATGTGTATCTTAAAGGAAAATCGAAAAGAGAAAGATTACCACCATTAGCGGTTACCTGATTATAATAGTTCATAATCTCGCTGATTCCACTCCAATTTTCTCCAACAATATATGTGTTTGGAAAAGCCTGAGAAAAAACTGCCATCCAATGAGGTTCAATATGTTTGATTGCGTCAATTCTAAATCCATCAAAACCTAAACTATCTTTTATAAACCTACACCAAGCAATTAAACTATCACCCGTACCAACAGCATAGTGACATAAATCTTCAAAGAACATATTATTATGGTATGGCGGATTTCTATCGCAATGGATATTATTTGGGTGGAAGTTTGCTGCAGTTCTTGGAAATCTGCCACTCAAAGGATTGAATATTACAAATCCACTGTCAGAAGTTCCACATTGATAGTTTGATTTAATATCACCATTTCCGGTATGATTAAGAACTGCATCATAAAATATTTGGACACCAACAGATTTATATTTTGAAACCATATTTAGAAGCTCTGATTTACTTCCAAAACGAGTTTCAATAGAGCCTTTCTGATTTAGATGACCGAAATCATAGTAATCATAAATATCATAACCCATTGAAAAGCCTCCACCACCTTTAGCAGCGGGAGGGACCCAAATTGCTCCGAATCCAGCTGAGGCTAATCTTCCTGCAACTTTTGAGAGTGAATCGTACCATATTCCGCCCGGAGGAGAATTCCAGTAAAATGCTTGCATATATACATCTGATTTAGGTGTTAAAAGTAAATCACTGTATGTGATTGATTTTTCGTTCTGCGCATTAAGATTCACTACTTGAAAAAATATGAATAGAATTAAGAGTCGTGATAATTTCATTAATTTTCCTATTTGATATTATTAAATAATCAACCTAATTTTTGATGCAACATTATTTGAAGAATTATTTATTCAACACTAAAAATAGTCTAACCAATTAAAAAAATAAACTGAGATATGCAGGAAAAATAATTAAACATCAAATTCAGAGCAGTAATTCATTTTATTTATGATGATATTACTCTTCAAAACTTAGCTTGAGAATAGTGAATATTTCATTTCCTTCTTTAGTGTTGAAATTTCATTATTTATTAAGTAAATTTTCATAAAGATTAAATATTCAAATGAACATTGTAATTGAAACTCATTCTGTCAAATTAAAAAGTAATGGAAATTGTGATATAATTGATATCACTGATGAAATTCAAAATCTGATAAACAAACTACGTTTTATCGAAGGAAACGCTCTGATTTTTGTCGTTGGTTCAACGGCTGCTTTAACAACTATTGAATATGAGCCCGGTCTTCTGAAAGACTATCCGCAACTTTTTGAAAAACTCATTCCGTCAAATCAAAATTATCATCATAACCAGACATGGCACGATGGAAATGGCCATTCTCACTTAAGAGCCTCTTTGCAAAAAGCTTCCTTAATTGTTCCCTTCAAAAATTCAAAACTTCTTATTGGAACTTGGCAGCAAATAATCTTTGTTGATTTCGATAACAGACCAAGAAATAGGGAAATTATTGTTCAACTAACAGGTGTAAAACAAAACTAAAGGTAGAAAATGAAACAATTAGCATTCATAATTCTGATAATTTTTAGCATTAAAAATTTAGCTCAGGTTGTTACCACATCTCCACAGTATCCAACTGAAATGGATAGCATAGTAGTATTTTTCGATGCTACAAAACCTGGTGCAGAAGAATTACTTAATTATACAGGGACAGTTTATGCACACACTGGAGTAACTACTAACTTAGGAAGTTGGCGATATGTTATTGGTCAGTGGGGGAATAATCAAACTCAACCTGCATTAACTCGGCTTGGACCTAATCTGTATCGTTTGAC
>CAKZLD010000033.1 GCA_937125135.1 uncultured Ignavibacterium sp.
CCGGTTACATTCAGACAAACATCCGAGTCAGTGATTTTATTTAATTGTTCTTTAATCATTGATTTGAATGAAATATAATCGTAGGCATTCAAATCATCTTTTCTGAAAACGGTTATTCTCTTTTTATGAAATAATTTTTCAAGATTATTTGCAGTTCGTTTCTCTTCAGGAGTTGCAAACAGTATAACATTATGAGGTTTATACATCATCACCGGTAAAACATTAGCCATTGCTTGTCGTGAGACAAGACAGAACATTGTATTCATATCTTAGGATACTCCCTGAATCTAACGAATTCGAATCTTGATACTTTCACACCATTTTCTTCAATTGAATTTCTGTTTGTAGTTGAAGCAACACAGATTATATTTTCTTTTTGAAGTAATGATACAAGAGCAAAACAGAAAGTCATTTCACCCATAATGTGGACTGCATTGTTTTTATCCAGAGAAGAATTTAGCAATTCGAAGCATTTCAATTTATATTCATTGGCAAGATTAAGAATGAACTCTTCATCCGAATCAGGAGGAATTACAGGGAAAGGTAAATCAATAACACTCGAATAATGATCATTCGCTTTTTTTAATTGATGGACAGACCAGTTTTTAATGCTATGATTTGATAGATTGATGAGCATCGCGAATGATTTGAATAGTTTCTGAACAATAGTCTTCTATGTTTCTTTTTAATTTCGAGGCAGGAGAAACACTTTCTCTCATTCCCGCATGATTTATATCGTTTCTTGCTTCCCGGATTTTTGTCCACAAATTTCCAACTTGCGAAGGAAAAGTTTCTAACTTGATACCTTTTGAGAGAAAATCTGCCCATTCATTAAGTATATCTTCTGCTTTCAATCTATCATCTCTTTTTTGAAATTTTAAAGAATTTTTCTTACAAATCAAAGAGACCAAAGCTTCTCTCGATAGAGTAATAGCTTGGACATACTGCTGAGTATCCAAATAATATTTTATTATTTCAGCTTGCAAGATAAATCCCGCATCGGAGAAAATATTGTCATCATCAGATAATATTAAATTTTTTAGACTTACAGGTATTTTATTTAATAAATACTTGAGTGGTTTTGAAGCATTAATCTTCTCGATATCCAAATTAATATTATTTATAGTTGATTTTAATTTACTAGAATATTCCGATACCTGTTTAGGTCGAATAAAAGTTAAAGATTCTGAAATATTTTGAAAATTGTCTCCTAATGTTTTTAATTTCGAAAAAATATGATTTTCAACTCTAGTTCTTTCGTGCAAATCTTTTAAAATTTTAGAAAGTAAGCTACTTATTCCATTATTAACGAATAATTCCGTAGCATAAGACCAATCAATTAAATCTATGAACTGAGTAAGATCAAATATTGGTGCTATCCCATTTTCATTTTTAGCATCGAAAGCACCATAAATAATTTTCTTAATTTTAACTTCCTTAACTACTCTTAAAAAAACAGCCATCGCTAATATTAACATTGGTTGGCTACGGAAGCTATGAGTAATATCTATAAGCAGTTCAGAATTTGAGGGAATTTTTTCTGAAATTATTGAAAACATATCCCATATTTCATCGGATGTTTTACCGGAAGGAATATCAATTTTTTCAAAATGCATTAAGGAGTTTAATTCATTAAAATGCTTCTTGTATGCTTCCTCAGTAAATACGAGATAAATTTTTTCCGGTTTGTAAATATTAAAAACAACTTCTGCAAAATATCTTGATTTGAATTCTTTGTTTAAAATTTCGTCTCTGTATGTAACATCCTGGTAGTTTCCTGTACCAATTAATGATAATGCTATCATGCTTTTTTAGTCCCCTATTCCGCTTTCCCTTTATAATCTGCTTTTTGAATTTTTTTATTTTGAAAGAGAAGCTCAACTAAAACCTTACTGCCTTTGGTAAGACC
>CAKZLD010000034.1 GCA_937125135.1 uncultured Ignavibacterium sp.
GCGAGCAATTTCTTCCTGCATTAAACAATAACCGACTTCTCCAAAACCACCTCCGCCATATTCCTCCGGAAATGCAATTCCCAAAAATCCAAGTTCTGCCATTTTGTTTATGAGCTCTCTCGGAATTTCGCCGTTTTGATCTATTTGGGAAGCAATTGGTTTAATTTCGTTATTAACAAAGTCTCTAACAGTTTCTCTGAGCATTAGCTGCTCTTCGGTAAATTTGAATTCAAACATAGTTCTCTCTTTTTTACTTGATTTTTTACAAAATATATCCCCAAAAGTTAAATTTTAATTATATCATAAAATTAGCAAACAAATAAATTTACTTCCCCAAAATTAGAAGGGTCGGGATTATAATTCCATAATTGAGAACAATCAGAATTTCATCGTTCTAATCTATTAACATTAATCAAAGAGAATGCAGGTTTACATATTGCGATATATTCAGCACCTTCACCTTTTGGAGTGCTGTATCTGACCCATTCACCTTTACCAATTAAAATAGCTTCGCCTTCCTTCACCTCGAATGTTTGTTCACGAGTTTCAACTATAAGGCAACCTTTTAATACGAGCGTGTATTCATCAAACTCTGGTTGTTGAGGTGGTTCAATCCAGCCCTGAGGACTTTTCATCCTTGCTATACTGATTTCTTCCGTATCTGAGTTTACTCTTCCAAAATATTCTTCGATTATTTTAGGTTTGTTTCCTGCGGATGGAATTATAGTTGGTTGATTGATTAGTTTGATCATTCATAATCTCCCAATTAAAAATTTTAATGATTTATTTTATTCGCTTATTTAATTTAACAATAAATGAAATCAGAATTATGAGAATAGAGAGAATAGAACTTCGTCACATCAAAATGAAACTTAAAAATCCATTCAAGACTTCAATGGGAACGGATTTTTATGTTGAGCACTTAATTATCAAAGTTGATTCAGAAGGATTAACTGGCTGGGGAGAATGTGTGGCAGAAGGAAATCCATTTTATAGTTATGAGACTGTAGAAACTTCCTGGCATATTATTAAAGACTTTATCATTCCTTCAATTATTGGGAAAAAGGTTTCAAATCTTGATGATGAGATAAATAATTGGAAACGTATTCGCGGACATAGAATGGCGAAAGCCGGATTAGAAGCCGCTCTTTGGGATTTATTCGCTAAAGCTAAAAATATTTCTCTATCTGAAATGATGGGAGGAAAAAGAAAAAAAATAGATGTTGGTGTGAGCATCGGAATTCAAAGAACTGATAAAGAGTTGCTTAATAAAATTGGAGATTATCTTAAAGAAGGTTATAAAAGAATAAAAATAAAAATTGAACCGGGCTATGATCTCAAACCTCTTGGAGCGATAAGAAAAAACTTTCCAGATATTCTATTACAAGTTGATGCTAATTCTGCTTATTCATCAAAGCATTTTAATTTGCTGAAAAAGTTTGATGAATATAATCTTCTTTTAATCGAACAGCCATTAGGTTATGACGATATTTATCAACATTCAAAACTTCAGAAAATTTTAAAGACACCGATTTGTCTCGATGAAAGCATACATTCATTGGAGGACACAATTACTGCAAATGAACTTGGTGCTTGTAAAATAATAAATATTAAACCCGGAAGAGTTGGCGGATTTTCGGAGGCAATAAAAATTCATAATTATTGTATGAAAAATAAAATGCCTATCTGGTGCGGCGGAATGCTCGAAACAGGAATCGGAAGAGCTGGCAATGTTGCTCTTGCTTCATTGAAAAATTTTTCTCTGCCCGGAGACATATCTGCAAGTAAAAGATATTTTGAAGAAGATATTGTTGAGCCTGAATTCACAGTGGAGAAAGATGGCACGATGAAAGTTCCTGAAGGTGCTGGAATTGGAGTGAAAGTTAATATGAATTTTCTGAATAGGATAACCATCAAGAAGCTGACGTTTAGATAGAGTTAAAAATAATCTATCCGTTTTTACAACTTCCCCGAAATAATATTAAACTTTCAATTCTGCAAATTTCCAGAAGTTTGTTTTATCAATCTGAATTATCTCAGCGTTGTATGTTTCTTTAAACTCTTTAATTTGCTTCGACTTTTGTTTTCCTGAAAATTTGAATTCATAACCAATAATCTTACCGTCAAATTCTTCTACATAATCAACTTCTTTTTGGGAATACGTACGCCAGAAATAATAATTGACATTTCTGTTTAAAGATGAATTGGACTTTAATCTCTCGACTACACAAAAATTTTCCCACAATGCTCCGATATCATTTCTCAGGGATAAAGTATTAAAATTCTGAACCAAAGAATTCCGAATGCCTAAATCATAGAAGTAAACTTTGAGAGATTTAGTTATTTCATTCCTTAAGTTTCTGGAGAATGAATGTAATCTGAAAATGACGAAACACTGCTCGAGTAAATCTAAATATTTTTGAACAGTGATGCTGTTAATTCCCAGCTTTATGGCTAATTCGTTGTAAGATACTTCATTTCCAATTTGAAGCGCTAATGATATAAGAAGATTTTTTAGAATGCTTGTCTTTTTTATCCCATTATATTTAAGTAAATCTTTGTATAAATAACTTGAAGCAAGAGTGTTAAGTTTGAGCAAAGCTTCATTCTCGTTCGATAAGAATATTTCTGGATACGAACCAAATCTCAATAAGGTTTCAATTTTTGATTCAAAATAAAACCAGTCATTTTCTTCTTTTAATTCCAATGCAGATAATGGGTAAAGGATGAAAAATAATGCTCTACCAGTCATTGGTTCGACTGCTTTTGTTGCCAGATCGAAACTCGAGGAACCAGTAGCTATAATTTGAATTTCAGGGAAAGAATCATTTAAGATCTTTAAAATTCGACCAATGTTGGGAATATTTTGGGCTTCATCTAATACAATTAACCTGTAATTTCCCAAAAAAGCCTTCAATCTTTCTGGTTCAGGAATTTTAAGATTTTCTTCGATAGACAAAATTTCACAATTTAGATATCTTCCTTCATTTCCAAAATTTTTCAGGATATTTTGAACAAGCGTGGTTTTTCCGACTTGCCTTGCACCATATAGTATTATGGTTTTTCCCTTAAAAAGTTGCTCTTTTATTCTTTCTTCAAGTAATCTTTTTATCATAATAAAAAATTTTTCACAAATATTTTTATTTCACTAAAAAAATTAATTAAAAAATTTTTATTAACACTAATAATTTTTAGTAGAGGAATGTGCGAACAGGATGAAATTATGAATTTAAACTATTAAAACTTACAGAATTTTTCTCTAATAACTCATGTTCGTTAATTTTACTTTTCCTCTGAAAATCCAATATATGCTGATTGTGTAAGCCAGAACAAATGGAAATCCAATTCCGGCAATTATCAGCATTATGGTTAATGTTTTTTCAGAAGAAGCTGCATTATAAATGTTCAAACTGTATTCGGGATTGGGATTTGATAAAACTATGTTTGGGAAAATTCCGATTGCAAACAGAGATAACAACAATGCTATTGAAGCAGCAGAGGACAAAAAAGCGCGGAATTCTCTACCTTGATGAATCTCTCTGGGAATATTTGCAATTGCAAGCATATTCAAAATTGCAACAAGAAATAACGGCGGAAAATTTTTGAAATGATTTGCCATATTCGGATAATAAACTAAAGTAGTCATCGTAGTGGTTACATAGCAAATGACAAAAAATATGATTGTATTATTAACCCAACTTTTTAATTTGTTCTGAAGCTCTCCTTCTGTTTTAAGAACGCCATAGATTGAACCGTGCATTATAAAAAGAGCTACGGTTGTCACTCCAACTAAAACTGTATATGGATTGATAAGCTGCCAGAATGTACCAACATATTCTTTATCGGGACCTAACTCAATTCCTGTAATTATATTTCCAAGAGCTACACCCATAAGAAAAGCAATCAAAATACTTGCAAGACTGAAAGCAAAATCCCAAGTTTGTCTCCACCATTTCATTGGTCTTTTACTTCTAAATTCAATAGCGACGGCACGGAAAATCAACATAAATAAAAGAAGTATAATTGCATTGTAAAACCCGGAAAAGACAGTTGCATAAACTTCGGGAAATGCTGCAAATAAAGCTCCGCCACCAGTTACTAACCAAACTTCATTTCCATCCCAAACCGGACCGATCGAATTCAACATAATTCTTCGTTCATCATCTGTATGAACCAACAAATGAAGAGCACCAATTCCTAAATCAAAACCATCAAGAATTGCGTAACCAGCTAAAAGAATTCCAACAAGAATAAACCAAATAGTATTTAAATCAAATGAAAATTCCATTTTGACCTCCTATGCTTTTGGATGACCTAATTCAGATGGAATTGAATCAACATTTTCGGGACCGTGTTGGATTTTTTCATTTAACAAATAAAGAAAAAGTATAAAAAGACCAATGTAGATTATTGTGAATAAAATTAGTGAAAACCAAACTTGTCCCTCAGTTACTGATTTAGATAAACCTTCTCTGGTTTTCATAATTCCGTAAACAATCCAAGGTTGTCTTCCAACTTCAGCAGTAATCCATCCCAGCTGATTTGCAATTTGAGGAAGCAGAACGGAAAATACGAAAACCCAAAGCAGCCATTTTTTGCTGAATAATGTTCCTCTCCACCAATAAAAAACTCCGATTACTGAAATCGCAATTAGAAGAAATCCTATTGCAACCATTAAATGATATGCTTGAAAAACAATATTAACAGGTGGAATTTCATCTTTGGGGAAGTCATTCAATCCTTTAACTTCAGTCTCGGCTGAAAATCCTATTAAATAACTAAGTAATGAAGGAATAGCAATTCCAAATTTTACTTCCTGATTATCTTCATCTACCCAACCAAATAGATAAAGAGGTGCATTTGACTGAGTTTCAAAAACAGCTTCCATCGCAGCTAACTTTGCCGGTTGATTTTTTGCAACTCCAACAGCACTTTGATGCCCTGTAAATAATTGAAACAATGAGGCAATCAAAGCAATTACTAAAGCTAACTTGATTGATGATTTTGCAAATCTTATATGCTTATTTCTAATTAGATAGTAGGCTGCAACACTAATTACCAAAAAACTTCCTGCAAGCCAGCATCCTGATAGAGTATGCAATAACCTATCAACAGAAGAAGGATTGAAGACCATAGCCCAGAAATCAGTAATCTCTGCACGAGCATTCATTCCTTCTCCGACTATATGAAATCCTGCTGGAGTCTGCATCCACGAATTTGCCACAACGATCCAGACAGCACTAAACATTGAACCCAATGCAACCATAAGCGTAGAGAAAAAATGCATTTTAGGTCCGACTTTATCCCATCCAAAAACTAACACAGCAAGAAAACCTGATTCGAGAAAAAACGCAAAGATACCTTCAGCAGCAAGAGCACTTCCGAAAACATCACCAACGAATCTTGAGTAAGTTGCCCAATTCGTTCCGAATTCAAATTCCATCACTATTCCACTTGCTACTCCAATTGCGAAAGTTAACGCAAAAACCTTAACCCAAAACTTTGTCATATTCTCATAGAATTTATCTTTAGTTTTGAGATACATTCCTTCCATTACTACCATAAGAACACCAAGTCCGATACTTAACGGAGGGTATATGTAATGGAAAGCAATTGTTATTGCGAATTGAAGACGGGATAAAATTTCAAGGTCCATAAAAGTTTCCTAAAATTTATTCTTATAATAGACCAATTGTAAATACAATTGCTCTGTCTTTGTATTCGTTAAATGTGATGAGATATTCTAAATTTATTAAAATTGTAAATCTTTGAGTTCTGAATAATCTAAGTCCTGAAGAAAGAACTAATTCAAAACCGTGAGATTCTTTCTTTGCATCTAAAACTTGTCCAGCCACGTAATCATATTCTGATAAATGAGAAACCCAATGAAATCCGAATGCAGTTCCAACAAAAGGCGAAAAATCTGAGGCATTAAATAAATAATGTCCATAAAGATTAATCGCAAAACCATTTCTTGCCCCCATCATAAGCCCAATTGCATAATTTGGTAACTCATAATCGAAGTGAGCGTTTAAGGTAAATGACTTTTCATTATCATCGTCATATCCATAGGCAGGGAAGAGGTAGCCAAAAGTTAATCCGAAGTTGTATGAAGAGGATTTTTTCAAGAAAGGAGTTGTTTCAGTTCCTACTACAGTACCAACTTCTGCTCCTGAAGAGAAAGGCTTTTCATTAATAATACTAAGAGCAATTCTTTTCATTACAATTTCAAGGTCTTCAAGTCCTAATGCTTTGGTCTGCTCAATTAAAATGGACTTGTTTTCAATTAAATCATATAAATAGTATTGAAGGATAAGATTTGAACCCAATGGTTTAATTTTGCAAAAGAATATTCTATCTGCCTGAACTTTTTTGCCAATCTCAATAGCACATTCTATATCATCACAGAAGTCGGAATTCAACGCGTTATTTATTTCTCTTTCACGAATAATAGTGATTGAGCTTTGCTTTTCAATTTCAAGTTTCAGAATTGATTCAGCAGTACTGACAGAAATTTCGTCAATCCCTTGAGAAGAAAACGGAAGGAGAGCAAGTTTGTAATCAGTTTTTACCTGAGCAAAATTAAATAGGAAAGGAATTACGGTAAGTAAAATTATTTTTTTTGTCACTATAAGCCTATTATTTAAGATTTAATTTCATAGTAAACTTAATCAAAGAAGTCACTAAGAAAAAGCTAAATCTGATTTCCTGTGTTAAAAAGATTTAATTTATTGGCTAATTCTGCTGCAAATTTTTTAATCATAAATTCAATTTCAGAATTTTGTGTAGCTCTTGAATAACTCTCTGCCATTCTAACAAGAATCTGATGGAAATGAATATTCATTTCTTCGACTGTCATTTCTTTAGTCCAGAGATCCATTCCTAATGTTACTAATTCTTGTTTATCCCATAATGAAAGGAACATTGATTTAGCATCTTTTACTCCATCAAAACCAGCGTCATCAGCCTGCCAGAGAATTTTTTGTGGAATTTTGTTTATATCTAATTCAACCAAAAATTTTATTTGAGAAACTTTATTCATTTTGATATTGCCTTTAATACTTTTGATATTTTGCGAAACCGTTACTAACCATAAAATCATTTACGTTGAAGAGCTTTCCTTTCTCGTCTTTGAGCCAAATTTCAGCTAAGTAACGACCATACTTTTCTTTTTTGTCTTTAATTGTTTGAATGAAAACTTCTTTATTTAATATCAAACCTTTTAAAAAATCTCTTGATTTTATACCAGCGTTCTTTTGTCTGCCTGTAAGTTCAGGAGCATTAATTCTGTTCAGTCTTAATTTTTCGTCTTTAACCCACGTGTGTAAACCCAAATCAATA
>CAKZLD010000035.1 GCA_937125135.1 uncultured Ignavibacterium sp.
TGTATATCTATACTCTTCAGGGTGAAGGAATCAACTTAAAAAATAAACTTCAATTACTTAAATAAATCTAAAATTTCATTTCAAAAACCCTCAGCTGAAAAATGCTGAGGGTTTTTTATTTAGATACAAACTTAGCTCTTTACCGTCCTCTAAATAACTATCTGTAAGTAATATTAATTTTAGTCAGAATTTTTATCTTCTTTTCAACTGATGAATTTAATTTTACCAGAAATAAAAATAACTTTTTGATTAATGTCTGACTCAATGAAAGATAAAAACAAAAGCTCTGAGAAAAATCTAATCATCACTTTGTTTCTGAACATTTTTATTACAATAGTTCAGATATTAGGAGGAATTTTATCCGGAAGTCTCTCGCTGATTTCTGATGCACTTCATAACTTCAGCGATGCAATTGCCATCCTAATAACTCTCTTTGCACTCCGACTATCGAAGAGACCGCAAACCTTCAAATATACTTTCGGACTCAAGCGGGCAGAGATAATCGCAGCAATTGTTAATGCAAGTACTTTGATTATCATTGGTTTCTATCTTATCAAAGAAGCTGTTGACAGAATTTCTAATCCTTTTTCAATTGAAGGTAATTTAATGCTAATTGTTGCAATATTCGGATTATTTCCCAACATTCTGGGAGCTCTACTTCTGAAAAAGGATTCAGATAAAAATATAAATATCAGAGCTGCTTACTTTCATTTAGTTAGCGATGCAGTTTCAAGCATTGCGATAATAATTGGTGCAGTGTTTATAATTTTTTACAAAGTTTATTGGATCGATCCGATTCTCACTATTTTAATTTCAATCTATATTCTTTTTGAAGCTTATAAGATTGTTAAAGAATCAATTGATATACTGATGATGTCGAACGTTGAGGAAATAGATATAACTGAGATAAAAAAAATTGTGGAAGATATTCCGGGCGTAAAAAATATCCATCATATTCATATTTGGAAATTGAATGATAATGATACTCACTTTGAAGCTCACGTCGATGTGGAAGATATGAAAGTAAGTAAAACTGCAGATATTCAAAAGATAATTTCAAATAAACTGTTTGAAACTTTCGGTATCAACCACACTACATTACAATTTGAATGCGAAGTTTGCGAGAAGTTTGATATAATCTCGGAACATTAAAAAAAATCTGCTCAATGATTAAATAATCAAAGAGCAGATTTCAAATCAGTTACTTATAAAAATCAGAAGTTAGCTGTAATCATAACATAACTCCAGAAAGCAATATCTTCTCTTGGAGCATAAAGGGCTTTCATTATATCACCTGGGAAAAACAAACTTCCGCCCCACATAATGTTTGTACCTTTTACGAATTTATAAACTACTGTTAAATCTATTTCCTGTCCCAACGCTGATTTATCACTTAATGATTTCTGATTAGTCATAAAATGATGTAAGTCCACTGCAAAACTAAACTTTGAATCCTGAGGATTAAAATTAGCTTTCAGATAAAAATTGTTCAAACCAAGACCACCGGCATTTGATGGGAAGTAATCCATAAAACCGTAGAATTTATGTACTGTACCATAGCCACCATTATAGCCCTTAATCTCTTTGTTATTCTTCGGATCATTACCAGAAAGAATATCTGCACCAAGAGTAAAAGTGGTATGTCCAAACTTGTAATTTGCCAAAGCCGAAATCAAATATGCTGAAATATTTTTACCACTTAATTTGCCGAGTTGATACGCTAATTCAATAATTGTAGATAAATCACCATAGTTACCAAAGTATGATGATGTAATAGTTAATCTTTGAAGTGCAAGTGTATCAGGTTTGACATCCTTTCTATCTACTTCGTAATAACCGAGTAAATCCAGCTTACTTCTTTCTGTAAAACTAATTGGCTTGTAAAATCCATACATTGAAAAAGAAGGAGAATCTTTAGAAGGGTATGGATACAATCCCGGATTAGGCGATGAAATGTATGCAACCGGTTCATTAAGAGTTAATGCGAACAAATCGAGATTAAAATTCTTTGGCGAGATGTTTAAACGCATTCCATCAAATGATCTTGGAATGTAACTCCAGTTTGAAACACCAAGAAATCTCTCAGTTCCGTAATCAATATGAAATCTACCAACCTGAACATTTAAATCTAGTTCCAATGGGTTGTTAAGCATTAAATAAGCCTGATGTAAATCCACATTATCAATTGCAGTGGTTGGTGAACCTTCTTCGCCAAATACTCTCGAATCCTGAATTTGAGCAAAGAAATTAATTTTATCAGAAATACTTTTTGCAACAGCAAATCGGGTTCTGATGCTTGTGAAAGTGAGTGGATATGTTTTATTCGAAAAATCTCTGCCATCAACTTCGGTTCTTAATTGAATTTGTCCGCTGATTTTCCAGTCATCAGAAGATTGAGCAAAGTTTGTTGAAATGATAGTAACCGTAAAAAACAGAACAAAAAATTTTTTCATATATAACCTTTCTTAGTTTATTTAATAATTAGTTTATTTAATAATTAAAATTTCATTGTGTTAGATTCTGAACATTAAATTTGATTCATAGCTTATAGCACTCTCAAGATTCAATAATTATCATTATTCGACCCGCTTCGCTTTTGTTAGGCAAACTCAAACTGACATTTTCAGGGTTTTGAAACAACATCATTTCATCCGCTGCTGTTCTACGGATTGATATTTATTTTCGTTATCTCTCACACTAAACTCTAAAACTTAAGTGAAAAATAATAATAAATTCTTTATTCTTTGGATTTATATTCAAACAAATATCCTTGTCTCTTTCGTGCTTCTTCATCCCACTGCTTGGCAGTTGTATTAAGGAATTCCTGTTTTGCTTCTTTTAATTTTGGCATATCGAGCCCGATAAACTTCTGTGCTTTTTCTTTAGTTGAAATATCAGGAAGTTCAACAGGATATTTCCAACCTTGTTTGACATACAGAATAGCTAGTTGTCTTCTGGCTTCTTCAGCTTTCTGAATCGAAGTTCCTAAAACACGCAGAGCTTCAACAGGAGCATGGAAACCAAGTCCATTTGTAGCAGCAACATAATCCCATCTCCATTGAGCGTGTCTTATTAATTTTAATATTTCTTTCATTTGTACTTCAGTAGCTCCATTATCCCAAGCAACCTTTGCTTCGATGTGTGCAGCAGCGATCGTTTTCTCTGCAATTCTTCTAAGCTCTTCAACTTTGTCCTGTCTGTCGTAAACATCCTGAATTAATCTTTGTGTATCTTCACGATGACATACCTGACAAGTATTAGCAACATTATTCAATGGTGATTGAATATGATGATCTGTGAACTTCACACCACCTTCACTTTTATAGGGCATATGGCAATCAGCACAGGATACTCCTCTTTTAGCGTGGATTCCAGTCATAAACATTTCATAATCAGGATGCTGAGGTTTTATCATTGGAGCTTTGGAAAGAGCGTGAGTCCAATCTTTAAAATCTATTTCATCATAATAAGCTTCCATTTCGTCGGCACTAAAACCTTTATCCCAAGGAAATGTTAAGTACTTCCCTTCACCTTTGAAATAATATTCAACGTGGCACTGAGCACAAACAAGCGAGCGCATTTCCTGACGTGAAAAACTATTAATATCCTTTCCTTGTCGTTGAAAAGCTTCAACTAATGCTGGTCTAGTTATTCTTAGGTTTAATGTTTTTGGATCGTGGCAATCCTGACAACCAATTGGATTAACATGCTCACTACCTAAGTCTTTCCATTTGGCTTTGTAATAATTCTCTACTCCCATTTTATCCATCATTCTTGGAACATCCGTACTTTTGCATGTATAGCATGTTGCCGATTGAGGAGAGAATTGATTATCACCAGTTCTTAGTGTGTTTCGTAAATCTTCAACAGCCCACGCGTGACCTCTTCCTTGATTGTAATCTCTTGAAAAAAGATAGCCCGCCCAGAGTACAACGAGTTCAGGATATTTTTCAAGATAATCGATCATTTTTGAACCGCCATGCTTACTTGCAAAATCCATATTCAATGTTTTAAGATAAGATTCATATTCACGAGGGAAATTTTCTCCCCAGACTTCATTTCTTGGTTCCCACTCTGCAATTGGTTTTAGCATCTGCAAAGTATAAAGCGATTCAGTTCTTCTTTCAATAATTGATGAAGCAAGTAAACCCAGAAAGAAAACGACAACTGCTGTTCCGACAAACAACAGCCAGCCAACCCATGGTTTGTTTTTGATAATTTCGTTTATTGGTTTCATAGATGTTCTCCTAAAATTTATTTTTATTATTGATTCCTAAACTTTCTTTAATCCAGTCCGGTATAGGTGAAGTTAGTTGAGGTACTCTTGCATAAGGAGTTGAAGTCAAACTATTAACACTACCGTGCGGAGTTTCACGATGGCAGTCCCAACAGTAACCATCCCCTTCTTCCTGAATTTTTCGAGCTGAAATTGCTCTGACAGAAATCGGATGAATCTGATTTGAATGGCAACGGATACAATTCTGTTGTACTACTTCTTTGCCAGCTTGTTTTATTCTTATAACCTGAGGTTCAAGCCGGAAAGTAAA
>CAKZLD010000036.1 GCA_937125135.1 uncultured Ignavibacterium sp.
CTTTTATCTCTTTTATTAAACCTGTATAAAGTGCCTCCAAAATCAAAAGATTCAAACGATATAGTAAGAAATTCATCAGAGCCAAATAAGTCTTCTCTAACTAAGTATGTCGGTTTATTTAATAAAACGAATATCTCACCAGTCACTTTATCTATTTTATTAAATCCATTGTAACCACCGACATAAACATCACCATTTGAATCTTCATAAATGCCACGAACACTTGGGAATGATAATCTAAATTTACTGTTCTCAATTTCAGATGAATAATTGATAAAAGGTTTTATATTTTTTGAAATCAGACCGATTCCAAATCCTGCTGAGCCTATCCAAATATTATCTTTTGAGTCTAAGTATAATCTGGTGATATATTTATCAAGTGAATCCTGAGCATTGTAAATAAATTCAGAAGGGAAGGAAAGCTTATTATTCCAAGAATTGTATTTGAGGATTCCCAAATAACTATTATCAAAAAAAATTGTTCCATCTTTGTAAATTAAGATGTCGTTTATATTACTATTGTTGACTTCCTTCAAATACCTGTTATAATTTTTCTCTCCCAGAAAGTCGAGGTTAATAGAAAAATCATTTTTGTTGATGGAAATTAAACCGAGTTTTCTTATTGCAATTATTACAAGATTATCTTTAGTGATAGCAATGGTGTTTACAAGATCAGATGTTATTTTTCCGCCGCTTGTGGCAGTAGAAAAAATTTTAATTTCTTCAGACTCAGGATTATAATTAACTATTCCTTTGGTTTCATATAAAATCCATATATCTCCGTCATTATCTAACTCTATTTCTTTTATATTTTCTAAAAAGTTGAAATTATAATGAGGCTTATTTCTGAGAAATTCATTTATTTGATTTGTCTTCAAATCTAATCTGTACAATCCGGCGTATTTAGTTGCATACCAGATATAACCTTTTTTATCATATTTTACATCAACGATTAGATTATCATTTACAGAATTACCTGAAGTATTATTTCTGAAAAGAGTAAAGGTTTCAGTTTTGAGATTAAGTTTATTTAATCCATTATTAGTCCCAATCCACAAATTACCTTGTTCATCTTTTGCTAAAGCATTTATAGAATTACTGCTGATCGAATTTTTATTCTGTTTATTCACAGAGAATCTTTTGAAATTATAACCATCAAAATAATTTAGTCCGTCGTGAGTGCCGAACCACATAATGCCATTATCATCTTCAATGATCGCAGAAACATAATGCTGTGATAATAGAGCATTTCTGGTAATGTTTGAAAAAATGTACTCCTGATCCTGACTAAAGAGTTCAATGTTTGAAATCAAATAAATTATTACGGTTATGAAAAGTTTCATTCTTGTGGACAAATTCATTTTTCTTTGATTCATTTACCTATTCAAAAATAATTTAACATTATAGATTTTTAATAGATATTTTAATCAGCCAATAATTTATATAAGATCTTTGTTTAATTTATTATCGAGAAAATAAACGAAATTTTAATTGTTTTAATAGAATTTTTAGTAGTAGGTAAAAAAACAGATAAGTTTCTTTTTATCTCCGTTATTTTTTTGAAAGATTATCACAAGAAATCTTTTTAACATTTTGGATTTCGGTACTTCTAAATTTCTTATCACTCCAATCTTTCCTATTTTTGTAGCGCAAATAAAATTTATTTAATAGGGAGCAATTCTATGAAACTTAAACCATTCAAAAATGAACCGATTACAGATTTCTCTAAATCTTCAAATGTAGAAAAACAAAAGAAAGCTTTAGAAAAAGTTAAATCACAGCTTGGTAAAACATACGATCTAAAAATTGATGGTATTGCTTACCAAACAGATAAAAAATTCTCTTCAACTAATCCCTCCAATAAAGATCAAGTGATTGCAAATTTTTACAAAGGCACAAAGGAACTCGCTGAAATGGCAGTTGAAAAAGCTTACGAAAAATTTCAAGAGTGGAGATTCGTCCCTGCTGAAAAGAGAGCAAAGATTCTTCTTAAAGCTGCTGAGATTGTAAGAAAAAGAAGATTTGAAATCAACGCTTGGATGATTTTAGAGATTGGTAAAAACTATACCGAAGCCGATGCAGATACAGCAGAGGCAATTGATTTTATGGAATTCTATGCTCGTGAAGCTCTCAGATATGATTCAAAGCAACCAATAACTCCTGTTAAAGGTGAGAAAAACGAATTAGTTTACATCCCTCTCGGAGTTGGTGTGGTAATTCCACCATGGAATTTTCCTTTCGCAATTTTGGTCGGAATGAGCACAGCAGCTATTGTTAGTGGAAATACAGTTGTGCTAAAACCATCAAGTGACACTCCAATGATGGGACAGATTTTTTATGAAATTATGGAAGCCGCCGGATTACCAAAAGGTGTTTTGAATTTCTTGCCGGGCTCTGGAGGTGAAGTCGGAGATACTTTAGTCGCTCATCCAAAAACAAGATTCATTGCTTTCACTGGTTCAATGGAAGTTGGAATTCATATAAATGAATTGGCTGCTAAAGTTCAACCCGGTCAGATTTGGTTAAAACGTGTAGTAGCTGAAATGGGAGGAAAGGATTCAATCATTGTTGATAATGAAACTGATATTGATGATGCAGTCAAAGGTGTAGTCACTTCAGCATTTGGTTTTCAGGGACAAAAATGCTCTGCTTGCTCACGTGCAATCGTGGATAAATCTATTTATGACAAGTTTGTTGAAAAATTAAAAGATGCTGTAGAGCAAATTAAAGTAGGTCCTGCGGAAGAAAATTATCAGATGGGCCCTGTCGCTTCTGAAAGTGCAAAGAGAAGTATTATGAATTATATCGAAATCGGAAAACAAGAAGGAAAATTATTAGTCGGCGGTAGTCTTGCTGAAGGAAATGGACACTATATTCAACCCACTGTCTTCATTGACGTTGATCCAATGGCAAGAATTTCTCAGGAAGAAATTTTCGGTCCTGTTTTAGCAGTTATTAAATCAGATAATTTCGATGAAAGCATAAAGATTTGTAACAACACTATTTATGGTTTGACCGGTGCTGTATATACTCGAAATAGAAAGAAAATTGAGAAAGCAAGAAAAGAACTTTTAATTGGAAATCTTTATTTCAACAGAAAATGTACAGGTGCATTAGTCGGAGGTCATCCATTCGGTGGTTTTAATATGTCAGGTACAGATTCCAAAGCTGGTGGAAGAGACTATTTACTTCTGTTCTTACAAGCTAAATTGATGAGTGAAAAAGTAAAATAGATTCGCTTAAAAATTTATTTAGGGAGTGGCTGTTCAATTATTGTAATATAGCCCCCCCCGTTTTTTTTTGCTCATTTAAATCCCTTATTTTTACTTTCAAAAAAATGAGGAATTATTATGAAAATCCACGAGTTTCAGGCAAAAGAAATTCTTAAAAAATATTCAGTTCCAATTCAGGATGGCATTGCCGTTAGAACAATGGAAGAATTTGATATTGCTCTTCAAACTCTTCAATCCAAAGGAATAAATCAATTTGTAGTTAAATCACAAATTCATGCTGGAGGAAGAGGAAAAGGAAAAGTTTATGATGTACGTGATAGAGAAACTTTACTTCTTGAAGGTGGAGTGAAATTTACTACTTTGCCTGAAAAAGCAACTGAATACGCTGAGAAAATTTTAGGAAATTTGCTCGTAACTCATCAAACAGGTCCCGAAGGTAAAATAGTAAAAACCATTTTTCTTGCTGAAGGATTAGATTATAAAAAAGAATTTTATTTGGGAATTTTATTAGACAGAGCAGTTTCAAAAAATGTAATTATGGTTTCAACAGAAGGTGGAGTTGAAATTGAAAAAGTTGCTGAAGAAACTCCCGAAAAAATAATCAAAGAGTGGATTGATCCAGCTGTTGGTTTACAAGCTTATCAAATCAGAAAACTTGCTTTCGCTCTCGAATTGGAAGGTGATGCTTTCAAAAGTTTCATTCCATTTATGAAAAATCTTTATAAAGCTTACGAACAGACGGATGCATCTTTATTAGAAATAAACCCCCTTATTCTTACTAACGATAACAAAATAGTTGCGCTCGACTGCAAAATGAATTTTGATGATAATGCTTTATTCCGTCATCCTGAGATTTTAGAATACCGTGATCTTGATGAAGAAGATCCCCTTGAAGTTGAAGCCTCTAAATACAATCTCAACTATATCAAACTTGATGGAAATGTTGGCTGTATGGTCAATGGTGCAGGTTTGGCAATGGCTACAATGGATATTATAAAACTTGCTGGTGGTGAGCCAGCCAATTTCCTTGATGTAGGTGGTGGTGCGAATAAAGAAACAGTTGCAAATGGATTCAAGATTATTCTATCAGATCCGAATGTAAGAGCAATTTTGATAAATATATTTGGTGGAATTGTACGTTGCGATCGAGTTGCACAAGGCGTTATTGATGCAGCCAGAGAGATGCAAGTTACTGTACCAATTGTTGTTCGTCTTGAAGGAACAAATGCAAAAGAAGCAGCGGAATTGTTAGCAAATTCTCAACTTAATTTTGAAGTCGCCAATAGTTTAAAGGAAGCTGCAGAAAAAGTTACTGCGGTTTTATCGAACTGAACAGATATTATTAGGATATCTCATTAGCCGATTTTTGGTAACATTAAGCCAATCGAAATACTATTTTGATTAAAATTGTCAGTATTCGACATCAGTTAGCACACGGATCAGACTGACAATTTTTTTCTTCTAATACAATT
>CAKZLD010000037.1 GCA_937125135.1 uncultured Ignavibacterium sp.
CAAAAATATCATTTATTTTGGGTTGAAGTTCATTCTTAATTTGTTGGTATTGCTGTTTAAGATCGAGAAATGGTACTAGCATAAAAATATTCCTTTTTTGTTTTATTCTTTATTTCCAAAAATAATTCAATAAGCTCTTTAGTAATGTTTTTATTATGTATTAAAATGTCTTTTTTGTCCTTTTTTGTTATAATAATCTTATTTAAATCTTCAACACTATTAATAAATGATAATCTTCCAATATTTTCTAAATATTCATCTAAGTATGGTTTTGCCCCAGTAAAAAAGCTATAAGTTTCTGTTCCAATTAAAGCCGATTCTCTATTCATCGTTCCTCCCCCGGAAAAAACTATATCTGCAGCATATATTAATTGTAATCCATCATAAACTTTATTTGGAATTCTAATTTTAGTCTCTCTAAAAGTTTTTAATATAAATTCTTTCTCTACTTCCGTTCTACTCAAATATAATATTTCTGTGTTATCTATTTCTAAAAGCTTTTTTAATAAATTTAATAAAATAATTTTACTCTTATCATCATGATAATTACTTGTAAAACTCGGAGGTCTTATAACAACCAATATGCTATCAAATTCTACTCCTAACTCTTTCCGGAAATTTAAATCTGGCTTAAATTCATTTAGGTATAATTCTTCCTTGAATGCATTATATTTAATCACACGTTTTAAATTAATTCCTGATTCTTTTAATTTTTGATCTGGTATAAAGTTCGGAAATAAAATATATCCTGCAAATAAATTAAAAATTTTACTCTCAGTTTTTTCATAATCCATCATTACTATTGACTGAATTCGATTTAAATATGAGCATATTGTTTGAGCTCGGGAACCATGTGAAATGGACAATGAAGGTTTTAATCTATTCCTGCTTAAAAAAACATTTAATTGGTAAATTCTTTCGATTAAATTAAATACTTTTTTTACTTTAGATTTTCCTCCGTGATGTCCGATAAGATTATTTTGTATGTTATACAATTTTAACAGATCTAAAGTCTGAGCAAATTCACGGCTAGTAACGAAATATCTCTCCCCTAACTTATCCAATTCCTTTAAAATATTTTTGAAAATCAGAACATGGGGCGAGTTATCAAAATCAAACCAAATCAAGTAATTTTTCCCCTTGAATAATATTTAGTAATTGCTAAAAACAAATATGCTGTTGACCATCTCATGTATCCAATCTTTATTGGAATACCGTTTAACTGATAATAAAAAAAGCCAAAACCAGAATAAAATTTATCAAGAATAAATTGTAGAACTTTATTTGCCTTATCTAACTCTCCAAATTCAAGTAAAGTTATTAAAACCTGAGCAAATTCTGTTGAATCGATCGGATAAAATGATTTTGAATAATATTTGGGTAAACCTTCACTTGTAAATAAATTGTTAAGATAATAATTAAATCCTTTTTCCAATACTGATTTATATTTTTCCTTTCCTGTTAATTCAATAAAAGATTTAAGCGAATCAAGTACATAAGCAGTATGAAAATTATCAATCCAACTCCTGGCATCACCTTTGGAATAATACCAAGACCCATCTGAATTTTGGTTATTTGAAACGAATCTTATTGTATTTTCAGCCTCACTAACTAATTCTAAGTTACCAGTAATAGAATAAACTTGGGCTAATAACCGTGCTGCCTTCATTGTAGCATTGAAAACTTTCTGATAATCATTTGGAGAATAAGAAAAACAGAATGTATCGCCTTCATAACTTCTATTTAAATCACTGAGGATAAAATTAGCCGAACTAATTAGTAATTCTTCTGCCTTTTTATCTTTATAGATTTTATAGAATTCATAAATGCAATTCGTGATTATTCCAGTTGCAACAACAGTGGGAGTAAATTTAGGTATTTTAGCATACCTAGCTTCCCAATCAAAATTGTAACCCCAACAATAACCACTGTAACCCTCCGATCTTAAATTTATTAATTTTTCTAACAACTTATTTATTTCATTCAAATAATATTCTCTCTTTTCAAAGTATATCTGACTTAAATAAGTATAAGCCTGAATGCAAAATCCTAAAGTAACAGGATTAACTTCTTTTTTTATTCCAAGTTGTGGTCTAAAGTTAATCGGTAAGCGTCGGAATATCTGTTGCGCAAAAAATCTTATTGTTTTATTTGTACTAAGAATCGGTAATCTAAAAAGCGGTGAATTTAATGCATCAAAAGGATCATATCCTTTATAATCTTCTTTGATGATATAATCTTCAACTTCTTTTATCACTTTTTCAATATCACCTCTAGTCTTCAAGCCGAATAATCTCTCCCTTTATGACAGCTTCATTAAATAAAATTGTTATCTTAGTAGTATCCCAAATATTCCAATTAAAAATATTTGCTGATTCTTGCGGATCATTCATTAAATTCAAAAATTTTTGTACCTCTTCCGAATGACCCTTTGTTCCATCAAATTTAAATTTCTTTTTCTTATTATTATTATGTAATGAAACAACTCTAAAATCATCCATCACTGCAGTTTTACCTCCACAAAAAAGCTCACAATACTCTTTAGGTAAAGATTTATCACCATTTGCCAGGTAAATTAAATTTGCAACCGAACCATCTCGATAATATATTGTGATAATTGCATTATCTTCATTCTTTTGTTTTTTGTTTTCACTTCTTGAACACACAGCATAAAATGATAATGGATTACTCTCAATAATGAAATCAAATACATCAATAAAATGACATCCTTCCCCGATTATTCTTCCACCTTGTTCACTTTGTTGTATCCAATGTTCTAATGGTATAAAACCAGCATTTACTCTATAATTAATTACAAATGGCTCAGTTCTATCCTTAAAAAATTCTTTAATTAGTTTAAATGGTTTTGAAAACCTCCTGTTAAACCCAACAAATAATAAAGGCCTGTTATTATCATCAAATCCGTCATATAACCTTTTAATTTCATATAATTCGTCAAGATTTATAGCTAATGGCTTCTCAACAAATACATTCTTCCCTCTTTTCAAGCTCTCAATTACATACTTTGCGTGACTATTATGATGAGTTACAATAAATACTGTGTTAATTTCAGTATCATCTAATACTTCATTAACATCAGTTGTGTATTTTCTAAAGTTGAATTTCTCAGCTATTGATTTCGAATTTACTGGCTTTCGGGTTGCTACTGTTACTAATTCGACTTTGTTCTTTAATAAATTTGGAAGAAGGTAGGATTGGGCGAAATTACCAGCACCGATAAAACCAATTTTTACCTCTGATGATAATTTGATTTTAGCATTTTTATTATATTTAACATAATCAAAGTTAATCTTCTTATCTTCTTTATATTTTAATAAAATTCCTATATAACTTTCATTCTTTTTCCCAGTAATTATATCATAAGCTTCATTTCCATTTTCAATTGGAATAACATGTGTAATTAGTTTCTTAAAGTCTAACTTTTTTTGAGAAAGAAGTGTTAATATCGTTTCCATATTTCTTTTTTCAGTGAAACGAACATATCCAATTGGATAATCAATTCCACGCTGTTCATAATCATAATCATATCTTCCGGGACCATAAGAACAAGAGATTGTAAATTCCAACTCTTTCTCATAAAACCCACTACGCGGAATATTCATTCCGGAAACACCCACTAAAACAATTCTGCCCTTTTTTCTTGCAAATGCAATTGCTTTCTCAATTGGTTCATTCGATTTAGTAGAAGCTGTGATAATTATTGAATCTGCACCAATTCCTTTTGTTACTGATTCAACAATGTTTATTGACTCATCGTTAAATAAACCAACCTCATCGCA
>CAKZLD010000038.1 GCA_937125135.1 uncultured Ignavibacterium sp.
TTTTTATAAGGACCGTTTCAGTACTTCTGACTTCAACGAACTATGTACAATAAAAAACATAAATAAACAATCTACATAGCTCAATTACTCGTAACTACTTACCTACGAATAACTTTCAATTTCAATTAATGAAACTATCACCATATTACTTTATTTTTGTCCATAAAATTATTCAACAGTTTTTTACTATATGGCAATCATCAAAAAAAATTTAATTGGTGAACTTTCAGGAAGTTTATCTGATGTTATCTTCAGAAAAAGAAACGGTAAAATAGTAGCTTACTCTAAGCCATCGAATCAAAAAATCAGTAATTCAAAAAAATCAATTGATGCTAGAAAGCGTTTTGCTACTACAGTGACCCTTGCAAAAAAAATCAACTCCAATATTCTACTCTCTGAAATATGGAAAATTTCTAATATCTCTGCGACCAATGCGTATCAAAAAATAATCAAAATCAATAGCAAATTTTCTGAACCCGATTGTATTTCTGTACAAAATAAATTAGTACCTGACTCAAGATTCAATGCTTTTTTTACTTTCAAATACGATAATAATTTTCTTTATACTGATCTCGACTGTAAAAAATTAAATAAAGTATTATTAAAATTTCCAATTATTCACTATTTAATTTATGCAGTTACTATCTCAAATGATAAATATATTGAAATGATAAATATTGAATTACCTGATCTAAGATATCTAAACAGCTATAGTGCAGAAATCAACTTGGATAGAATTATAAATTCAAAAACTCTCTCTGCAGTTGCTCTTACAACTATTACCGCTAATCCTAGCAAAACTAAAAAGCTTATATGGACTTCGTCAGTGGGATTCAAAATTATTTAACAAAACATTAAATCAAAGTTAAATTTTAACTAATTTCATAAATCACTTTAACTAAAAGATACAATTAGATTATTTGATACAATATATTTTTCGAACATTCAGATCACATAAGAAAAATATTCAAACAACAAATGCTGTCGAAACTGTGCATCGTTAATATATCTAATTTATAAAACATAAAGGCTATTTTTCAACAGTCTGCTACCATTTGGCTGGATGATGTTTTAAAGATGATTTACTTAAGCTAACAAAGAGAAAGATAAAAATTAGACTATTATGCCTATTCTGAATTGCTATGTTGCTTGATCTCACTTATTTATTTTAGATAGAGACATTTAGTTATACTTTAGATTTATATTCCATTTACACAAATTCAGATTCAAAATTGAAAATATATGAATGGTTGAATATCACTTGATTTGAATTGTAATATTATTATTAAAATAAATCCGATGTAAAGAATTTGATAAATAAAATTCATATTGATAATTATTCCTATGAAATATTCTTCAAACCTTTTACCTACATAATGCAAGATGTATCCAAATACCATTACGACAAATATCATCTGATATACTAATGGAAATTTTATCAAAAGTTCAACTTGAAAATCACTATAAATTTTACTAATAATGATTATGGAAGTTTCGAAATCTTTAGCTCGAAAAAAAATCCAGCAGAAACTTACTATATTAAATGTAACTATTAGACCAACCAACTTTGTAAATGTATTTTTATTAAACTTGTTTGGTAAGTCAAAGACTTTTTCAACTCCTAACCAAAATCCGTGTATAAATCCCCACAATACAAATTTCCAATTTGCGCCGTGCCACAATCCACCAAGAAGCATTGTAATAATCAAATTGAAATAAGTCCTTATAATTCCTTTTCTATTCCCACCAAGTGTTATATAAAGGTAATCCCTCAACCAACTAGACAGAGATATATGCCATCTTCTCCAAAACTCAGTTAAACTTACTGATTGATACGGTGAATCAAAATTTTTCGGCAATTTTATACCTAACATTAAAGCAAGTCCGATTGCCATATCGGAATATCCGGAAAAATCACAATAAATCTGAATTCCATATGCATACACACCCATTAAAATCTCTATACCACTAAATCTTAATGGTTCTTCAAATATTCTATCAACAAAATTTACGCTTAGAAAATCTGCTATCACAATTTTTTTAAATAATCCTGCCATAATAAGATAAATGGCTTGCCCAAAATCACTTCTGTTAAGATAATAATCATTATTTATCTGTGGGATAATTACTGAAGCTCTTATAATTGGACCTGCAACTAATTGAGGAAAAAATGATATGCAGAATAAGTAATCAATATAACTCTTTAACGGTTGAATTTTTTTTCTGTAAATATCAATTGTATAACTTAATGATTGAAATGTATAGAATGATATTCCCGCTGGAAGAAAAATATCATAAAAATGTAGGTTACCAGAAAATAAATTGTTTATTGTATCAACAAAAAAATTTGTGTACTTAAAGTATGACAGGATTGATAAATTACTAATTAAACTTATCAGCAAATAGATTCTCCTCCTCAGTAGTGCTTCAGTGTTGTAAATCTTGAAAGCAACTAAATAATCTATAATTGTGGTAATTAAAATTAGAAAGAAATAGAATCCACTGCTCTTGTAATAAAAATATAATGAAAATACTACAATGTATAATATTCTTAATTTTTTATTTTTATAAATAAAGTTGTGTAATACAATAAAAATGGTAAATATAATTAGGAATGTAGCACTGCTAAAGATCAAAGGCTCATTTGAATTATAAATAAATAATCCAAAAAATTTATTTAAATCAAATTGGTTAATGAATCTTTCAATTTCTTTCATGACTATTGATTATAGCTTTTGCCATTAATACTCCTTGCAAAAAATATCCCTGATGACTGAAATGAATCATATCTCTGCTTGATAATCCATTTTTTAACCAATAATTTCTCGAATTCTTTCCTCCAGCAACCTCGTATAAATCATATAAAGCAATTTTTTTGTCCTCAACTATCTGTTTAATAACTTTATTGATAACCTCAGAATTATTTGTTTTTTGCCGTTTTTTTATTATTTCAATTGGAGTAACCAATACTATTTCCGAATTTATTTTGTGAAACTTTTCTACTAAAGATGATATGTAAAAATTCAAATCGTTTTCACTGTAATTTGCAACTTTATCATTTGTCCCTAATGAAATAATTGTGAGATCAGGTTTAAATTCATTAATAACATTATCTAATTCATTAAGGCTTGAAAAATATTCGAAAGTTTTACCTGATAAGGCAATACCAAAATATTCAATACCTATTGAATCCTTCTCAAAAGGAATAGTGACGGTTTTACTAACTTTTTTGTAGAAAACTTTTTTCCTCCTCCCTTTTTTAATCACAACTTTTCTGTTTTCCTCAAAAAATAATCTTGCATCGTGAATTAGATATCTATTTCTTAATGTTAATATAAATCCTTTGGAAATATCTCCGGAAGCTAGATGAGAATCCCCAATGTGCAATATTCTAATTTTGCTTGAACTACTTAATTTCTTATAAAATTTAGGTTCATGATTAAATACTATATAGTTTTTATTAAGTTCAATGAAATCATATTTAGAAACGGCTGTATCTTGTGAAAAGATTATTTCCGAGATAAATAAAAATAAAAATAGCTTTATCATCTTTTTTGAAGTGTATCCTTATTTACGCTAAAATTGGTAATTTTTTCAAAAATTCTTTTACCGATAAATTTTGCACCGCCTCTACTAATGTGTAAATAATCCTGTGCTGCTAATCCTTTATCAACCCATTTAACAATACTATTTACACCTCCCATTAAATCTAATAAATTGATAAAACTTGACCCCGTTTCCTCAGCTAGTTGTTTCTGTGCTTTTATGAGATTAAATATATTAGGATCAGTAATATAACTTTCTCCTTCTTTTTTCCCTCTGTCCCCTATGCTAACTATTAAAATATCTGCTTTCGGAAAACATTCCTTAAAATATTCAACTACTCTCTTCATCTGATTTTTATAATGGGAATAGTTTGTAACACTATCACTAAGAACATTCATTCCATACTGAAAAACTACTAATCTATAATTCAGATATTCATTAAATTTTTTTAAGTTTTCCGAAGGTATTTTATGAAGGGTAGTTCCTGAATATCCTCGAAGAGAAAAATTATCCACATATATTCCATTTCCTTTTTCAACTGATACACCATACACTCTCATTAAATTAGGAGAGAAATTCATTGTCAGTTGATCATTTGCGCTATTTAAATCGATTACAAATTGACTTAGATAGTTTGTTTTTCCTGAGATTTCAATCTTGTTATCATTCACAAAAAAATATGGAATCGTATCTTGAGTCAACACTGAATCACTTATTTTGTAAAAAAGTCTCAATAAATTATAATTTGCCTCTGGTGTCAAAGTTTTAAATGTAATTGTGAAATCCTCTTTAGGCTCAAATACTGCTCCTGAAATACCAAAATCGTATGTTTTTTTAGACTTATTTAATGCGTAAGTATTTATTTTATCTTCATCATATTCAAATGTTACTTTATTCCGAAATCGTGCATCAACAGAACTTAATGGGAGAAAACCAACACCGCTTCCTCCATATTTCCTCTGCAAAAGAGTTCTTAAATCACTAGTTATCAAATCTCCTTCAATCTCCGAATCACCATAATAAGCAATACGTATAGGTTTTTCTTTATATTCTTCACTCTCCAAAGAAGACCAGAAATTTTTTAAGTGTACAAACGAATAATTACTTTTATTTGGTTTATATTGATCATCTAATGAAACTCTTTGATCGTCTACATTGAAAATATTTTCCTGCATGAGTTTTGAAAGTTGTTTTTCTTTTATGAAAGTAGAATCCTTCCTTATATCTGCAAAGAAATCAATCTTTTTTAACTTTAAATTGAATATACGAATCTCACCAACGAATGATAAGCCTATAAGGAAGATAATGATTATTAGACTAAGATAGACAGGCCTTTTATTAACTATGTTACTATTCATAACATTTCACCCCAGTTTAATTTTCTTTTAACCGTCCAAACTTATTTATTTTCGGAAGAACAATTGTTCAAAGTAAATTAAAAATAGCTGATGAAAATTAAATAATCAATCATTATAATAAAAATGTTAGTAATAACAATCGTACTTTATATTCTACAATGTTTCATATAATAAATCACTCTAATCATTGATGCCATATTTGCAGTTTTATTCAAAAAAATGATAAAAAGCAAAATTTAAATAGCTATATAAAATAAATGTTTAATCCTAAATAAAATTTTTGATTTTAGCAAAATTATAATTTTATGAAGTTCTAACTACTTCAAAGTACTCCTTTAAATTATTTAACGACCAAACTGTAATTTTATTAAAATTTAACCCTTTGTCACCAAACTATTATATCGTGAAATTAATAAATGTTTTGCTTAATTCTTAAACTTTTTGTAAGATTAATATTAAACTCTAGCTACTTTTAATTTAATTAGTGAAAGTCCAACTGAACCTAATTCAATATCTTTAAATTGTTATTCCGCCCACCCTAAACTGATCGTTTCAGTATCTCTCTTTTTTGTCATTCTGAACTTATTTCCAAATCTCACCAATTGTCATTCCGAACTCAAATCGTAATTTATGAGACCTTCATAACGAATTTGTTTAAAACTTCCAAATAGCAAATATTTTTTTGTTTTCAATCTTAAATCTGAATTCGATAAAACTTGACCTCAATATTTAATTTATTTTACCCCAAAACTTCATTCTTATGTAATGATTTGATAGAAAATTATATCGTTGACTCACCTTGCGATTGCTTCTTTGCGACTCGTAGCGATATAAAAATTGATAACTGATTTTCCTACTCAAACCATCTACTTATTTTCCATTAAAATAAATTGATGTCTTATTATTTTCTTTATTAAAAGATACATTAAACTCATTTCACATACGCTCCACATACGCATATCTTTCGATTATCTATCATTTATCTTTCGATTTTATCATAGAATTAACTGATTGAGAACATTTTTTTTAAATTATTAGATAGTTCATTGAGAGTTAGTTTTTAAATAATTAGCCATAACAGTAAAAATAATAGTTTCATTTATATCGAATTTTTATTTGATTTCATTCATACAATTAAATTTATTTTTTAGATATAAATAAAGGACTAAAAATCTATTCATCGTAAAAACTTTACTAACAAATAAAATTATGCTCTCATTTTGATACAATTATATGATTTCACTCACAACCTAAAATTAACAAAAAAAATCCTTGACAAATATTCTGTAATTAAATCAATTCAAAATGCAAGTATAATTTATTTATACATACTTGTAATTGAACTATTCCTGAGGGAAAAAATAATATTAATAAATTAAGGAGGTTAAAATGAATAACAAATTCTTTGTGCTCTTAACCTCACTTCTTTTTTATGTGGGGTTTACTTTTGCTCAAGCACCTGTTATTCCTGCAGATGGAGCAGTGAATGTTCTGCAGAGTACTGCCAGTGTTAGTTGGACGCCTTTTGATGACGGAAATGGAACAGCTCCATTTTATGATGCAGAGTATTCATTGACTGGAGCATTTGCTGGTGAAGAAATTGTCATGACAGTTTCTGGTAATTCTGCTTCTCTTCCTACTCTATCATTTAATACAAACTACTATTGGCGAGTTAGAGATAACGATACAGATGGTTCCGGAACTCCTGGTGCCTGGTCTAATTTTTCCTTTAAAACTGGCTTTCCAACTCTAAGCCTTTCTTCCCCAGCTAATGGTGCAATTGTAAGTCAAACACCTACATTAAGCTGGAGCACAAGTGCACCCGTTTCATTCGTTGATTACACGATAAACATTTCAGGTCCTAATGGATATAATGCAAATATCACAACTACGAGTCCTTATACATTTCCCAGTAACCTTGATTTCGGAACATATACTTGGAGCGTTACCATTGATGACAATAATACTCCATTAGATAATGTACCATTTACAACCACAACCAGAACATTTAATATATATCCTGCATTACTAACTCCACCAAATACAATTACTGGAGTATCAGTTGAACCAGAATTTACCTGGGAAAATGATGGAACTTCAACTTATTTGTTGGAAATTTCAAATTCAAATACTTTCGGTACTATTTTAGCTTCTTATAATGGTACTGGTGGTTCATATAATTTCACTGAAGCTGATTTAGGCATGCCACTAAACAATAATACTTTTTATTATTGGAGAGTTACTGTAAATGGATTAACAACTCCATCTTATTCATTTAAAACTACGGCAAATGTTGGATTAAATTTAGCGAACCCTGGAAACGCCTCTATTGTATATCAATATGATCCATTAATGTTCTCCTGGTATTTAGGTCAAGCACAAGGTTCTTTGAGATTTTCATTACAAGTAATTCAATCCGCAACAGCTCCAACACAATCAGATTGGGCAACTCAAGTAACAAATTATGTTAATGGTAATCCTCATACTTTTACTCATTTTTCAGATAATTTAACTACTACATTTCATTCAGTAAGTGGATTCTTAGGAGGATTAAGATATTACTGGAGAGTAGTCGCTTATTATGATAACGGTACTGTTGCAAATCAATTTGATTTCAGCGATAAAGTAGTGAGATATTCTCCTGTTTATTATTTCGATACCAGCGGTGGTGCTGTTACTGCTTATCCAAGCTGGCCTTCAGGAGGCTATACAATATATACTTTAACTCCATATTATTATTGGTACACTTTAATTTATCAACCAGGATTAACTTTTACAGTAGTTGTTTCACCCACACCGGATATTGACAGTGATGGTAAATTAGATGACGAAGTCGGTGCTTCGACAATCGCTGCAGGAACTAATTATTTTGCTGTACAACCTTCAAACTTAAACGAAGGAACAACATATTATTGGCAAGTTATATCAACTTATAATTTAATTAATACTTATTCTGCAATTCATTCATTTGTAACTTATGCACCCAGTGCTGTAACAGCGTATGTTCCAGTTCCTTCTTGGCCTGTTGGTGGAGTTACAGTATATACAACTGCTCCTTCATTACATTGGTGGGTAGGTGGTCCGTATAACAATCTCTTATTCGACATTCAATGGGGTACAGATCCAACATTAACAGTTAATACACTTGTTAGTGGATTAAGTAATTTATGGCATCAGTTAACTGGTTTGACAAACGGAGTAACTTACTATTGGAGAGTTAGATCATTTGAGAATGGTAATCCTCTTAATGTATCAGCTTGGTCTGCAATACAATCATTTACAGTTGTTGGCGGAGCTTCAAGTTATACTGTTGCATCCTGGCCTGTCGGTAATCCGATTGTTTATACTGATTTACCAACTTTGTCTTGGTATGTTGAAGGTTCGACTGCTGGTTGGTCTGGATACAGAGTGAAATGGCAAGCTAATACTGCTCCCGCAGATTGGGCTACTGTAATGAATGTCGCGGATGTTATGAATGTTAATCAAATGTTTTATACTTTTACTTCGGCTTTAAATTATGGAACTACTTATTATTGGGCTGTTGCTTTATATGACGGTGTGAATAATCCAGCTCATGGAGCTTATTCACAGGGTTCGTTTACACTTGTTGGTGGTTCTTCAGTTGGAATAGTATTAACTTATCCGGCAAATTTATCCGTGGTTTACACTCAATCCCCCACATTATATTGGTATGTAAATGGAACTCCAACTGGAATTACATCATATCAATTAATGTATTCACAACAATCTGACTTCAGCGGTCCAACTACAGTCACAGTAAGTGGAATTCCAAATACTTTTTATGCTCTTTCAGGATTAACACCAGGCGCAACATATTACTGGAGAGTAAGAGGACATTATTCAGGTACGACTTATACAAGTTGGTCTTCAACTTTTGAATTTGTTGTAGATGCAGGCGCAAGTCCTGTTGCTCCGAAAATTGGTTCACCAAATAATGTGAACATCACTGCAAATTCACCTGTATTATCCTGGTTCTTGCCAGTTCAATCAAGTTCACCACTACGATACAGAGTTGAATTAGCTTCTAATCCAGGATTTGCAAATGCACAGACTTTCGATAATGTCGCTAATCTACAACAGGCAGTATCTAACTTAAATGTTGGTCAGTATTATTGGAGAGTAAGATCTTATGTTGCTAATAATCCTGCAAATCAATCAGGATATTCACCAACTGGAAGCTTCACAGTAAATTCACCAACCAGTGCTGATGATGGTACTAAATTAATACCTCAGCAATTTGAGGTTTCTCAAAATTATCCTAATCCATTTAATCCAAGCACCATTATCAGTGTTGCATTACCTGAAAATTCAAATATGAATATCAGGATTTACAATGCACTTGGTCAGGAAATTATGACATTAGTTGATTCTGATTTTGCTGCTGGAAATTACAATTTCACTTGGAATGGAACTGATAATTCTGGCAAATTAGTTTCAGCAGGAATTTATTTCTACAGAGTTGAAGCTGGTAAATTCTCCGCTGTTCGTAAGATGACTTTGATGAAGTAAAATCTATTGAACTTTATAAAAGGTCAGTCGGTTGCGGCTGACCTTTTTTATTTTAAATATTTGCATAATAAGCGTCTTGAAAGAAAAAATAATCGTAAGTAAAAATGGAGCAGATTTTCCGGATCAATAAATGAAATGTTTTATCTTTTCCCCTTTTTGTCCAATTTCTGTCATTGCTTCAATACCAATATCAAGATGAATATCGGCAAATTTCTGAGTAACTATCTTATCCGATTCCTCAGTCTTAATTCCTTCCGGAAACATTGGAACATCAGAGACCAATAACAAAGCACCTCGTGGTATTTCATTAACCAATCCTACAATAAATAAAGTTGCTGTCTCCATATCAATCGCGATAGTAGAAAGAGTTTTCAAATATGCTTTGAATTTTTCATCCCACTCCCAGACTCTACGGTTAGTAGTGTAAACAACACCAGTCCTGTATTCAAGTCCTCGTTGAACAATTTTATCAGAAACGAATTTATGCAATTTGAATGAAGGCAATGCAGGAACTTCTTTTGGTTTGTAATCGTCGCTTGTTCCTTCGCCTCTGATAGCAGCAATAGGCAAGATAAAATGCCCAAGTTCTGTTGATGTTTTAAGTCCACCACATTTACCAAGAAATAAAACACCTTTAGGAGCACGCGCAACAAGTAAGTCCATAATTGTAGCTGCATTGGCTGAGCCAATTCCAAAATTTATCATCGTTAATCCCTGTGAATTAGTAGCTGTCTGCATTGGTTTACCGATACCTTTAATCTCGCAATCAAATCTCTTAGCAAATTTTTCAAGATAATTATGAAAGTTGGTCAATAACATATAATCACCAAACTCATCAATCTGAGTTCCTGTGTAACGTGGGAGCCAATTTTTTGCAATTTCAAGTTTTGTTTTCATTTAAGAACCTTATTTTATGATTAACTCAAAGTTAAATTTTCAGTTAGTGTATGATTCAATTACTCTCTTAATTGCTTCCTCACACACTTTACAGAAAGGTTTATCACCTTTTGAAAACATAATACAATCAAGCATAGAACGATAAAGTCCTGTTGGTTTATATCCCGCTCCTTCAAATGCACCAACCTTATTCCAATATTTACTACTTCTTAAATAGTTATCAACTTTGATTGATTGTTCTTTGTCCTTAATTGCATATTCGTCTTCAGCAGCTTTAATTTGATCTTCCGGCGCTCGATTTCTTTTAAGTTCAGAGATATAATTATTCAAACGATTACGTTCCTTTAACCATTCGAAACTCATTTTATCAAATTCTTCTTTTTCCCAAAGTGTCGGAATTTCAATTCCATCAGAAAGAAGTGATTTCCACTTTATATTATCAGGATTAAGCAGAGCAGTGATATTTGGTTCAATCGGTTCTATAGTTGGTTTATGAATATCTGTATATGCAACATCAGAAGTATAGTATTCGTCAGCTAATCCAGCAAATGAATGACCGAATTCGTGAATGAAAAGGTATTTTGCAAATTGATTGTCTGTGGTGTAAGTACAGAACTGATTGTAAATTCCTCCTCCACCGTAACGTGGGTGATTAACCTGAATATAAATAGCATCATAAGGTACAAAGGCAGCGAGGTCTCTCATTTTCTTGTTATCTTCTGTCATAAGATATCGTTCTGAACCAAAAGTCCAAAACGAAGTATTCAACACAGTGTTAACAAAAATATTCGCACCTGGTAAATCAGTCCCGCTTTCTTCCGACGGTTTGAACACTCCATAAAAGTTAAATTTATCTTTTAATTCTTTATATGGTTCTTGTTCAAAAAAATAATTAATAAAACGACGTAAATCATCTTCAAATTTTTTCTTTTCACTAATCGTATATCCTTCTGCGAGTACGACAACATCAACTTTTTTATGAGGATGTCCGCTTTTTATCGGTTTAATTATTTCAACAGAATTATCAATTATTTTATCATTGATTATAAAAATACTTTGAGGATCAATCTCAGTTCGGAATATCTCATCCATCAAATTCATTTCATTTCTTTTTGCTATAACGAAAAAGATTTTCTTTTTGGGAAAAGGAATTAGTGCAGATTCGTGAAAGGTTTTATTAACCCCATCAATTCCTGCTTTAGTTGAAGCATACTCCTGAAAAAATGTATCAAAACCTTTTGAATAAATAAGTTCGCCATTTTCAACATTAAATATTTTGTAATAATATTTTCCGTTGTTCAGTTCATCAATTAAATTTATTGTACTGCCAGCCCACATTCCATATCTGTAAATTTTATCAATGGTAAATATCTCTGATTTGCTACTTCCTATGTGGAAATAATCAATTCGCATTGTTTCATCTGTAAAGTAGTCGTTAAAATTTATTTTGCTTTGAGATAAAATTACGAGAGGAAATAAGAAGAAATAAATAATTGCTTTCATAAAAACCTCATTAAATTTATTAACCTTAAATTTGCCATAGTAATTTAGTAATCTTTTCAGGAAATTGGGAAAGTCAGTTATTAAATACCGATAGAAAAATCTTAATTCAAAAGGCGTAAATGAAATCATTAACAACTCTGTTTTGCTCTTTCGCTTTGTTTTTCAATCTTGTTTTCGCTCAATCCGACCAAAGCTGGAAATTATACGACGATACACATATTGCCAAAATATTCATCAACATTGATCCCAATATTTTAATCTGGATTTATAACAATCCTCAAAGTGACTCTGAACATTATGCTTCAATTCATTTTCAGAATAACTGGATAAATCAAACAGTTGACTCAATTGGTTTTAGATTGAGAGGTAATACATCAAGAAATGCAAAGAAAAAATCATTCAAAATTTCTTTTAACACTTTCATTCCCGGCAGAGAATTTTATGGAGTTGATAAACTAAATCTCAACGGAGAACATAACGATCCGTCAATAATCCGAAGTAAACTTTGTTTTGATCATTACAAATCAATCGGACATAAGGCTTCTCGTGCAAATCACGTTGAAGTTTATATCAATAATAAATATTACGGACTTTACATCTCTGTAGAACATATTGATGATGAATTCTTATCTAAAAATTTTGATGATGATTCTGGAAATTTATGGAAGTGCCTCTACCCTGCTGATTTAAGATATTTGGGTAGTGATCCGAATATTTACAAAAACTTAAATCAGGATGGAAGACCTGCATATGAGTTAACTACAAATGAAAGCATTGGAGATTTTTCAAAACTCGTAAAACTTATTACATTGATTAACAACACACCGATTTCACAATTGTCTGATTCAATCGAGTCATTTTTGGATGTACCGGGAGTTTTAAAATATTTTGCAATGAACATTCTGACAGGCAGTTGGGATGACTACTGGTCTTTGATGAACAATTACTATCTTTATCATCATCCGATAGAAGATAAATTTTACTTAATACCTTATGATTATGATAATACTTATGGTATTGATTGGTTTAACATCAATTGGAGTAATGCAAATCCTTATAACTTCCCCAAAGTTGCAAGCGGTGCAAGACCTCTCGCTGAAAGATTACTTCAGGTTCCTGAATATAGAAATCTCTATACAAGGTTTTTACAATTTTTCAGAGAGAAAGTTTATTTACTGAATAACTGGAATGTTAGAATTGACTCTATAAGACAAATGATTACGAATTCAGCAATGCTCGATACTTTCAGAACAAAAGATTACGGTTTCACTACGAATGATTTTTTCAACTCATATTCCGAATCAGGTTACTCGAATCAGCATGTAAAGTTTGGACTTAAACAGTTTGTTAATTTGAGAAATCAATCTTTGCTGAATCAATTAAACTTTGTATCTGCACCACCGCTGATTTATAAAATAGATTACTCACCTAAAACTCCTAAATCAACCGATACAATCTTTGTTACTGTATCTGGATTTAGCTATAATGGTTTATCTGAAGTTTCAATCTATTATACTAGTAATGAAACAACTTCAGCTCAAATTTTTCCAATGACTTTCAGTCCAATAACAGGCTCAAAAAAAGTTGAGGATAATGATAGATGGACTGGCTTTATTCCACCATTAGGAAATTCTACCGGTGGCAAATTCAGAATTTTTATAAAAGATTTATTACATAATTCAAAATTCTTTCCTAGAAAAGATGGAATTGAACTTCGAGTTGTTACTCAATCCGGTGCTGGTTTAGTTATAAATGAATTTTTAGCAGATAACACTACGATTCCTGATCCATCGGGTGATTTTGATGATTATATTGAATTGTTTAATCCAACCCCTAATCCTGTTTTGTTGACGGGGAAATATTTAACAGATAAAAAAACAAATCTTAAGAAATGGAGGTTTACTCAACCAAATTTAGTATTGGCTCCCAATCAATTTCTTATTATTTGGTGCGATGAACAACAAAGTCAGCCAGGCATTCATACAAATTTCAAATTGAGTAAAGACGGAGAATTTATTGCACTAACTGAAAATGACGGAATCACAGTTATTGATTCACTTAGCTTTGGACCTCAAAAGCAGGATACATCTTATTCAAGAATTCCAGATGGAAATTCAAACTGGCTTTTTACAAATCCAACTCCGGGTAATCCAAATGTTGTTGTTTCTAATAGAGATGATTTAATAACTCACGATTATTCATTAACAGCTTTTCCTAATCCTTTTAATCCATCAACAACTATCAGATATTCATTGCCCCATTCCACTAATATTTCGATAAAAATCTTTGACGTACTTGGAAATGAAATCAAATTAATTGAGGAGGGAGAAAAAGAATCTGGAAAGCACGATGTTATTTGGAATGGGATTAACAATAGCAATCAAAACGTTAGTTCAGGTATATATCTTATAACACTAAAAACTGATAGGAATTTCTTAACTCAAAAAGTAATTTTATTGAGATAAGGAAGATATTCCTATTAGTAAGTGATAGTGATATTCACTTCTTTAAATTCTTATCAGATGGTTTTTTTTGACTAAATTTGTATAACAATTTTAATAACAAAATGAAAATAAATTACATCATAAAACAACTCAAACAAAAATCACAAAGGAGAATATTTTTATGGCTCGAAAGAACGTGTTGATAATGGGAGCAGCGGGAAGAGATTTTCATAATTTCAATGTTTTTTATCGTAACAATCCCGATTATAATGTCGTAGCATTCACCGCAACTCAAATACCCAATATTGAAGGTCGCATTTATCCGAAACAACTTGCAGGAAAACTTTATCCGAATGGAATTAAAATCTATGAAGAGTCAAAACTCGAAGAACTCATAAAAAAATTAAAAGTTGATGAAGTTGTTTTCTCTTACTCCGATGTTCCTTTTGATTATGTAATGACTAAAGCTTCAATTGTAAATGCGGCTGGAGTTTCTTTTCGATTGCTTGGTGCTGCTGAAACTCAAGTTAAAAGCACAAAACCTGTAGTTGCAGTTTTGGCAGTCAGAACTGGTTGCGGAAAATCTCAAACTTCAAGGAAAATTGTTGAAGTTCTTACAAAAGCTGGTAAAAAAGTTGTTGCAGTCCGACATCCTATGCCATATGGTGATTTAGTAAAACAAAAAGTGCAGAGATTTGCAACTTATGCAGATTTGAAGAAACATAATTGCACTATTGAAGAAATTGAAGAGTATGAACCACATATAGCTCGCGGTGGAGTTATTTATGCAGGTGTTGACTATGAAGCAATCCTTCGTGAAGCAGAAAAAGAAGCCGATGTAATTCTATGGGATGGCGGAAATAATGACTTCGCTTTCTTCAAACCAGATGTTACTTTTACAGTTGTTGATCCACACAGACCCGGACACGAACTTTCATATTATCCGGGAAACACTTCTCTTAGATTAGCTGACTGTGCAATCATCAATAAAATTGATTCTGCTGATGCTATCAATATAAATATTGTCAGAGATAATATTTCCAAAATCAATCCGAAAGCAACAATAATCGAAGCAGCTTCTCCTGTTACTGTGGAAAAACCGGAACTAATTCGCGGTAAAAAAGTTCTCGTTGTTGAAGATGGTCCAACATTAACGCACGGTGAAATGAAATACGGTGCAGGTACTGTTGCTGCTCAAAAACTTGGTGCAAAAGAAATTGTCGATCCAAGACCATTTACTGTAAAATCAATCACAGAAACTTACAAGCAATATCCAAACATTGGTATTTTACTACCTGCGATGGGTTACGGCAAACAACAGATGAAAGATCTTGAAACAACAATAAATAGAACTAAATGTGATGTGGTTGTAATTGGAACTCCGATTGATTTGAGCAGATATATCAAAATCAATAAACCATATACTCGTGTAAAATATGATTTGCAAGAGATTGGCTCTATTACAGTTGAAACAATCTTAAGAGAGAAGAAAATCATTTAATAAATTTCAAGAACTAGAAATACTTTTAAAATTGTCAGTCTGAGTATAATTGACTTGACTCATAAGTTGAGTCAATTTCAAGACTGACATTTTTTTTATCATATCATTTAAAGTTTCATTTCGTGTTAATTAGTGTAATTCGTGGCTAATACTTTAAGTTAGCATAACAGAAATAATAAATAGTTTAATGCTTGCTGATAGAACACTTGATTTAATAATCGTGATTGTTTATCTCATTTTAGTTGCAGTTCTTGGAATAATTTCCGGAGGTAAACAGAAGTCAATTAAAGATTATTTTTTAGGAGCTGAAAAAATTCCGTGGTTCGCAGTCAGCTTCTCTATTATCGCTGCTGAAACAAGCACACTAACATTCATTTCTATCCCCGGATTAGCATATCTGACTAATTTCAATTTTCTTCAATTAACTTTTGGATATTTAATCGGAAGAATCGCTGTTGCTTATTTATTGTTGCCTAAATATTATCAGGGAGAAATCTCGACTGTTTATACTTATCTTGAAAAAAGATTTGGCAAAAAAACAAGAACATTTGCTTCGATAATTTTTCTTCTAACCAGAGTTGCTTCTGATGGAGTAAGATTATTTGCTGCTGCTATTCCTGTCTATCTTCTCCTGAATATTGAACCTGAATATGCAATTATCATAATTAGTTTAATCGCTCTTATTTACACTTTCACTGGTGGAATGAAAGCGATTATTTATGTTGATGCTCTTCAGATGTTTGTTTACTTAGGAGGAGCCGTCTTGGTAATATTTTTTATCAATAATCAATTACAATATTCTCATCAACTTATTGACATTACAGGGAAAACATCCATAATAAACTTCGGTTTTGATAAGGGATTATCCGGATTTTTTTCACAGCCATATACTTTGATTGCAGGTTTGATTGGTGGAGCATTTTTATCTATGGCTTCCCATGGAACTGATCAACTTATTGTACAAAGATTATTAGCATTAAATAATTTAAAGAAAAGTCAGCTTGCTATAATTTCGACTGGATTAATTATCATTTTTCAATTTGCTTTGTTTTTAATGATAGGTTTTTTTCTTTATAAATTTTATGGTCCAACAAATATGAAATCCGATGAAGTGCTCCCTTTATATATAATAAATGAATTGCCAAAAGGATTATCGGGAGTTATTATTGCCGGAATTTTTGCAGCCGCATTATCAACACTAGCTGGCTCAATTAGTTCACTCTCATCTTCAACTATGATTGACCTTTTCCTTAATAATAAAAACAAAAATGAATTGAATGAAAAATCAAAATTAATTTATTCAAGATTGTTCACAGTTGTATGGACTTTAATTCTTATAGGTTCTGCATTCTTTTTTATGAATACAGAAAAAGCAGTGGTTGAACTTGCTTTGAGTATTTCATCATTTACATTTGGCGGAATGCTTGGAACATTTTTACTTGGTATATTAAATTCGAAAGCAAATGAAAATACAGCAATAATATCATTCATAATTAGCATAATAACTGTTTCAATTGTGATATTATTAAAGTTAGTTGCTTGGACTTGGTATGTATTTATCGGTGTTGCAGCTGTTCTTATTTTGGGAATGATTCAAACAAAAATCAATGAACTCTGTGAATCCAAAAGTCTTAACCGTAAATAAATTTTAGATATTATTATGGAAATACTTGATTACATCATTGTTTTAGTTTACTTCATAATATCCTTTTCAATTGCATTTTATTATTATAAACGTGCTGGTAAAGACACGAATGAATTTTTTCTTTCTGGCAGAAACCTTCCATGGTATTTAGCTGGATTATCTATGGTTGCAACAACTTTTGCTGCTGATACTCCATTGGCAGTTACAGAACTTGTCGCAAGAAATGGAATTGCTGGTAACTGGCTTTGGTGGAATTTTGCTTTTGGAGGAATGCTTACGGTTTTTTTCTTTTCAAGATTATGGAGACGAGCTGGATTAGTTACCGAAGCAGAATTTGCTGAAATGCGTTATTCTGGGAAACCAGCTAGATTTCTGCGTGGCTTTCGTGCTGTTTATCTCGGTTTAATTATGAATATCATTATCATCGGCTGGGTTAATAAAGCAATGATTTCCATTCTGACAGGTTTCTTTGGAATTGATGAGTCAGTAGTGTTCATCTATGTTTTTGCAGTGATGGCAATCGTAGCAATTTACTCTGCGTTGTCTGGACTTTGGGGTGTTGTTATCACTGATGCATTTCAATTTTTTATGGCGATGACTGGTTGTATCATATTAGCAATAATAGTTGTAAACTCTCCTGAAATCGGCGGAATAGGTGAACTTCAAAATAAACTTCCACAAACTGTTTTCAACTTCTTCCCTTCAATTTCTAATTCAGCTGATGTTTCAGGAGCTCTCGTTTTATCGCTTTCATCTTTTTTAGCATATGTTGGAATTATTTGGTGGGCTAGTTGGTATCCTGGAGCTGAACCTGGTGGTGGCGGTTATGTAGTGCAAAGAATGTTATCATCCAAAAATGAAAAACACTCTTTGTTCGCTACTTTATTTTTTCAAGTTGCTCACTATGCTTTGCGTCCATGGCCTTGGATAATAGTTGGACTTTGCACTTTAGTTTTATATCCGGAGTTATCTGAAAATCAAAAAGGTCTCGGTTATATTTATGCTATGAAAGATTTTCTGCCAACAGGTTTGAAAGGATTACTGATAGCAGCTTTTTTCGCAGCTTATATGAGCACAATTGCTACTCAATTGAATTGGGGAACTTCCTATTTAATAAATGACTTTTACAGACGATTCTTATTCAATAATAAAAATGAAAAACATTATGTATTGATTTCGAGATTAGTAACTCTGTTACTTATGTACTTTTCTGTTTTAATTACTCTGTTTATTAATAGAATTTCAGGTGCTTGGGAATTTATTCTTGAGTGTGGTGCTGGATTAGGATTAGTTTTAATAATGAGATGGTTCTGGTGGAGAATAAATGCGTGGAGTGAAATCTCTGCTATGATTACTCCTTTTATTCTTCTTCCAATACTCAAATCTTACAGAATTGAATTTCCGACAACTCTGTTCATCATTGTTCCGTTGACTACATTTGTTTGGATAATAATTACGTTCTTAACTAAACCAACTGATGAAAAAATATTGATTAGTTTTTATAAAAAAGTTTATCCCGGCGGAAGATTATGGAGAAAAATCTCGGATAAAATTCCTGATGTCAAAACAAATCAGAATTTTGGAAGTATGTTAATTAACTGGTTATCTGGAGTGGTTTTGGTTTATTCTTCTTTATTCTTTATAGGTAAAATTATTCTCGGATTATATTATGATTCTTTAATCTATTTGGTTTTAATAATATTCTCAATTATTGTAATTGTGAAAAACTTATCAAAGGATGATATCAAGTACGAATGAAGATAACAGATTAAACTCAATCAAAAAATTTTTAACAATTTGAAAAAGGATCATTCCTTCAAATAAATTAAAAATTTTTTTTCAACTAATCTTGCTCTCAACAATTTCAAAGACCTGATCTAAAACAATCTTAGCTTCTTGCTCTAATTGTTTACATTTTAATTTCATTGCATCATTAAAGTTCGAATCTTTGATGTCTTTAAGATTAATGAGTACATTGAAAATTCCTCCTTTCACTCCTGTAAATCCACATTGAGCACCAACACCAACATCAGTAATGGAAGCAGGATTTCCAAATTCTGCAACTGTTTTACAAAGTTTAATCACTTCCAAACTTAACTCTGCGGTATTTAATGGAACATTAACAGCTTTCTTTAAACCTTCCTGCATTGCATTTTCTCTCAACAATTTTTCTTCAGCAGTTTTATTAGGTAGTCTTTTAGCTGACATAAAATCATTAAATGCATTAGTATCATCATCAACTGCTTTTAATAGAGAGTCTTTTAGAGTTTGTGCTTTCTCAGCAGCATCTGATAGTATTTCATCTTGCTCTTTTGTTGATCCTCTTTTATATGAAGTAAGATTCGATACCATAGAAGCCAAAGCAGCACCCAATGAACCAACTAATGCTGCAATTGAACCGCCTCCGGGAGCAGGAGTTTCTCTTGAAACTTCATCAGTAAAGTCGCACACTTTCATCTCAATTAATGAAGTCTCCAAATTCTTCGGAAGTCCTAAAACTCTTTCTTCAATCTTAAATTCAGAAACATCATTCAATCCTAATGATTGAACTGCAGTGTTGAGAATATCTTTAATCGGAACCCCGGCTGAACGAGTTTGTTTTCGCAAATAATATTTTCCTGTTTCTAATAAAGCAGGATATGGAACCATACCAACAATTTCACTTCCTGTAACTCTCAGTCCTCTTTGTTCAGCTAATTCTACAGCCTTATCAAAAACATGATGCATTGATGTGATTTTGTAATCAGTAAGATTGATTGAAATCTGTGCTCTGTCATATTTTGGAACCATCCAGCCGATCGCTTTACAATGCTTGAATATACCGGGAACTTTCACTGATTGACCTTCTGGTTTCGAAATATCCATACCGTTCAATTCAAACAATTCAACTAAATCATATTTATGAACTCGAAGGCAATGCTCGCTCGTTTCTTGAAATGTTTTACCAATGAAATCACAACTACCGCAAGGATAATTTCCTTTCTGATACTTCAAAATTTCTTCAGATTTAAAGTAAAACTTATCATCTGTTTTCTTTCGTGCTGAGCGTCCTTTTTCTCTTAATTCAAATGCAATATCCGTAGCATATTTTTCTTCTCGAGTATTAAGATTAATATTATAAGCAATTAAAAATTCTCTTACACCAATTACAGTTGCACCAGCTCTTGCATTAAATTCTGACGGACCAAAATCAGGTTTCCATTTTGGGTCTTTAAGTTTTTCAGGCAGAGCTTCATATTCACCTTGACGGATTTTTGCTAAATTTTTTCTTTCCGGATTAACAGCACTTTTTTCATATAGATAAACAGGTATTTGTAATTCTTCACCTACTCTCTTTGCAACTCGCTTTGAAAGTTCAATACACTCTTCTTCCGTAACTCCTGTAATTGGTACAAATGGAAATACATCTGTTGCTCCCATTCGTGGATGAGTGCCTTTATGTTTTGACATATCAATTAGTTCAGCAGCTTTTTTAATTGAAAGGAATGCAGCTTCTTCTACTGCTTGAGGAGTACCGACAAAAGTTACAACAGTTCTGTTCATATCAAAACCCGGATCAACATCTAATAATTTTGTCCCTTCAACTTTTTCTATTTCATCTGTAATCATTTTAATTATTTCAGTTCTCTGACCTTCTGAAAAATTTGGAACACATTCAATAAGTTTTTCTGACATTTTAGCCTCAATATTTACTTAATGGATTATTATAATGGAATATTACCGTGTTTTTTCTTTGGATTGGTATCAACTTTTTCACTTAATAAATCTAAAGCATTAATTATTCTTTTTCTTGTCTCTCGTGGATAGATAATATCATCAACAAAACCTCTCTCAGCAGTTACAAAAGGATTTGCAAATTTTTCAATGTATTCCTGAAGTTTGCTGTTCAATTCATCTTCAGGATTTTCTGCGTTTTCTATTTCTTTTTTGAAAATAATTTCAACAGCACCTTTGGGACCCATAACAGCAATTTCCGCAGAGGGCCAAGCAAAATTAAAATCACCTCGAATATGTTTTGAATTCATCACATCATAAGCACCACCATAAGCTTTTCTTGTGATGACAGTGATTTTAGGAACTGTAGCTTCACTAAAAGCATACAATAGTTTTGCTCCATGTCTGATTATTCCGTTCCATTCCTGATCAGTTCCAGGTAAAAATCCCGGAACATCAACAAAAACAACTAAAGGAATTCCAAAAGCATCACAAAATCTCACAAAACGTGCAGCTTTAACTGAAGCATTTATATCCAATACTCCTGCAAGAACTTCAGGTTGATTTGCAATTATTCCGACAGATTTTCCTCCAATCCTCCCAAATCCAACGATAATATTTCCTGCATAATTTTTATGGACTTCAAAGAAATCTTTATCATCTACAACTCTCAAAATTATCTCTTTCATATCATAAGGTTTATTTGAACTATCCGGAATAATGTCATCTAAAGATTGATCATCTGAAACAGTGTTAAAATCAAAATCTGATTTTGGAGGTCGATCTAAATAATTTAATGGAAGGAATGACAAAAGTTTTCTGACATTTTGCAAGGTTTCAACTTCATTGTCATAAACGAAATGTGCAACTCCGGATTTTACTGCGTGAGTATCAGCTCCTCCTAATTCTTCAAAAGTAACATTTTCGTGAGTTACAGTTTTAACAACATTAGGTCCTGTTACAAACATATAACTTGTATTTCGAACCATAAAAATAAAATCTGTAATTGCTGGCGAATAAACCGCACCGCCTGCACAAGGACCCATTATCACACTAATCTGAGGAATAACTCCACTTGCAAGAGTATTAAGTAAAAAAATATCAGCATAACCACCAAGACTGCTAACTCCTTCCTGAATTCTTGCTCCGCCAGAGTCATTCAATCCGATAACAGGAATTCCAGCTTTCATTGCGGTTTTCATAATCTTAACAATTTTTTGTGCGTGAGTTTCGGAAAGTGAACCACCAAATACGGTAAAATCCTGACTGAACAATGCTACCGGTCTTCCGCCAATCCTTGCAAATCCAGTAACAACACCATCTCCGGGAATATTGATTTTATCTATACCAAAATCCTTAGCTCTGTGCTTGACAAACATATCTGTTTCTTCGAAACTGCCTGAATCAACTAATAACTCAATTCTCTCTCTTGCAGTCAACTTTCCTTTATCGTGCTGAGCTTTTATTTTATCAAGACCACCGCCAAGTATAGCAAGTTTTTTAATCTGTTCAAGTTTTTCGAATTTGTCTTTCATCTTTTGTTCTAAATGTTATTAACTAAAAATGGATTAAGTTTTTTTTCTTCACCAATTGTAGAATATTCTCCGTGACCCGGAAATATGGTTACATCATCAGGAAGAGTTAAAAGTTTTGATTTAATACTTTCAATCAATTGAGAGTAATTTCCACCCCATAAATCAGTTCTGCCAATGGATTGATTAAATAAAACATCACCAGTAATACAAACTTTGTTCTGCTCAGAGTACAAACAAAACTCTCCGGGTGTATGTCCAGGTGTGAAAAGACATCTTATAATTTGATCACCTAATTTCATCACAAAATCTTCTTTTAAATATTCATCTGGATTTGCGATAGTATCTATTTGTAAGCCAAACATTTCAGCTTGCGATACTGCCATGTTTAATAACGGTAAATCTTCCTTTGGAATCAGATATTTGATTTTATATCTTTTTAATACTGAATTCACTCCGAGAATATGGTCGATATGACAATGAGTATTGACTAAATACTTCGGTATTAAATTATTTTTCTCAATAAAATCGAATAACTCTTTCTCTTCATTTGAATCAGAACAACCGGGATCAACAATCATTGCCTCGAGAGTTTCAGTATCCCAAATTAAATATGTGTTTTCCAAAAATGGATTGAATACGAATTTCTTTAGACTAAGCATTCTTTTTTCTGAAATTTTTTGTTACTCTTTTAATGATGTTCTTTGTGAAATTAAGATAATTACTCTTTGTTTCCTCTATTGAATCGCCACCAAATTTATCAAGAAAATGTTTTGCAATAACCCAGGCAAGCATTGATTCTGCGATTACAGCACAAGCAGGGACAGCCACAAAATCACTTCTTTCTCTTCTTGACTCAACTTCTTTCATACTAGTTAAATCAATTGATTTTAATGGCTTCATCAATGTTGAAATTGGTTTCATCGCACCCCGAATTATAATTGGCAATCCTGTGCTTATTCCTCCTTCAATCCCACCAGCATAATTTGTTTTGCGATGAAAAAAATTATCTTTAATTATTATTTCATCGTGAACTTGTGAACCATATTTATCAGATGACTCAAATCCTAATCCTATCTCAACTCCTTTAACTGCGTTAATTGACATTATTGCTTGAGCAATATCAGCATCTAATTTTCTATCATAACTCATAAATGAACCGAGCCCGATCGGAATACCTGTTGCAATTACAATGAAAGTTCCACCAAGAGTGTCTCCGTTTTTTTTTGCTTTTTTTATTTTATTGATGATTTGTCTCTCCTGATTTTCATCAAGTACTCTCACCTGACTTTTATCAGAAGCTGAAATAATTTGTTCGGCATTAAAATTAGTCGTTAAATCATTTTCAAATAAACGAGCTAAAAAATTTTCTTTCGAATAAATTCCACCAATACTTTCAACGAAACTTCCCACACTGATTCCAAATTCTGATAAAAACTTTCTTGCAACAGAACCAGCAGCAACTCTGGCAGCTGTTTCCCTTGCTGATGAGCGTTCAATAGAATTTCTAATATCATCATAATTAAATTTGATTGTTCCGTTTAAATCAGCGTGACCGGGGCGAGGAATAGAAATTTTCTCTGAAATATTTTTATTCATTTCAATTGACATTACATCGAACCAGTTATTCCAATCTTTATTTTTTATCAGCATTGAAATTGGACTACCGAGAGTTTTTCCATATCGAACGCCTGACAAAATCTCAACTTCATCAGATTCAATATTCATTCTTGTACCTCTGCCGTAACCAAATTGTCTTCTTCTGAGTTGTTTATTAATATAATCCGATGATAATTTAAAATTTGATGGGAAACCGTCGACAATAACACAAAGTGATTTTCCGTGAGATTCGCCAGCTGTAAGAAATCTTATCATTAATTCTCCTGTTAATGGAAGCAAAAATAAAAAAAACGCTCCTGATTTTTACAGGAGCGTTTATTGTTGAAAAGAATCATAATGATAGATTATTCTTGCGGAATTTCGAGTCCGACAAATCTTGTGTTTCCTTCCGAATCCTGAACTTTTAGTAATACAGCATCTCCTTGTTTACTATCAATAATTCGTTTAAAATCATCTACATCTTTCACTGCGCGTCTATCAGCTTCCAAAATAACTAATCCTCGGAATAGTCGCTGATCATCAGCTTTACTAAAACTTTTTACATCGGTTATCATAACACCATTATCTGTTTTATATGTATCCTTTTCTTTTGATGTTAAGTTTCTAACTGTCATTCCGATATTTTCAAGATTAAGTAAATCTCTTTTAGACTCTTTTTTACTTTCTGATTCTTTTTTAGAAACAGGTTCAGTCTTTTCTTTTTCATCGCGTGGTCTGAGTTTAACCTTTCTTTCAATTTCTTTTTTATCTCTGAACAGAGTTAAAGTTACTGTTGTACCCGCAGATTTTGAGGCAACATAGCTTTGTAATTCATTTGGTTTGTTAACTTCTTTTCCATCAATTTTAAGAATTACATCACCGGATCTTATGTCAGCATCTTCTGCAGCTCCACCTGGAACAATACCTTGAACTATTACACCTTTTGGTTTATCCAGACCTAAGGACTTTGCCATTGCATTATCAACCTCACCAATATTAACTCCAATATATCCTCTGTTAACTCTTCCGTATGCAATTATTTCTTTGGAAACTGTTTTAGCAAGATTAATTGGAATTGCAAAACCATATCCGATATATGTTCCTGTTCCTCGTGTTGCAATAGCAGTATTTACTCCAACTACAGCACCTGATAAATCAACCAAAGCCCCTCCACTATTTCCGGGATTGATTACTGCATCTGTTTGAATGAAATTTTCAACTCCATAACTATCTCTAATTAAACCAAGCTGACCCCGACCAATTGCACTAACGATTCCAGCTGTAACTGTTGAAACTAATGACAAAGGATTACCAATTGCCATTACCCACTGCCCTACTTTCAAATTATCTGAATCTCCTAAATATGCAACTGTAAGATTTGACGCATTGATCTTGACAACCGCTAAATCTGTTAGTGGATCTGTTCCAATTACCTCAGCCTGAAATGTTCTTTTATCAGCAAGATTTACTGTAACTCTATTAGCTTTTTCAACTACGTGATTGTTTGTTAGAATGTATCCATCTTCAGAAATTATAATACCACTACCACTTCCCTGCTGTTCTCTTGGCATATCCTGAAAATCTCTGAATGGGAAAAAGAAAAAATTACCCTGAGGATTTTCTCTTTCAGATACTACAGAAATTTGAACTATTGCCGGAGTAACCTTTTCTGCAACTTCAATAAAAGCTTTTGAGAATGATGTTGCATCTGCATCAAGATTTACTGGAGGAGTAGGTGAGCCAAGATTTATATCAGCCAAACCGGGTCGAACGAATCCGAATCCAGATACGAGTAAAGCACCAAATAAAACCCCAACTGAAACTAAAAGAATAGCGGCAAGCATTGTTTTTTTATTGAACATTTATAAGACCTCCGTATATGTTATAACATTGATAATGAATTTAATCCCTTGAAAGATTCAATATGACTTTTCAAATAATTTATTAAGAACTGAATACCATTCACAAACAATTTTTCTGAATAAGAATTAATTTTTTTTCTGTTTTTTAGACAAAATAGATAATTAAAAAGTTCCGAATGATTATTCCCCTTTTCTTTGCTGCACTTATCACAAATAAAACCATTTGAAAAGAAATAATTTACACCCACATCTGGCTTTAGTTCAGAAGAACATAATTCACAAGTTTCAAGATTTATTTCATATCCAATTTCTTTGATAAAAAACATTAGAAATCTTCCAAAAAGTACTGCAGGATGTTCTGTCTCATTTTCAATTAAAGATAAAATTCTAATTACCCCATTAAATATCAACTCATTAGATTCATTTTCAACTAATAAGTTTTTTACTAACTCACATACTGCAAAAGCGTATCCTGATAATTCAATCTTCGATTTAATTTTAGGATAGTGCGAAATTAAATCAGCAGACGAAATAATTTGAATATCTCTTGATTCTTTTTTATACATCACAATTTGAATATGATTTAATACATCAACTACAGAGGCAAGTTTTGATTTTGGGTTTCTACCTCCTTTAATTATCGCCGATATTAAACCATTATTTCTTGTAAATAAAGATACAATAAGACTTGAGTCAGAATAGTTTATTTTACCGAGCACAACTGCTTCAGTTTTTATTATTTCACTCATTTATAAAGTTGTATGGAAATCGGTAAATATTTTTTTCTGTAATAATGCCTGAAATTAAATGTGCAGGAGTTATATCAAATGCTGGAGAAAAGTAATCCCAGTTCTTAAGCCCAATCAATCTGTCTCTGACAGAAAATATTTCTTCTCCACTTCGATGTTCAATTTTTATTTCCTGACCAGAAATAATCTTTTTATCAATTGTTGAAGATGGTGCTGCAACGTAAAACGGGACATTAAAGTAATTACAGATAATAGCCAAAGATAAAGTGCCGATTTTGTTTGCTGTATCTCCATTCAAAGCAATTCTATCTGCTCCAACAATTACCAAATCTATGTTATTTTTTTGCATCAAGGAAGAGGACATAGAATCTGTAAGAATAGTAAAGGGAATATCAAGCTTATCAAGTTCAAATGCTGTTAATCTCAAACCTTGAAGTAATGGTCGAGTTTCATCAATATAAACTTTGTTAATTAAATCATGGTCAAACGCATTTTTTATTATGCCTAAAGCTGTTCCGAAAGATGCTGCAGCCAGACTACCAGTATTACAATGAGTCAGAACATTAGATTTTTTATGAAAAATATTTAAACCAAGTCTTGATATCCGGGATGAATTATGATTTTCAGAATTATGAATTTCGATAGCTGTTTGAAGTAGACGCAAATATACATTATCACTTTCCAATAACTTTTCAAATTTATCTCTCATCAAATCTGCTGCATAAAATAAATTTACAGCCGTGGGACGAGTCGAAGTGATTCTATCATAAACCTGATTAAAATATTCTTCAGATTTTGAATTAAAATTTTTGAATGCTAAAGCGATTGCAAAACCAGCAGCAATTCCGATTAAAGGAGCACCTCTAATCTCCAGCTTTTCAATCGCTTCTGCTATGCGCTCATAAGAATCAGTTGAGATGTACTCTTCTTCGAAAGGTAACTTTGTTTGATTCAGAAAATGGAGATAATTGTTTTCAAATTTTAATGCGAAATAATTATTCTTCATCGAAACGAGAGAGATTCATAAATTGTCTAAATCTGTCTTGAATTTGTAAAAGCGAGAGATCCTCAAGTCCCTTTGTACTGAATTTTTCAACACAGAATGAAGCCATTGTGCTTCCATAAATTACAGCTCTTTTCAGATTGTCTGGTGATAAATCTCTTGTTTTAAATAAGTATCCGATAAAACCTCCTGCGAATGAATCTCCTGCACCAGTAGGATCAAATATATTTTCCATTGGAAATGCTGGTGCTGAAAATATTATATCTTCAGAAAATAAAAGTGCTCCGTGCTCTCCTTTTTTAATTATCAAAATCGGCGGTCCCATCTCTCTTATTTTCTTGGCTGCTTTAATTAGGTTCGGTTCTTTAGCTAATAATCTTGCCTCGGAATCATTTATAATTAATACATTAACTTTGGGTAAAAGTTCTAAGAGTTCAGCTTTTTTCCCTTCAATCCAAAAATTCATAGTATCACAAACAATAAATTGCGGTGATTCCATTTGTTCTAAAACTTTACTTTGTAAAACGGGGTCAATATTTCCAAGACAGATATACTTACTCTTTCTTGCATTTTCAGGAATTTTGGGATCGAATTTTTCAAACACGTTTAATTCAGTAAGTAACGTGTCTCTGACATTTAAATCATAATGATATTTACCTGACCATCGAAAAGTTTTTCCACCAGGAATTATTTCTAATCCTTCTAAATCAATATTATGATTGTTGAGCATTTCGATATAACTTTTTGGGAAATCGTCACCAACAACACCAACAACTTTAATGGGACCACTGAAATAACTTGCTGCCAAAGAAATATATGTCGCTGAACCACCCAATGCATCATCTATTTTATCAAAAGGTGTTTCGACAGAATCTAATGCAAATGAACCTACCACTAAAATTCCCAATGTAACTCCAAAAATTTGTTTAACAATTTTTTACAAATATACAAACAAAAAAGCCGTCAAATGACGGCTTAAATTTTAATAATCTCTTTCCTGCCCGAATATATTCAGTTTACCATTTATGTGTTTTGAAGGATCAGTGATAACATATTTACCTCCAACTAAAGCGACTACTCCAGCATGGCAAGTCTCACAAGTTCCAACATTCGGATGTGTACCACCTTGAGCAGAGGTTTTGGGGAGAGAATTTCCTGTATCTTTATTCCCATGACAAGTTCCACATTTACCACCTTCAGAGCCAGAAGTAAAAGATACTACATAATCCAAATTTCCATTTTTGAAATAACCGTGACAATAGGTATTTGAACAAGAATTAGTTTCAAAATTATAAGATGGATTTGGAGTAAATAGAGGCAAACTTGCATCATAATCTGTCGTTCCTGTTTCGTTGGTTTGAGTTTTGGTTAAATTACCAAAAATAATTTCTGAACGAGGAGTGCTGTCGAAATGTCCCTCTGATAAAAACAATGTGGGAACTTTATGACACTCATTGCATTCAACTGCTTTTCCTGATGAAGCTGCATAAAGATGTTTTACATGTGCACCGACTCCTCTTGAACTTGAGCTGATGCTTCCATCTAATGCCCTCGGTGGAGCAATTTTAGTCGGGTCAGCAAAATCGCCGTGGCAAGTATTACAAGCTTCGGGACCTGTTGGTTGTGTATGACAAGTCAAACAATTTCCACTTGCTTCTTTTATTATACCACCTTGATAATTTGCTCCGTGACATTGTTTACATTCTTTCATTGTCCAGTCAGTGGAAGCAATCAACTTCCCATGAAAATCAGGAGACGTTGGATTTTTAATTCCCGGTTTATGAATATTTACCGAAGGCGAAGAAGGCAAATCTTTATTCATCTCACTGCAGGAAATAAAAATCAAAATTGAAAATGATAATAACGCTATTGTTTTAAATAATTTTTTCATATTTCTACCTATGACAATAATTACAAAAACCGGAAGTTATCGGTGAATTAGGATTAGCATTTGTATGACAGTTATAACAAATCGAACCTTGTGTGTCGTGCCAATCTCCTTTCTGATCTTTCATAAATCCAGTTATGTGAGTTTTGGGATTAGTTCCTTTTATTCCATCACTATCTAAATGACAGGTTATGCAAACCGCATCTCCTCCATTCACATCGTGACAAGAGCTGCATCTTTCAATATCGCGTTTTGCTAAGGTAGCGTGCAATCCACCGCCAGTTCCAACACCTATCGTAAAGAAATTTGGTTTCAAATGTGTTGCAGGCATAATTCCACTGTAAGCAAAATCGGTACTTTCTGAAGCATGGCAGGTTGCACAAAATGTTTCCGTCTGATGACAAGATTGGCATTCAGCCGTTTTGCCTTTTGCATCAAATCCGTGAGTAAATCTGTAATTAATTTCATGTACTCTTCTTATAGCTTGTTGCTTTGGCCCATCAACAAAATTGCTTGGATAATAAGGTTGATAAAAATCAGTTTTAAGGTTTACTTCTGTTATTACACTCGTAGCAGCGTGACAATCTTCACAACTGTGATTATCATGACACATTGCACAATTCGCACCTACCATTTGCGCAGAGAATTTATGCGTGTTAATGAATCTTGCCACTTTATGATTTTGAGGGAATAAGTTTGCTGTAGATATATGACAGGATTCGCAAGCATTTGATGCAACTGTTTTATCATTATGACAAGCATAACAATTTTCCATTGGTGGATTTGCTGCTACCGCCTGCCAGCTGTAATCAACTTCCGTTAATCCTTTATGACAAGATTCACAATCCATATTCTGATTTTCAATATGGAATTTATGATTGAAAATTAACTCCGATTTCTCTTTTTCTATCGGTTCATAAGTATCTCCGATATGGCAAGTGCTGCATTCATTTTCATTGTTTACATCGTGACAAGATGAACAGTTATCGTGATTGGGAAACAGTCTGTCGTTCAGAGAAATGCTTTCTGCAACAGCACTGTGACAAGTTTTACAATCTACTAATTCTGCGTGTACAGAATGTGAAAACTTGATTTTAACTTCTTTTTCATCAACTTGATATTGATAATTGTTTCTTGAAGCTATGAAAAGAAGTGATACTGATATTAAAACTACAATACTGTAAAATAATTTTATTTTCATTCTGCACTCACTAAAAATTTAAATTAAACCAATGATTCAGTTTAAAGAATACTCTGAAATCATTTTTGTAAATTTTGTTATCTAAATACTGTCCTTGTAAATCAAAAGATAATTTTCTGAAGGGTCTGAAATTTAATCCAGCAGAAAGAGTTGTTATATTGTTCGTTTCTGAATCTTTACTAACTTTATAACTTGCATAGGACAAACCAATATTTGGAGTTATTAACCCGTCAAGAAAAGTATATGCAGAATAAAGAGAAACAGCATCCATTTCTCCAGCATAACCAAAAGTTTTTCTGTAACTAAAGGTTCCAAATTTTGTTGATGCTCCTAATCCAATTCTAGATGAATTATCATCTTTGAATTTTACATAACCGAATTGAGCAAGTATTGTATAGTTTTTATCAATCTTGTAATCCAGACCTGCTTCGATTTCCTGTGTGTTTCCATAATCAAAAACAGAAAAGATAGAGTTATATCTTACTCGTGGCTCTCTGTAATTATAGTAAAGGTTTACTCCTAAATCTTTAATCTTTTCAATTCGTGCATCGAGTTCAACTTTAGAAGTTTGTTTAAAGTTTAAGTCATATTCATATTTGGAATTGATAAATAAAAAGTTCTCTGAGAAATAAGAAGCTTCACCACTTAGATATTGAAATTGATTCGATTTATTTGAAATTAAAACCTGAATCGGATTAAGATTCGGATCAAGTCTTAATGCTTTGTAATCAGTTGGTTTGAAATTTTTATTTACATATCCAAATGCAAATTGAAAATCTTGAAGAATAGTTGTTGATAATCTTGCTCCGGCAATATAATTATCAGAAAAATTTTCAATCAGTTCTAATTTTTGATAGGCTGGTACATTACCTCCATAAAAACCAGTAAGCTTGAAGTCATACTTATTTAGTGAGACAGAGGCACCATCCATCAATCCACCAACGACACTGTTTATTATAGGTTGGCGACCAATTTTAACATTTGCAATATCGAAAAGATTTCTTGCTTCAAGATATAAATTATAGAAACGCAATCTTGGATCAGAATCTAATTTCTGAGCTAAATCAGTTTCCAGATTTAAGTTTGACCGCAATGAAAAATTTTCGTAATTGAAATTGAGATTTAACATTTGGTAGGCTCTTAAGTGATTCTGAGAAACACTTGCAGAATCAAATCTTTCAAACATATAAACAGAAGAAGAAAATCTTCCATTTAAATTTTGAGAGAAAAGAACTCCTCCAACAGTTAAAAACAGCATTAGAAGTAGTTTTTTGTTCATAAAATATTCCCCTATTTAGTTTTAGGTACAGGATGCTTAATTTTTTCCCACGATTCTTCGAAGTTGAATCCAATGTAAGTTGGACTTTCAACATTATGACAGGTAATGCAGTAAGCTTCAATATTTTCAAACAAAACTAAACCTTTTTGTACAGCGAGTGCACGGTCTTTCATAACTTTCATATCTTTATATTCAGAGCCGGGACCGTGACATGTTTCGCACTGAACTCCGTCTTCAATCTTAAATTTCTTACCTATTAAAGAAGCATCCACGTTATAACCAGAAGCGTGACATTTAAGACAATCAAAATTTTCATAAGCATTACCGGAAAGACCTTTTTCTTTCATAACTTCAGCAGCACGTTCAGTTTTGAGCGTTTCATAAGCACGGGAGTGTTTACTTTCTTTCCAAATTCCCAATTGATTCCCCTGTTTTTCAGTTTTATGACACATTACACATGGTTCAACACCAATATATCCAAATCCATTTTGAGCATTTATTAAAGTGGGGAGGGTAAAAGAGAGAATTAAAAGTAATTTAACAGAATGCATAAAGTCTCCATAAAGATTTGATTTGAACTATTCAAAAATATTTATATAATGAAAAAATGACAAGGATTATTTTTTATTTAATTGATAATGTGTTATTGAAATTGAGTTAAGAATAGTATATCATTCATCAGTATTTGAAACTAAACATCATAAAAAAATGAGTTTTTATTAATTTCTTAAATTGTTAATTTGAAACAGAAAATTTCGGATGCAAATGATGAAGTATATTATAATAATTATAACTGTCTTTCATACTATTATTTTTTCTCAGACAGAGGATAAACATATATGGAAACCCCTCACAACACAGTCAGGAGAAAAATTCTGGTACGATCCAACTACTTTTGATTCAGTGGTAAATGAAAAATTAAACGTGTGGATATTGGAATCACATCGCCCACCATTAAAATTTGAAGCTATTGATGGAGATGTTTTTCGCTCTAAAACTCTTTATACAATTAATCTTGCGAATGCAAAATATGGTTTGAAAAAAATCCGATACTACGGATTAACCAATCAGGAAATTTATTCATATGATTATGATAAGTATGAATCCGATGACATTTTTACTTTCCCTTATCCAATTATCCTCGATTCCAAGATTCATTTAGTTCTTCAGGAGTTCCTTAAAAAGAAAAGATATCAAAAATAATTTATGCAGTTTATTGAAGATTTAATTGTTGTTAAAGATTCCAATCTGCACGGGAAAGGATTATTCACGTTATCAGATATTCCTCAAAGAACGGTGATTATGAAAATTATTGGTGATGAGATTGATGAAAATGAATGTATCAGAAGAGAGAATGAAGAAGATAATGTTTATATCTTTTATAAAGATGAGAACAAATACATTGATACGATAAATTCTGACAAAATTAAATTCATAAATCATAATTGTGATTGCAACTGCTACATAGATGAAGATGATGAAGGAAACTTAATTTTGGTTGCTTTAAGAAATATCTCTGTAGGAGAAGAACTAACAATTGATTATGGCTATGATGAAATATACAGCAGTTGTAGTTGTAACAGTTGTGATAATAAAAAATAGTTAAGTTACTATTTGGGTGTGTAAAGCAATTTCCTCCAAAATGGAAGACACTCTCAAACATTCCTTCAATTCACCGCTGAAAACAACCGCTTTCCCTTTAACGTGAACCTCAAAAGTTAAAGAGCGTGCTTTTTCGAAAGAACAATTAGTCGCCTTAATAATCTGAGCGATTACTTCATCAAATGAATGCCAGTCATCATTGTAAAGGATTACTCTGCTGGCTAATACATTCAATGTATCAGTATCCTCAATTATTTCCGGGGCTTGTTGTTTTTGAATGTCCATTGAACTTTCAGTTAAAAATAATGCCTTAATCTGAATTCAGCTTTAATTTCTTCTTCAATTATTTTTTTTGCTTTTTGAATTTCAACTTCTTTCAAATCAACAACTGTCAGCACTACTTTATGTGTATAGTTTACAGCGCTCTTTGCAAAATTAATCATTTCATAAAAATATTTTTCATCAACTTGCATCAATTTTGAATATTGCTTTGCATCAGTTGAATTTAAGCTAATTGAAACTGTATCAATTAAGCCTTTCATTTCAGGAATGATGTCTCTATTATTTATCAAATTTCCGTGACCATTGGTATTCAATCTTGTTTTTCCACCGTTTGCTTTTACAAATTTCGAAATTTCTTTTACTACATCCCATCTTATTGTTGGTTCACCGAAACCGCAAAAAACGATCTCATCATATTTTTTCGGATCGCCAATTTCACTGATATAAACTTCTGCATTAGGTTCCTCTGATTTTTTCATTCCAAGATTATAACCACTTATGAATGGATCAGTTTTCCTTCTGCAGAAAACACAATCAGCATTGCAACGATTTGTAACATTAACATACAATGAATTTCCAAGTAAATAGGTAAAACTTGTTTTGGGTACTTTACCAATTCCAAACATTCTGAATGCATTAAGTGAAGTTATTTTTCCAATTTCTTCTGAACTTAGATTTTTTATCTCAGATATTTGTTTTACAGTATTCTGTAAAGAAGCTGGCTCATTTCTTTTACCTCTGTACGGCATCGGTGACATAAAAGGTGAATCTGTCTCGAGTAAAAGATGATTTATATCTATCGCTTTTGCAATCTCTCTCAGATCAGTAGATTTTTTATATGTGATATTACCAGTAAATGATATGAAATGACTCATTTTAATATATTCGATTGCATCTGAAAGGGATGCATTAAAACAATGAAACTGAGCCTTTAATCCTGTTGAACAATATGAAGAAATTATTTCCATCATATCTTCATCTGAATCACGATTATGAACAATTATTGGTTTTCCAAGTTCTAATGCTAATTCAATCTGATCTTTGAATGCTTGTATTTGTTTTTCCTTAGGTGAAAAATCATAATAATAATCAAGACCTATTTCGCCAATAGCAACAACTTTTTCGTGATTGGCTAAATTTTTTAATTCAATCAGAAATTTCCTATTCCAATCTTTAGTTTCGTGCGGATGAACTCCAACTGCTGTATAAACAAAATCATATTTTTCTGAAAGACTTAAAGATGTTTTAGCAGTTTCTAAATCTGTTGCAGGAACTATTATATAGTCAATCAAATTTTCTTTAGCTCGATTGAGAACTTCGTCTAAATCATTCTTAAAATTTTCGTAAAAAAGATGTGCGTGAGTATCAACGAACATTAAACTACTTCTCCGATTAACAAAGCATGTTCAGAAAGTAAATGACACAATTCGAAAAGTTTTCGTTCATCCTTTGGTGAAATAATTATCGCAAGACCAATTCCCATATTGAAGACTTTTCTCATCTCAGTAATCTTTACGTTTCCTGATTCTCTTATCAACTGAAAGATTGGAGGTGGAGTCCAATTTCCCCAATGAATTTTTACATTCAAACCTTCGGGAATAATTCTGGAAATATTTCCAACAATTCCGCCGCCTGTAATGTGTGCCATACCTTTGATATCTAAATCTTCTTTCAATCTTGTAATAAGTTGAAGATAGGATTTATGAATTTTCAGGAGTTCTTTTCCTAAAGTATTATTTAGTTCAGGGATAAACTGATTTAATTCAAACTTGTTAAGCAAAACTTTTCTAGCCAAAGAATAACCATTTGTATGCAAGCCGTTTGAAGTTATTCCAACTATCAAATCATCTTTTTGTATTCTCGAACCGTTTATGATTTTTTCTTTCTCAACGATTCCTACTATAGTTCCAGAGATATCATAATCACTTTCATTGTAAAGACCCGGCATCTCCGCTGTTTCTCCTCCAATCAATGCACATTGATTTTCTTTACAAGCAATTGAAAATCCTTTAATAACTTCAGCGGCGACATTCGGATTGAGCTTTCCGGTCGCGAAATAATCAAGAAAAAATAGTGGCTCAGCTCCGCAAACGGCGATATCATTCACACAATGATTCACCAAATCCTGACCAATCGTTTCGTGTGAATTCATCTCAATTGCAATTTTAAGTTTCGTCCCGACTCCATCAACACTTGAAACCAATACAGGATTTTTATACTTGGATAATTCTAACTCATAAAATCCACCAAAAAGACCAATTTCTGATAGAACATTTTTGTTAAAAGTATTTTTTGCATAATCTTTTATTTTCTGAACCGTTTTCTCTCCTGCTTTTATATCAACTCCAGCAGATTTATATGTCTCAGACAAATTAATCTCCATTTTTTCTTCAAAAATAATATTAGTAATTCATTGATTAAAAATTATACTATCGAATATAGTTCAAATGCAGAAAATTTAATCTTAAAGTGTAACTTTATCAGGCGTTTTCTCATCTAAAAGATGGAATTATATCCTTAAAAAATTGTGTTCTAAATGATATATTTGCACGCAAATTATTGAGAATTATGATTCACGAAGAGTTAAACGAAAGAGAAAAGTTAATACTTAAATCCATCATACAGCAATTTATTTTAACTGCTGTACCAGTAGGATCTCGTTTTATTTCGAAAAAGTATGATATTGGATTTTCGCCCGCTACAATCAGAAATGTTATGGCTGATTTGGAAGAGTCAGGCTATATTAACCACCCTCATACTTCTGCGGGAAGAATTCCTACTGACAAGGGTTACAGATACTACGTTGATGCTTTGATGTCAAAGGAAAATCTTAATCCCAACGAAAAAAAACTGATAGATGAAAAACTAAAACCAATTCAAAAAGATCCCGAGACTTTAATTAAAGTCGCTTCATCAATTTTGAGCCAAATTACTCATCAGATTGCTTGTGTTTCTTATCCTGCTCTGGATGATGCTGTTCTTAATAAAATTCAGTTGATTGAAATTTCTTCAACCAGACTGCTTGTTGTAATTAGTGTAACATCTGGTTTAGTTAGAACTGTTACTCTTGAGATGAATTCTGAAGTTGATCATTCCGTCCTTGAATCGGTTGAATCAAAATTAAATGAGAAATTGTGCGGATTAACTTTCAAACAAATTAAAAATACTTTTTCCGAAAGATTTAAAGACGTTGATAATGAGGAAAAGCCGATTATCAGACTGTTTTTAGAATCTACTAACAAAGTCTTTGCTGATTCAATTAAAGATGATAAAATTGTTTTGACAGGAGCAAAAAACATTTTGCATCAACCTGAATTCGAAGATCCGGAAAAATTTGAGAGCGTTATCGAATTGATTGAGAATAAAGATATCGTTATTCATATTCTTGAACAGCATATGGAAGACACTAAGGATTCTGTTGTAGTAAAAATTGGCAAAGAAAATATGCACGAAAAATTCTATGAATATAGTTTAATAACAAAAGATTATAATCTTGGCGAAGTGAAAGGTATCCTTGGAATTATTGGTCCGAAGAGAATGGAATATTCAAAGATAATTTCGATTGTAGGATACATTTCAGAAACTTTATCAAATTTCTTATGCGGTCAAAATAGATAAGGAGGTTCTATGAGCGAAGAAATAAAAAATGAAATAAATTCTAATGAAGACACAAATAATATTCCTGAAACAGAACAAGAAGAAAATCATTCATTAGAGAATAATATCGAAGAGCTTGAAAAAGAAAGAGATTCGTGGAAAGATAAATTTCTTAGAAAAGCTGCAGAATTTGAAAACTATAAAAAGCGTGTTGAAAATGATCAGATAGCTTTAATTACCTATGCTGCTGAATCATTTATTAAAAAAATTCTTCCAGTCGTAGATGACTTTGAAAGATCTCTGCAACATATAAATGACGCTCAGGACCTTGATGATATTAAAAAAGGTATTGAGCTTATTTATAATAAATTATTAAAATTTCTAGAAGAGCAAGGAGTAACAAAAATTGAATCAATCGGTAAACCTTTCGATGTTCATTTTCACGAAGCTGTAATGCAAAAAGAAGATGCCAACCTTCCTCCTCATACAGTTCTGGATGAATTGGAAAAAGGTTATATGCTTAAAGATAAAGTAATTCGATTTGCTAAAGTAGTTGTCAGTTCAGATAACCAATCAAATTAAATTATGACAAAACGAGATTATTACGATGTTTTAGGCGTTTCAAGAAATGCTACAAAAGAAGATCTAAAAAAAGCTTATAGAAAACTTGCAATGCAATATCACCCTGATAGAAATCCCGGTGATAAAGAAGCAGAAGAAAAATTCAAAGAAGCAGCTGAAGCATATGAAGTTTTAAGTAATGATGATAAACGAGCTAAATATGATAGATTTGGTCACGACGGTTTAAGAGCCGGAGGTTTCTCATCCGGAGGATTTACAGACATCAATGATATCTTCTCTCACTTCTCTGATATTTTTGGCGGGGGCTCTATTTTCGATGAATTCTTCGGTACATCATCCTCAAGAAGCAGATCAGGAAGAAGAAGAACCACAGGAACTCCTGGCTCTGATTTAAGAGTAGTGATTAATTTAACTCTTGAAGAAATTGCAACCGGAACTGAGAAAAAAATTAAATTAAAAAGATATGTTCAATGTCCGGATTGTAATGGAACAGGAGCCGATAAAGGAACTTCAAAAAAAGTTTGTTCCGTTTGCAAAGGCTCAGGTGAAATAAGGCAAGTCAGCCGATCAATTTTTGGTCAGTTTGTAAATATAACTCCTTGCTCAAGTTGCAATGGTGAAGGCGAAGTTGTGGACATTGCCTGTAAGAAATGTCAGGGTGAAGGAAGAATTCAAGATGAATCTACAGTTAAAATCGAAGTCCCTGCTGGAGTTCACAACGGAAGTTATATGACTCTGCGTAATCAAGGTAATGCAGGAAAACGCGGTGGAGAAAATGGTGATTTGGTTGTTGTTTTCAAAGAATTAGAACATCAGTTTTTTACCAGAGAAGAAGATAATATCATTTACGAACTCTATCTTTCTATTCCCGAAGCAATTTTAGGAACTGAATTGGAAGTTCCAACTCTCACTGGCAAAGCATTAGTTACAATCGAACCAGGGACTCCATCAGGGAAATTACTTAAAATGTCGAATAAAGGAATTAAGCATTTGAATCAACCTGGATTCGGTGACCAAATAATTAAAGTTATCGTCGAAATTCCGAAAAAAATCTCATCAAAAGAAAGAGAGTTGTTGAAAGAATTAGCCGAACAACCAAACTTTAAATCAAGAATTACAGAAGACAAAGGTTTCTTTAAAAAATTTGGTCTATAATGATTTTATGAGTGCAAATTTTTATAGTAAACTCGGTTTATCTTCAAATGAATTTAAGCTACTTCTATTTGTAACCATCTCTTTTATTTTTGGATTTGTATTGAATCAATTATTTAAAATTTCTAACAAGACAGATTTAACTGATTTCGATTACTCTTTTCAAGATAGCATTTTCACCGCCACAGATTATGAAAATCAAAAAGATTTTTCTGAAAGTTCAGATTCGATTGTTGTTTCTAAACAAGAAGTTTTAGATTTTAACAATATAAAATTTGGGAATATTTCAAAAAAGGTTTTGCCTGCGGAAAAAAGCATTGATATAAACACTGCCACAAAATCTGAGTTAATGAATTTGCCCGGGATCGGTGAAAAAACAGCAGATAATATCATAGCCACTCGCGAAAAAAAAGGAAAGTTTTTGAAACTTGAAGAACTAAAAAAAGTAAAAGGTATTGGTGATAAAAAATTTGAAAAAATTATTAAATACATCTATATAAAATAGTTGGAGGTAAAATGTCATTTACAAACCGCACAAATGAAGATCCTTGGTATGTGCACGCAGCCCTGTATGTTGTTATTATTGTTCTTGTTGGTGTTTTGATTAAAGTTGCGATTCTTGACCCGCAGGAAATAATCGAAACAGAAAAATATATCAAAAAGGAATCAAGATTACGAATGACAAATCTTAAACACGCTCAAATCCTTTATGAGAAAAAAATGGGAAGATTTACTGATAATCTCGACACGCTTATCAACTTCATAAAATATGATAAATTTGTTGACAGTATCAGAAAAGGGATTGACCCAATTACAAAAAAGCCTTCTAATCCGTTTGTCCCATTATCTCACGGTGAATTTACCCCTGAAAGTCTCTTTACAACTCCAAGAACTGGTGAAAGATTTATCGTCAAAATTGATACTACTGTAACTAAAGATACTGTTGTAACACCAAGAGGTAAAGTTTTAAGAGTTGATGTCAAAACTTTAATCGGAACAAGGTATTATATTGAAGACCCCGATGGAAACGGTACAGTAGGAAGTCTTGATAATGATGCTCTTAAAAACACTGCATCATGGGAATAGCTAAAAATAAATGTCAAGAACTGATAGCTTTGCAGGTTTTAATTTAACTTCTTCCAAATTACAGTATGTTGAAGTATCTGTAAATGATAAGCAGATTGAATTACTTAATGTTAATGAAGTTTTTCTTAATGAAGAAATAAATTTTGAGAATGATAAAATTTCTAAAATAGGTGCTCTGATTCAGAGCGCCTATGAGGAATTACAATTAAACAATCAGATAAACCCAAAATTTGTTTCATTCACTCTCCCACTTGATTTATTTTCTATCGTTCAATTGCCTCTCGACGATAGATTAAGTGTTCAGGAAGCAATAGAAGATTTTCGTATTCAGTATTCAATTTTATTTCCTTTCCGTGAAAACCTGCTAATCAAATACTATGAAGTCGAGCCAAACGCTCTTAACAATAATGATTCCGCAATAGTATTTGGAATTGAAAATAAATTTATTGAATGCATTAACAACTTTGCTAAAGACAACGAACTGAAAATTTTGTTTATTGATAATCCGCTTACTTCTGCAAATTTATCTTTGCTCAGCAGTAATTCTGTTTTATGTAAAGGATATTATTTGAGTATATACATTCAGAAAAAAAATATTGCTTATACTTTATCTTTCAATCAAAAAATTCTCCGGATGAAATCCTTTTACTTTACCAGAATCGGCGATTTACCTGAAATACTAAATGCGGAATTCAATCAGGAAATTTTCTCTAAAATTGATTTTGATTCTTTAAGCGCAAGTTTTATTTCAGGAGATGAAGTATCACCAAATCTCGTTTCATTACTTAGGAAATCTCTTAACATAGATTTTATTTTATTCAACCCATTTGAAAAACTAAAAACTCGTCCCGAAATTTTTGATAATAAATTCTTCCTGAAAAAATATAATTCATTTTCTTCTGCACTCGGAATTGCTCTCCGACTAAATTAATATTCATGAGAATGAGAATTATTTCCGGTTACCTCAAAGGTAGGTTAATCACTGTGCCTCAATCAAAATTTATCCGTCCAACTACCGACAGAGTGAGAGAAACTTTATTCAACATACTTAATAATAAAATTGATTTCGAGAACATAAGGGTTTTAGATTTATATTCAGGCTCTGGTTCTTTAGGGATTGAGTGCATAAGCAGAGGTGCAGAGAGTGTAAGTTTCATAGAAAAAAATAAATTGATTTATTTCAATTTGATTGAAAATCTAAAAATTCTGGGGATAGAAAATAAGTGTGAAGTAATAAGAGCAGATGCAGTTACATTTACAAAGAAGCATTCCACACTCAAATATGATTTAATTTTAGCTGATCCTCCTTTTTTTGAATTTGATATTTATGATGTTCTGAAAAATGTAATAAGGAATAATTTGCTAACTAAGAATGGTTTGATGATTATTGAAAGATCAATACAAACTAAGGAAAAAGATATAAAAGAATTTTCCACTGAGCCGTTTCGGATTATAGGAGATGCATGTTTATACGAAATCACGAATTTGAATAAAAAAGATTTATGAAAAATTACTAATTATTAAAGTTATTAGCTCTAATACGATTCAAACTCCGATCCAAAACCTAAAATCTCCGACGACCAATGACTATTGACCAAAATATCGTTGCGTTTCTTTGCG